>NZ_BAAGYZ010000074.1:0-85170 GCF_054778995.1 Streptomonospora sediminis
GTCCGCGCCCGCAGCGCCGGCGCCGCCCGGGGCGTCCGCGGCGTCCTCGCTGTCCGCCGCTGCGGGTGCGCTCGCGCGGACACCCTTACCCCGCGGAGCCGCACGCACGAGCATGCGCAGCAGGACCAGGGCCACCGCGCCGCCCGCCGCCGACGGCAGCGCGTAGACCAGGTCGGCTTCGGGGCGGGTCAGTGCGGCGGCCGCGCCGACGCCGGCCAGCACCGCGATCCCGGCGTCGCCGGTCCACCGGTCCCGCAGCGCCCCGACCCCGATCCCGGCCGCGAAGAGCGCGAGGAGCACCGCGGTGCCCGCGACGAGCAGCGGCCGGTCGGCCTCGCCGACGGTCGCCACCGCGAACTCCTTCAACGGCTGCGGTGTCAGGTCGATGACCGCTTGGCCGACCGCGATCAGCGGGGTGGCCTGGGGCCGGATCAGCGCGCCGGCGATCTCGGCGGTACCCAGTGCCGCGCCGGCGGCCACCAGGCCGCACAGCGCACCGATAAGCGGGCGGGGCCGCTCCTGCAGCGGCTGCGCGGCCGCCGGCGGAGCTGCTGGAGAGGTGCTCTGTTGATCGGACACGCCCCTGCTTCGGAGCGGTTGCACGCAGGGAGACGGCCAACTCGGTAACGAATCGGTTGCGGTGACGGCGGGCACCGTACAACGGGTCGCCGCGGCGGCCCCGGCTCCGAATGAGGATGGAACGATACAACGACGACAGTCGGAGCCGAGGACGGTGGCACGAGTGGAGCAGGCGATTCCAGCGCAGCCGCCGCGCCGGGCGGAAACCGCCGATGGCGCGGCGGACGGCGCGGGCGGGCCCGATGACGAACACCGGATGGCGGCGCTGCTGCAACGCACCGCACTGGGCGACCTGGGCGCCTTCGAGGAGGTCTACCGCGAGCTGTCGGGACCGGTCTTCGGCCTCGTCCGCCGCGTGATGCTGGACCGGGCCCAGGCCGAGGAGGTCACCCAGGAAGTGTTCACCGAGCTGTGGCGCCTGGCCGCCCGCTTCGACCCGGGCCGCGGCGGCGTGCGCGCGTGGGTGCTGACCCTCGCCCACCGCCGGGCGGTGGACCGGGTGCGTTCCGAGCAGTCCTCCTCCGCCCGCATGGAGGTGGCCGGGCGCATGGCGCCGGAGTCGTCCCCGCCCGATGACGTGGCCGAGCAAGTGGAGCACCGGTTGGAACGGGAGAAGGTGCGCCGCTGCCTGCGCCGGTTGACCGATCCGCAGCGCGAGACCGTGCGGTTGACGTACTACACCGGTTACACCCAGCGCGAAGCGGCCGAACTGCTGGGAGTGCCGCTGACCACGGTGAAAGGAAGACTGCGCGACGGGCTGATCCGACTGCGCGACTGCCTGGGGGTGATGGTGTGAGCCTGCCCGATCACGACGTGCACGGGCTGACCGCCGGATATGCGGTCGACGCGCTGAGCGGCACCGAGCGCGAACGCGCCCGCAAGCACATCGAGGAGTGCGCCGATTGCCGGCGCGACCTGACCGAGTTCCACGCCACCACCGTGCGGCTGGCCTACGCCCAGGCCGAGCGCCCGGCCGAGGCGGTCTGGGAGCGGCTGCGGGCCTCGGTGCCCAACGTCCGCCAACTGCCGCCCGAGACCGCCGACTCGCGGCCCGCCGAGGACAGCGGGGGCGCCGAGACCAAGCAAGGGACCGAGGGGGCCACGGCTGCACCGGGCGCCGGCGCAGGAACGGGCGGCGGGGACGGCGGCGCCGAGGGCGGCGGCCGGGTCATCAGCATGTCCGGCCACCGCAAGTGGCGGCGCCGGCTGCCGTGGCTGCTGACCGCGGCCTGCGCAATGCTCGTCCTGGTGCTGGGCGGAACCGTGGTGGCCATGGACCAGCGCATGCAGCAGATGAGCCAACACACCGCAAAGGTCGAGGCGTTGCTGAGCGCATCCGACACCGACATGCGCGAACAGCCGGTCAGCCGGAGCCAGGCCCAGGCGACCGTGTTCACCTCCGAAAGCAGCGACATGGTGATGGTGATGGTCGACGGCCTGCCGCCCGCGCCCGACGGCATGGGCTACCAGATGTGGTACGTCGACAACTCCGGGATGCGATCGGCCGGCATGCTGGAACGCTCCGGCGAGGGCCGTTACTCCGGCATGTCCGGCGACCTCGGCTCAGCCGAGCAACTGGGCATCAGCCTGGAACCGGCCGGCGGCATGCCCGAGCCCAGCGACGAGCCGATGAAGCTGAAGCTTTAGCCCTCGGCCCCTTGATCGGCCGCCGCGCTCGGGTCGGCCTGCCGCGGAACACCGGCACGGCAGGCCGCCCGGGCCGTGCCGATGGGCCGGCCCGGGGGCGCCGGAACGGTTGGCCGCCCGGAAGATGGCCGTCACCCGCCGCACGCTGCGCGCACGGCGCGCAGTTCGGCCCGCATCCGCTCTGCGCCCTGGCCGAGCCGGGCGGCGTGGTCGCGGAGTTGGTGGAAACGCGCCTGCGCAGCCTGCACCGCGGTCGGGTGGCCGTTGCGCGGGCCACTGAACCGGCCGACCACCCCCTGGGCGATCCAGGCCGCCAGCCAGGCCAGCGCACCGGCGACGCACCAGGCCAGAGCCGCATCGGTTTCGCCGGACTGCTCCAGCACCAGCGCAACAACGCCGCCCAGTACCACCATCCACGGGCTGAAGCGCAGCAACCGCCTGATGCGGTACAGCCGGGCCTCGCGGACCCAGCTCGCGGCCGCCGCCTCGCGCTCCCGCTCCGCCTGGACCAGCTCCGCGTTCCACTGGGCGCTGCTCAGGCCGCTGTCGCGAGCCGCGCCCGTCAGCGAGGCCACGGTCGCCGCCGTGCCCGCACGGGCCGGCCCCTGCTCGCGTTCGACGGCGCCCCACAGCGCCTCGTACCACTCCTGGACCTGCGGGTGACCGCCCGCGTCGGGACGCACCGGGCGGTCCGGATCGAACAGCAGTGCCAGGATGAGCGCGGAGTCGACCGCGGCGTGCTGAGCGAGGCGCGGCACGGCCTCCTCCAGCCTGCGGCGAAACACCCCGGCAGCCTGCTCGGCCGCTGCGAGGTCGTCTGCCGTCCGCTGCAGGTCGGCCCGGCCCGGATCGTCGTGCAGCGCCAGCAGGTGCAGCACCTCCGGCCGCGCCAGCATCAGCAACTCGTTGTCCGGCGGCGCCCCGGTGAAAGCAGGGCGGATCCGGGCGAAACGCTCGCGCAGGTCGGCAAAGGCCGCCGGGCGTCCGCGGAAGACCGGCGGCAGGTCCGGGCGCTGCTGGACGATGAACCAGGCGACGGTCCGGTTGGCGTCGCCGGAGCGGCGCCGGAAGATCGACCGGTCGGTAACGGTGTCGCCGATGTCGTCGACCAGCCATGCCCCCAATGCGGCACGCTCCTCCTCGTCACTGAAGACACCGACAGCCGCCGTCCAGTCGGTCTGCATGGCTGCGGCCAAGGAGCCCGGATCCGTGCAGCGGTGCCCGGCGAACCAGTAGGGCGGCACACCCGAACCGCCACCGCGCCCGAGGTCGGCGGGGCCGGGGCCCGCGGGTGGCGGGTCTCCGGGCGCGGGAGTCGGCGTCGGCGTCGGCGATGCCGTGTTCCGGACGTTTCCTGCTGGGGTTTCGGCAACCGGCGCGGACCCGCCTGGTGGGCCGGGCGCCTCTCCAGGGGAACCGGGGGTGCCCGGCGCGAGGTTGGTGTAGAGCAGTGTGCCGGCGCGGCCCTGGTCGCCGGCGGCGGCGCCATCGGTGGCGGTCTCGACCCGGGTCGCACCGTCCCGAGCGCGCTCGACCCGGGTGAGCGTGTCGCGTTCGGCGCGGGTGGCGGCATCCGTCCCCGCGCCGGTGTCCCCCGCCGCGTCGGGCGCGTGCGAGCCCAGCAGCATGTCCAGCAGCGTGCGGGAACCGGGGCGGTTCGCAGCGTCCTTGTCCAAGCACGCGAGTACGACGGGCAGCAGCGGTCCGGCCAGGTCACCCGTGTCCGGTTCGCCGGTGAGGACCCGGGTGGTCCGGGCGGCCTGGGTCGGCGCGGCGAACGCCTCGCGCCCGGTGGCGGCGTAGATCATGACCGCTCCCCAGGCGAACACGTCGACGGCCGGGGTGAGCCGCGCCCCTTCGAGCTGCTCGGGCGCCATGTATCCGATGGTGCCGACGATGCCGCTGGCGGTCATCGACGTGGCCTCGATCGCGCGGGCGATACCGAAGTCGATGACACGGGGGCCGTCGCCGGCGAGCATGATGTTGCCGGGCTTGAGGTCGCGGTGCACGACCCCGGCGCCGTGCACGGCGGCCAGGGCGGTCGCGGTGGCCACGGCCAGCCGGTGCAGGTCGGCGCCGCGCCGCGGGCCCCGGTCGCGTACGTCGGCTTCCAGAGTCGGCCCGTCGACGTACTCCGTGGCGATCCAGGGCTGATCGGCTTCGGGATCGGCGTCCTGGATCTCGGCGACGCAGAAGCCGCTCACCCTGCGCGCCTGGGCCACCTCGTCGGCGAAGCGGCGGCGCATGTCGCCGTCGCCCGCCCAGGTGGCGTGCAGCAGTTTCACCGCAGCCCGGCTCCCGTCGGGCGCCTGGGCGAGAAAGACCTCGCCGAACCCGCCGCGTCCCAACGGCTCGATGAGCCGGTACGGACCGGCGAAGCGGTCGCCGGAACCGGTGCCGCCCTCGCTCATGCTGTCCTTCCCACGCCATGCCGACACGTGCAGGACGACATTATCGGTGCTGCGGTATATCGCAGGACCGGTACCTGCGTTCCGGTTGGCCGCATCCGGCTGGCGGCGCGGTTGTCCCCGGTGGCGGCGCCGGCCGATACGAAATGCCGGATACCGCGAAAACAGGGCCGCCGCCCGTCTGCGACGGACGGCGGCCCTGCTGCTGTACCGGTGTGCTCCCCGCGGCGGACGCCGGGGGCCGTGGCCCCTGCCCGGTGCGGGTGCAGCGCCTACTCGGTGATGAGCTGGCGCAGCACGTACTGCAGGATGCCGCCGTTGCGGTAGTAGTCGGCCTCGCCGGGCGTGTCGATGCGCACGTCGGCGTCGAACTCCACACCGCTGTCGGTGGTCACCTTGACCGTCTCGGGCACCCGGCCCTCGTTCAGCCCGGTGATACCGGTGATGGTGAAGGCCTCCTCACCGCTGAGCCCGTAGGACTCGGCCGAGTGCCCCTGCGGGAACTGCAGCGGCAGCACGCCCATGCCGATCAGGTTGGAGCGGTGGATGCGCTCGTAGGACTGGGCGATGACCGCCCGCACGCCCAGCAGGGCGGTGCCCTTGGCGGCCCAGTCGCGCGAGGAACCCGAGCCGTATTCCTTGCCGCCCAGCACCACCAGCGGCGTGCCCTGGGCGGCGTAGTTCTGCGCGGCGTCGTAGATGAAGGCCACCGGCGCCTCGGAGGCGTTGCCGGCCTGGGTGAAGTCCCGGGTGTAGCCGCCCTCGGTGCCCGGCGCGATCTGGTTGCGCAGGCGGATGTTGGCGAAGGTGCCGCGGATCATCACCTCGTGGTTGCCCCGCCGCGAGCCGTAGGAGTTGAAGTCCTTGCGCTCGATGCCGTGGGCCTTGAGGTACTGGCCCGCCGGGGTGTCGGGCTTGATGGCGCCGGCCGGCGAGATGTGGTCGGTGGTGACCGAATCGCCGAGCTTGGCCAGCACGCGCGCACCCGCGATGTCGGTAACCGGCTCCGGCTCGGCGCCCATGCCCTCGAAGTACGGGGGCTTGCGCACGTAGGTGGAGTCGGCCTCCCACTCGAAGGTGTTGCCCGTGGGCGTGGGCAGCGAGCGCCACCGCTCGTCACCGGCGAACACGTCGGAGTAGGCGTCCTCGTACATGTCCGAGGCGATCGCCGAACCCATCACGTCCTCGATGGCCTCGGGCGTGGGCCAGATGTCGGCCAGGTAGACCGGCTCGCCGTCGGTACCGGTGCCCAGCGGCTCGGTGGTGATGTCGATGTCCATCGACCCGGCCAGCGCGTAGGCCACCACCAGCGGCGGCGACGCCAGATAGTTCATCTTGACGTCGGGGTTGATACGGCCCTCGAAGTTGCGGTTGCCCGACAGCACCGAGGTGACCGCGAGGTCGTTGTCCTGGACGGCCTTGGAGACCTCTTCGGGCAGCGGGCCGGAGTTGCCGATGCAGGTGGTGCAGCCGTAGCCGACCAGGTTGAACCCGAGCTTGTCCAGGTAGGGCGTCAGACCGGAGCGCTCGTAGTAGTCGGTGACGACCTTGGAACCGGGCGCCAGCGAGGTCTTCACCCACGGCTTGCTGGTCAGGCCCTTCTCCACCGCGTTCTTGGCCAGCAGGGCGGCGCCCAGCATGACCGAAGGGTTGGAGGTGTTGGTGCACGAGGTAATCGCGGCGATGACCACGGCGCCGTGGTCGACCTCGGTCTCGGTGCCGTCGGCCAGGGTGACCTGCACGGGGTTGCTGGGACGCTGCCCGTTGTGCGGCTGCGCCGGGGCGTCGGAGGCCGGGAACGACTCGTCGGAGGCCTCGTCGACCGGGTTGGTGACGTAGTTCTGCACATCGCTGCGCCAGGCCGGCTTGGCCGTGGACAGCGCGATGCGGTCCTGGGGCCGCTTGGGGCCGGCGATGGAGGGGACGACGTCGCCCAGGTCCAGCTCCAGGTACTCGGAGTAGACCGGCTCCTGGTCGGTGTCGTGCCAGAGGCCCTGCTCCTTGGCGTAGGCCTCGACCAGGCGGGTCTGGGACTCCGGGCGCCCGGTCAGCTTCATGTAGCGGATGGTCTCCTCGTCGATCGGGAAGATCGCCGCGGTGGAACCGAATTCCGGGCTCATGTTGCCGATGGTCGCGCGGTTCGCCAGCGGCACCGACGCCACGCCGTCGCCGTAGAACTCCACGAACTTGCCGACGACACCGTGCTCGCGCAGCATCTCGGTGACGGTGAGCACCAGGTCGGTGGCAGTGGTGCCCGGCTTGAGCGAGCCGGTCAGCTTGAAGCCGACCACCCGCGGGATGAGCATGGAGATCGGCTGGCCGAGCATCGCGGCCTCGGCCTCGATGCCGCCGACGCCCCAGCCCAGCACGCCCAGGCCGTTCTGCATCGTGGTGTGGGAGTCGGTGCCCACACAGGTGTCGGGGTAGACCTGGCCGTTGCGGACCATGGCCACGCGGGCCAGGTGCTCGATGTTGGCCTGGTGCACGATCCCGGTTCCGGGCGGGACGACCTTGAACTCGTCGAAGGCGGTCTGGCCCCAGCGCAGGAACTGGTAGCGCTCGCGGTTGCGCTCGTACTCGATCCCGACGTTGCGCTCGAACGCGTCGGGGCGTCCGAAGATGTCGACGACCACGGAATGGTCGATGACCAACTCGGCCGGCGCCAACGGGTTGATCTTCGCGGGGTCGCCGCCGAGGTCGCCGACGGCCTCGCGCATGGTGGCCAGGTCCACCACGCAGGGAACCCCGGTGAAGTCCTGCATGATCACCCGCGCGGGGGTGAACTGGATTTCCCGGGTGGGCTGGGCCTCGGGGTCCCATTGGCCCACTGCCCGGATGTGCTCGGCGGTGACGTTCGAGCCGTCCTCGGTGCGCAGGAGGTTTTCCAGCAGCACCTTCAGGCTGTAGGGGAGCCGCTTGGAGCCCTCAACGGAGTCCAAGCGGAAGATCTCATACGACTCTTCGCCAACGCGGAGCGTGTCACGGCTGCCGAAGCTGTTCGCGGACACGGTGTTTGCCTCCTGATCTCGCCACTTTCTCCCGGCATCCTGCCGTAGCGCAGGCGCCGGGACACCACTGAGGCTGCCCTTATCGAGATGGCCCGGACGTGCGGGGGCGCCGCGCCCACGCACACGCCGGCTCCCCCGTTCTACCAGCGATGTCCGCCCCGGCCCGGTCGCCGCGCGTGCGGCACCGGTCGGCGCGTGGCACGGTCGTGACGTGCGGGGGCGGCGGCCGGTGCGGCCTGTCCCGTGTACCACTGCCTCATTTTTTATCTCGATATCAAGGTATCCAACGAATATCTCGACATCAAGTTAACTCTCCGGCGGCTCGTGCGTGAACGTGCCGGAACCCCGCAGCGGTCCCGGCACGTCCAATTACGTGCGCACACGCGGCGATTGGCGAGCGGACACCTGCGGCGGCGCCGCGCCGGCCACCCCGATGCCGGCAGTCGACCGCCAATCGCCAAAACCGACAAGCCACACACCGGAACAACCTAAGGAGCCCCCGCGATGCAGTCACTGCGCGATCTGCTCATCTTCGTCCTCTGCGGCTTCGCGCTGATCGTCTGGGGCTTCATCACACTGCTGTCGCCCGGAGCCGCCGATATCACCTCGGCGGGCTCGCCCTACTGGACCATCCCGCTGGGTGCGCTCATGATCGCCGCCGGGTTCGCCGTCCGGTCGATCGCACGACGCCGCCGCGGCACCGCGGCACCCGGACGGACCGAGACCGAGGCGGCCGCGGCAGGCACCGAAGACGAGTCCCGCGGCCCCGGGGACGCCGCACCGCCGGCGCCATAAAACACAGCCGCAGCGCGGCCGCCCGGCGGCGCCGGCGGGCAAGGCCTCTGCCGGCCGGCACCGCCCGCTAGGCAGCACCGGCCAAAGCGCTCCTAGCGGAGCTGGCGGGCCACCTGGGAGGCGATCAGTTCCAGGTGGTCCAGGTCGGACTGGTCGAGCACCTGCAGGTAAAGCCGCTCGGCGCCGATATCGGCGAACCTGCCGATCTTCTCCACCACCTCGGCCGGCGAACCGGCCAGCCCGTTGCTCCGCAGCTCGTCGGGGTCGCGCCCGATCGCCGCCGCGCGCCGGTTCACCTCGGCCTCGTCGCGCCCGCAGCAGACCACCTGCGCCGCCGAGTAGACCATCGGCTCGCTGCGCCCGGCCGCACGCACCGCGGCGCGCACCCGCTCGAAAGCGGCCCCGGTGTCCTCGACCGAGGAGAACGGCACGTTGTACTCGTCGGCGTGGGCCGCCGCCAGCCGCGGTGTGCGCGTGGGGCCGGTGCCGCCGATCAGCACCGGCGGGCGCGGCGCCTGCTGGGGCTTGGGCAGCGCAGGCCCTTCGGCGAAACGGTAGTGGCGCCCCTCATAGCGGAAGTTCTCGCCCACCGGCGTCGCCCACAGGCCGGTGATGACGTCCAACTGCTCCTCGTAGCGGTCGAACCGCTCCCGGGCCGTGGCCGGGAACGGGATGCCGTAGGCGGTGTGCTCATCCTCATACCAGCCCGCCCCGAAACCGAACTCGATGCGGCCGCCGCTCATCCGGTCGACCTGGGCCACCGCGATGGCGAGCGGGCCGGGATGGCGGAAGGTCGCGGCGGTCATCAGCGTGCCCAACCGGACCCGCGAGGTCTCGCGCGCCAGTCCGGCGAGCGTCACCCAGGAGTCGGTCGGCCCGGGCAGGCCGTCGCCGTCGCCCATGTGCAAAAAATGGTCCGAGCGGAAAAAAGCATCGAAACCAAGGTCCTCGGTTGCCTTTGCGACCGCCAGCTGGGTGTCATAGGTCGCACCCTGCTGCGGTTCGGTGAAGATCCTCAAGCGCATGAGTACATTGTCGTACCGCCGAGCCCAAGGGCGGAACCGAAACGCACGGGGCACTCCCGCCACATCGGCCGCATCCGGCCCGCGCGCCCCAGCGGCAACCGGGGCCGGGGCACCGGGCCGGGCGGGCGACCTGGGACGATCCAGCGACCGCCCCCGCATCGCGGCCGCCGCCGGCCCGCACGGCGGGTCATTGATTCATCCTCAGTACGGGTCGCGGGCCCCGCGCTCGAGGGCGGCGTCGAACACTTCGGCGGGCAGCTCGGACCCGGCCTGGCTGCGGGCGATCCGCCCCCCGCTGGGAACGTCGCCCGGATCCGGCCACTGGGCCGTGTCCCACAGCGACGAGCGGACAAAGGCCCGGCTGCAGTGCAGGAACAGTTCCTCCACCCGCACCTCGACGGCCAACCGGGGTGTTACGCCCCGCATGGCCATCCGCTCCAGGTAAGGGGCTTCGGCGACAATCCGGGCGCGGCCGTTGACCCGCACGGTGTCCCCCGACCCGGGCACGAGGAACAGCATGCCGACCTGCGGGCGCTCCAGGATGTTGCGGAGGCTGTCCAGGCGGCGGTTGCCCTTGCGGTCGGCAAAGGCCAGCGTGTGGTCGTCGAGCACCAGGACGCTTCCGGGAGGGTCGCCGCGGGGCGAGACATCGCAGGATCCGTCCTGCGCCGAGGTCGCCAGTAGGAAGAACGGACTCAGTTCGATGAAACCGCGCGACTCGGCATCGATGTGGGCGATGCCTTTCTCCGCGATGGCCCGCACCGCCGGTTGCACATATTCACGCAGCTCCGCAACCGTTCCGATGGTCTTCGTCATACGTCCTCCCGCGTGGCAGCCGCGACCGGAGCGGCCGTGCAACCAATGGCCGATCGTTCAAGTGACCCGTCAAACCGTGGCCGAGCGCGGCGGACGTTCCGCGGTGGCCGGCCAAGCGGTGGCAGGGGGAGGCGGGGCCGGGGCGGGGGCGGGGGCGACCGCTCCCCCGCCCCGGCCCCGCTCGGCACTCAGGCGCGCTGCAGGACCGCCAGGCACTCCACGTGGTGGGTCATGGGGAACGAGTCGAACGCGCGCAGCTGGACGAGCTCGTAGCCCTCCTCGGCAAAGGCCGCGAGGTCGCGGGCCAGGGTCGCCGGGTCGCAGGAGACATAGGCCACCCGGCGGTTGCGGAGCTCGGCGAGCTGGCGTGCCACCTGGGTGCCCGCACCCGTGCGCGGCGGGTCGAGTACCGCCACGTCGACCCGCATGTCGACCCATTCGCGCAGCTGGGCGCCGACGTCGGCCTGCTGCACCCGCGCCCAGGGCAGATCGCGCAGGTTGTGCCGGGCGTCGCGTACGGCCTCGGCGTCGTCCTCAACGCCCAGGACGCGGCCCTCGGACCCCACCGCTTCGGCCAGGCCCGCGGCGAACAGGCCCACGCCGCAGTAGAGGTCCAGCGCGGTTTCGCCGGGCCGGGGTGCCAGCGCCTCGACGACGGCTTCGGACAGCACGCCCGCGGCTGCCGGGTGCACCTGCCAGAACCCGCCGGCGCTGATGCGGAATTCGCGGTCGCCGACCTGTTCGCGGACGTGGCGCCGGCCCTTCACCTGCTGCACGCGGCCGTTGCGGAACCGGCGCAGTACCGCCGCCGAGGACTTGGGCTCGGGCAAGTTGGGCAGCTTGGCGCCCTCGGCGGTGACCACCAGCGCGGTGTCGCGCGTGGTTCCCGAGGCCACGGCCTCGACCTCGCGGACCTGCGGCCAGTCGAGGTCGGTGACGCCGAGCCCGTCGACCTGCGGGTGGGCGATCCGGCAGTGGTCGACCGGTTCGATCTCGTGCGAACGGTGGCGGCGCAGCCCGGCGCGGCCGGTGTTGTCGACGGCAAAGCGCACCCGGGTGCGCCAGCCCAGACCATCCGGGGCGCCGGGAAGCTCCTCGACCTGCACTTCGCGGTCGATTCCGGCGATGCGGCGCAGCTGTTCGGCGACCACCTCGCCCTTGATGCGGCGCTGGGCCTCAAGCGAGGCGTGCTGCCAGTCGCAGCCGCCGCACTTTCCGGGTCCGGCAAAGGGGCAGGGCGCCTCGACACGGTCGGGCGAGGCCTCCAGCACCTCCATTGCGTCGGCGCGCAGGAAGCGCTTGGTCTCCTCGGTCACCCGCGCGCGCACCAGCTCGCCCGGCAGCGTGTGCCGGACGAAGACGACTCGCTCGTCGTGGCGTGCAACGCACCAGCCCCCATTGGCGGCGCCTTCGACACGCAGTTCCAATTCAGCGCCGGCGAGCCCGGACTCCGGGGACTCGCGCACGGCGGACTTCGGCGCACGGCTCAATGCAGACGACCTCCGGAAGACGGGGACCATTCGGGCTTCGCGCAGGTGACTCCCCGCGCAGCGCCACCGCCCATCTGCCGCCACTCTAGCCGAGCGCACACACCATCCGTCCCTGCCGCGGGCTGCGGCGGACCCCGCGCCGCCGCACCGGCCGAGCCGCATCGGCCCCGGTCGGACGCTGCGGCGGGGAGCTGCACACCGGCGCTGCGTTGGGTATACCGTCGCCCAGGGGCGCGCGGCAGCCGTGTCCGGCCCCGTGGACAACGGCAGGAGCGGGTGAGCAGTGCACATCGTGATCTTGGGATGCGGGCGCGTGGGTTCGACGCTCGCCCACACACTGGAGGACAGGGGCCACACGGTCGCCGTGATCGACCAGGAGCCCGAGGCGTTCCGCCGGTTGCGCCCGGCCACCGCAAAGGCCGCCGTGCCCGGCGCGGGCCAGGACCGCGATGTGCTGGTCTCGGCGGGCATCGAGTCGGCGTCCGCGTTCGCCGCCGTCAGCAGCGGCGACAACTCCAACATCATCACCGCACGGGTGGCACGCGAGACCTTCGGCGTGGAACACGTCGTGGCGCGCATCTACGATCCCCGGCGCGCCGCCGTCTACCAGCGGCTGGGCATCGCCACCGTCGGCACGGTGCACTGGACCGCCGACACCATCCTGCGCCGCCTCGTCCCCGGCTCCCCCGGCCTGGACCTCGGTCCGCTGTGGCGCGACCCCTCCGGCAGCCTGGTCATGACCGAGGCTCCGCTGGCCCCGCCGTGGATCGGCCGGCGCGTCGAGCAGCTTGAGGGCGCGTTCCCGCTGCGGGTCGCCTACCTGGTGCGGGCCGGGCACATGTTGCTGCCCCGCGGCGACGAGACGCTGCAGGCCGGCGACGTGCTGCACATCCTCGCGCGCGCCGAGGACATCGACCGGATCCAGACCCGCCTCGGCGAGGCGGCCGACGACAGGCAGGGAGACTAGGATGCGCGTCGCGATCGCGGGAGCGGGCAGCGTGGGGCGCTCCATCGCAGGCGAGCTGAGCGGCAGCGGGCACGACGTGCTGCTGATCGACCGCAATTCCCGCGCCATCGGCGTCGACGAGCTGCCGCATGTCGAGTGGCTGCTGGCCGACGCCTGCGAGCTGGCGTCGCTGGAGGACGCGCGGTTGAGCGGCTTCGACGCCGTGGTGGCCGCCAGCGGCGACGACAAGGTCAACCTGGTGGTGTCGCTGCTGGCCAAGACCGAGTTCGGCGTGGGCCGCGTCATCGCCCGCATCAACGATCCCCGCAACGAGTGGCTGTTCAGCGACACCTGGGGCGTCGACGTGGCGGTCTCCCCGCCGCGGATGATGGCCGCCCTGGTGGAGGACCTGGATGTCGAGGAGGACGCCTCGGACGTGCTGAGCGCGCTGTCGCTGCCGCAGACCGACCTGCTGGAGTTCACGCTCCCGGCGGGCACCCCGCACGCGGGCCGCACCCCGGGCGACCTCGCGCCGTTGCTGCCGGAGGGCATCGTGCTGGTGGCCGTGGTGCGCGACGGCCGCGCCCAGGCGCCCGACGCGCAGACGCGGCTGCAGGGCGGCGACGACCTCGTGTTCCTCAGCAGCGCGGAGTCGGTGGACGAACTTGGCGCTCTGCTGGCCCCCGGCTCCTGAGCCGGTGCCGTGCACGGCACCGGTGCGCCGCCAAGCAGACGAGCAGGACTTCTTCCACCGGGCTTAGTCGGCGGCCCGCTGCCCTGACGCCGGGTGCGGGCCGGCGGTGCCGGGCTCGGCCGTGCCGCCGCCGTTGCCGTCGGTCCCGGTCGCGGCCAGGCCCTCGGGGCCGACCGGGGTGCGCCCGCGGGTCAGCAGCCAGACCATGCCCGCGAACGCGGCCACCTGCAGCGGCCACCCCATGGCGATCTTGGAGATGCCCAGTAGGGCGAAGGTGCTGGCCACGCCGTAGCTTTCGGCCGCCCACAGGGGCAGCTGGACCGCCACGCGGATCACGCACGGCAGCACCAGCAGCCAGGTCAGCCGCGAACTGAGCCGCACCACCGCGGGGTTGTGGCGCCAGGCGGTGACATCGCCGGTGACGCCGCCGATCAGCAGTCCCATCGCCGGCCAGCGGATCAGGATGGTCAGGGTCAGCACCACCGCGTAGACGGCGTTGTAGATGATGCCCGGCAGCGCGAAGTCCTCGGCGTCGCCGCTGCGCAGCGCGAAAACCGCGGCGATGCCCATCCCGAAGAGGCTGTTGACCACGAACTGCACCGAGGAGCGCTGGACCAGCCGGATGACGGCCAGCACGATCGCCAGCGCGAACCCCAGACCCAGCGCCAGCTGCAGATCCTCCAGCGCCATGAAGGCGAGGGTGAAGCTCAGGGTGGGGATGGCGGTCTCGACCATGCCGCGCTTGCCGCCCAGGGCCTTGGACAGCTGGCTGCGCACGACCGCCTCGACGGTGTCCTCGGAGACCTCTTTGGCGTTTTCGGCGCCATCGGCCCCATCGGCCTCTTGGGCGCCGTCCGCGGACGTGTTGCCGGTTCCGGCGGAATCGGCGGTACCGGTGTCCGGGCCGCCGGAACCGGAGGCGGAGCCGTCCTGTCCGTCGGGGCCGTCGGGACCGAACAGCACCGCGGAGACCTCGTCCGCCGAGCCCCGCTCGGGCTGCACCGCCGCGGGCTCGGCGCCGCTGCCGCTGCCGGAGCCCGCGTCGGTCTGCGGCCGCCCACCGGCGGAATCGGCGGTATCGGCGGCTCGGTGGTGCTCGGTCATAGGGCTCCAGCTTCCGTCAGGCGGTTACGCCCACCACCCTAGGGCAACGGCTGCGCGATCTTCAGCGGACACGATGGATATGCCCGGCTGCACCCGGTATGCCGTACTGATCGTGTCGCCGGCACCGCCTGCGCCCATGAGTCGGCCGCCTCCGGAACGGACCCGTCCGGAGGCGGCCGCCCCGCAGCGGCGGTCCCGGGCGGAGGTCACCCTCCTCCGCCGCGCTTGTCCACGACCACCGCGGCGAGCAGCAGGCAGCCTGCCAGCGGCAGCAGCGCCGGCGGCACCGCCCAGGCCACCGCGGCCGTGACCGCCAGCGCCACCGCCAGCAGGACCGTTCCCACCGGGTCGGCGCCCGACCGCACAAAGGCCGCGCGGAATGCGCTGCGCCAGTGCCCGCCGGGCCGCCACGCCGCCGCCGCGCGCAGGCCCAGCACCGCAGCACCGGCCGCTGCGGCGGCGCAGGCGGCCAGTACCGCTGCCTCCCCGGGGACCTCGAAGGCCGCCACGACGAGCATGTCGCCGAGCAGCACCGCCACCAGGCCGGCGCAGGCCGCACCGGCCCGCCAGGAACCCGGCCAAGCTGCGCGCAACCGGTTCACGAACTCGCCCGCCCCGGTGGCGCCCTCGCCATCGGTGTGCGCGCGCACGTGGGCGCACCCGGCCGCCGCGGCGGCCGGCAGCGTGACCAGCGCCAGACCGGCGGCCAGGGTGAACACGCCCGCCAGCAGGCACTCGCCGAACAGGGCCGCGCGGGAAACCGCCGGCCGCCGCGGCGGCGCGGGCGGCCGGGCCGTCGGGTCGGCGGGCACCGGCATCACCCCTTCAGCCCGCTGGTGGCCATCCCCTGCACCAGCAGCCGCTGGAACGCCAGGAAGAACAGCACGACCGGGATGAGCGCGATCACCGACATGGCGATCATCGCGCCGAAGTCGCTGGTGCTGGTCTGGTCGGCGTACAGCCGCAGCGCCAGCGGGATCGGGAAGCTCTCGGGGGTGTTCAGGTAGATGAGCGGCGCGAACAGGTCGTTCCAGCTCCAGATGAAGGCGAAGATGGCGGCGGTGCCGAACGCCGGCCGCGACAGCGGGGCGATCACGTGCCAGAAGATGCCCCAGTACCCGCAGCCGTCGATGCGGGCGGCCTGGTCCAGCTCGCGCGGCAACTGGCGCATGAACTGCACCATCAAAAACACGAAGAACGCCTCGGTGGCCAGGAACTTGCCCGCCAGCAGCGGCACGTAGGTGTCCACCAGGCCCAGCTGCTGGAAAATGATGTACTGGGGGATGATGACCGCGTGGAACGGCATCAGCAGGGTGGCGATCATCAGCACGAACATCGTGTTGCGTCCGCGGAACCGCAGCCGGGCGAACGCGTAGGCGGCCAGCGCCGAGGACGCCACCGTGCCGGCCACGGTCAGCACCGCCAGCAGCAGCGAGTTGCCCAGAAACCGCCACACCGGGATGCCCGCCATCCCCTCCAGCGCGCGGCCGTAATTGTCCAGCACCGGCTGATCGGGCACCAGCCCGCTACCGCCGACGATGTCGTGGGTGGGGGTGAACGACGCCCCCGCCACCCACACCAGCGGGTACATGATCAGCCCGAGCAGTGCCAGCGCCAGACCGTGCCAGAGCACGCGGCGGGACCAGGTAGCGGCGGCCATGGATCTCATCGGCCCTCGTCTCCGGAGTAGAACACCATCGTCCGCGACATCCGGAACAGGACCACGACCACCAGTCCCGCTCCGAGGATGAGCATCCAGGCCATCGCCGAGGCGTAGCCCATTTGGTAGTGGGTGAAGGCCTGCTGGTAGAGGTACAACGTGTAGATCAGCGTCGAGCCGGCCGGTCCGCCGGTGCCGCTGCTGATCACGAATGAGGCCGTGAACACCTGGAAGGCGTTGACCGTCTCCAGCAGCAGGTTGAAGAACAGCACGGGCGAGATCATCGGCAGCGTGATGGCGCGGAACCGGTGCCACCAGCCGGCGCCGTCGACCTCCGCGGCCTCGTAGTACTGCCGCGGCACCTGCTTGAGGCCGGCCAGGAAGATCACCATCGGCGCGCCGAACTGCCAGACCGCCAGCAGCACGAGCAGCAGCAGCGCGTAGTCGGGGTTGCCGACCCACCCGCCGGTGTCCACACCGACCGACCGCAGTGCCCGGTCCACCACCGCGTCGTCGCTGAACAGCGCCCGCCACACCAGCGCCACGCTCACACTGGCGCCCAGCAGGGAGGGCGCATAGAAGGCGGAGCGGTACAGGCCCTGGCCGCGGTGCGGCGCCGCAAGCAGCATCGCCACGGCCAGCGCCAGGCCAAGCTTCAGCGGTACGGCCAGCACCATGTAGGCGCCGGTGACGCGGATCGACTGCAGCCACTGGTCATCGGTGAACAGCCGGAGGTAGTTGTCCAGCCCCACCCAGGACGGCGCGGTGAACAGGTTGTAGTCGGTGAAGGACAGGTAGAGCGAGGCCAGCATCGGGCCCAGGGTCAGCACGAGGAAGCCGAGCATCCACGGCGACAGGAAGGCATAGCCCGCGGCGCCCTCCAAGTTGCGCTTGGGCCGGCGCCGGCGGGCGCGCCCCGTCGGGGCCGGGGCTGCTGCGGGCACCGCGGGGCGCTGCCCGCGATCGGTGCCCTGGATGGTCCGGGCCATCTGCGCGGTCTCCTTCCGGCCTGCTCGGCTGGTGCGCTGCTTGGCTGCTTGGCCGTTCAGGTGCTTGGGTGCTTGGGCGCTGCTTCGGGACAGGCCGACAGCGCCGGGCGGGCCGCGCCGGCGGTACCGGCCGACCCGCGCGGGCCCGGTCGGCGCTATGCGGCGCTCAGCGTGCGCTCGGCGAAGGCGACGAACTCGGCCGCGGCGTCGTCCGGGCTCATCTGGCCGTGCTGCACCTCTTCGGCAAGGCGGATGAACTCGGTCTCCAGGGCGCCGGCGCCGGCCGGGGGCGCGGAGGGCGCCTCCTGCAGGTTCTCCATGCGGCCGTCCTCGTACTCGACGACCGCCTTGTCGGCACCCGTGTAGTCGATCGCCTCGCGCTGGGGCGTGGTGGCCGGGATCCCGCGGTTGCCGCCGAAGATCTCGGCGACGCGGGGGTCGTTGACCATGAAGTCGATCAGCTGCGCGGCCGCCTCGGGGTCGGCGGTTCGGGCCGAGGCCGACAGCAGCATGGAGGGCTTGAGGTACTGCCCGGACCGCCCGGTGTCGGTGGGCAGCGGCGCGAGCTCCAAGTCGAGGTCGGATTCCTCGACGTAGCGGGTGAGCATGTTGTCCCAGGTGAACTCCGAGGCCGCCAAGTCGGCGCCCAGCGGGGCGAGCGGCTTGACCTGCTCGGCTTCGGACGCCGGCACAACAGCGCCGTCCCCGCGCAGGTCGGCGGCGCTGTCCCAGAACTCGGCGAGCCGCTCCTCGGTGAAGCCGAGCTCGCCGCCGTCGGTGAACAGCGCCTCGCCCTCCTGGCGCAGCTGCGCCTCCAGCACCCAGATCAGCCCGGTGTAGTCGGCCGCGCCGTAGGGCTCGCCGCCGGTATGCTCGCTGACCTTGCTCAGCGCCTCGTCGTACTCCGCCCAGGTCCAGCCGTCCTCGGGCATGGGCGCGCCCGCCTCCTCGAACAGGGCCGGGGCGTAGGCGAGCGAGAAGGTGTTGCCGCCGATGGGCATCCCGTAGCGGGCGCCGTCGATGACTCCGGCGCTGCTGAGGCCTTCCAGCAGGCCGCCGGTGTCGAGGCTGCCGCCCTCCTGGCTCTTGAGATCGAGCAGCACGCCGCGTTCGCTGTACTCGCGCAGGTAGGCGTTGTCCATCTGCAGCACGTCGGGCATCCCGCCGCCGGCCACCTGGGTGGAAAGCTTTTCCCAGTACGTGTCGTACTCGGAGAACGTCGGGGTGACGGTGATGTCGGGGTGCTCCTTCTCGAACAGGGCGATGGCTTCGCGCATCAGCCCGGCCCGCTCGGCATTGCCCCACCACGCGTAGCGCAGCTCAGGCGGGCCGCTGTCCCCACCGCCGCCGCAGCCCGACGCCACGAGCCCGAGGGCGACCGCAACCGCCGCGGCCGACTTCGCCGCGCCGCCCCTTCGCTTCACCATGGTGGTAACCGCCCTTCTCTGGGCTACTCTGCTACGGATCCGGATGATTGAATCGATTCAAGGAAAGCGCTTCCCGACCAGTCGAACGCTCAGATTAAGCTCCGCGAAACCTCCCGTCAATACTGCTAAGGCATCGGCCGCACGCAGGGGCCGGCCTGCACCGGCGCGGGCACGGCCGTGCAGGCGGCGCCGACCGGTACCGGCGATCCTCCGCGCACCGCGGACGCGGGCGTTAGCCTGGCCGCAGAGCCGGCCCGCGATCCCGCCTGGAGTGAACGCGATGAAGGTGTCCCTGCGCCCCGACCACGTCGACTTCGCGCTGCGAATCAACGCCGCACTGGCCGATGCGGGCCTGGAGGAACGGGCGTGGTCGCCCCTGTCGGTCGCGCGAGCGCTGGGGCTGGTGGCCACCGGCGCCCGCGGCGCCACCCGCCGCGAGTTCGAGAACCTGCTCGGAAGCGGTATCGACGCCGATCTCGCCGCGCTGGACGACGCCATCGCCGACGGGCCCGAACTCGCGTCCTCGACCGGCCTGTGGGTGCGCCGCGACCTCGCGGTGTACCCGGAGTTCGAGGCGGCCGTGCGCGCCCGGCCGGATTCGGCCGTACACACCGCCGACTTCGCCGCTGAGGCCGACCGGGTGCGCCGCGAGGCCAACGCCGAGGTCGCCAAGGTCACCCGCGGGCTCATCGAGGAGCTGCTGCGGCCCGGCGACATACACCCTTCCACGCAAGCACTGCTGCTCAACGCCCTGTGGGTCCGCCTGCGCTGGTCCGAACCGTTCGACACCCGCGCGACCGCGCCCCAACCGTTCCACACGCCCTCGGGCACCCGGCGAGTGCCCATGATGCGCCGCCGCGGGCGCCGCCCCTACGCCAAGGCCGCCGGATGGCAACTGGCGACCCTGCCCGCAGGCGACGACCTCGCACTGGACGTGCTGCTACCCGACTCCCCGGACGAGGGCACCGCCCCCACGGTCCAGGCGCTGTCGGCGCTCTACCGCGCGGCCGCCGCAACCGACGTCGACCTCGTGCTGCCGCGCTTCGAGGTGCGCTCGCGCACGCAGCTCTCCACGACCCTGGCCGATACCGGCCTCTCCACCGCCTTCACCGACCGGGCCGACCTCTCGGGGATCTGCGAACGGCCCCTGCGCATCGACGAGGTCGTCCACGAGGCCGTGCTGCGCGTCGACGAGAAGGGGGCGGTCGGCGCGGCCGCCACAGCGGTGGTGATGCGCACGGTCGCCGCGGTCACCGGAAAGCCCGTCAAGCTGGTCTTCGACCGCCCCTTCGCCTTCGTCCTGCGGCGCCGCACCGCGGTGCTGTTCCTGGGCTCGGTCACCGCACCGCAGGACCCGGGACCGGCCGAGCCTGCGGAGTGACATCGCGTGGCAGCAAGCAGGAGCAGTAGGGAGCACCTGGGCGACGGCCCGCTGTGCGGCGTCGGGGCCAGCGGCGATGATCATGCAGAAATGCCCGTCTCAGCTTTGAAATCCAGGCAAATCTGCATGATCATTGGTGCGCCCACTGACCCGCCGTTCTAGGCACCCGCCTGGCCGTCGCCGGAGCTGCGGCGGTTCTGCTCGGCCGCCTGGGCCATGGACTGCTGGATCTCCTGCGGTACGACGATCGGCAGCATCTCCCGCGGCGGCGCCGGGTTTTCGCCCCGGACCACGACCACCTGCTGGAACAGTTCCTCGACCTCGGCCATCGCCTCGGCCTTGGAGGCGCCCTCGCCGCGGATCACGCCGTGCAGTACCCACCGCGGGCCGTCGACGCCGATGAAGCGCACGCGCTCGCCGAGCCGGCGGCCCTGGTCGTCGGTGCGGCCCGAGACCGGCACGACCGCGCGCAGCTCCGGCCCGAAGGTACCGTCGAAGTCTTCGACCTTGCCGCCCTGCGAGGTCACCTGCGTGCGCAGCTCCTCGCGCATTTCGTCCCAGATACCGCTTGACTTGGGGGCCGCAAAAGGCTGCACCTGCAGCGCCGAACGCTGGGTGCGCAGGGTGACACCGATGATCCGGTTCTGCTGCTGGGCCACGTTCACCTGGATCTCGACACCCGCGCGGACCGGGATCCGCACCGCGCCCAGATCCATGCGCTGGACCTCGGCCGGCGGCTGCTCCGCGGCGTCCCAGGGGCCGTCGACCCGGTGGCGGTCGGCGTCCTTCTCGGGCTCGGGCGGGTCAGCGGGCCGGCCGGGGAAGTCGGCCGCGCCGGTGCCATCGGCAGCTGCGTCGGCGCCCTGACCGGCCTTCTTCTTGCGTCGGCGTCCGAACACGCCTTACACCTCTCCCGCTTCGTCGTCCCCGGTGACTATGGCGCCGGGGCTGCTGATCGTCAACTACTGCGCCGCGTGGCCGCCGGTTGAACCGAAGCCGCCCGTACCGCGCACGGACTCCGGAAGCGTGTCGACTTCGCGGAACTCCGCCCGTTCGACACGCTGGATGACCAGCTGGGCGATGCGGTCGCCGCGGGCCAGTTTGACCGGGGCCTCCAGGTCGGTGTTGAGCAGGGTCACCCGCACTTCGCCGCGGTAGCCGGAATCGACGGTGCCGGGGGCGTTGACAAGGGTCAGCCCGCACCGTGCCGCCAGGCCCGAGCGGGGGTGCACGAAGGCGGCGTAGCCCTCGGGCAGCGCAATGGCGATGCCGGTGCCGACCACCGCCCGATGCCCGGGTTGGACCACGACGTCCTCGGCGGTGACAAGGTCGGCGCCGGCGTCGCCGGGGTGTGCGTAGCCCGGCAGGGGCAGGTCGGGATCGATGCGGCGGATGAGGACCTGGGTCGCGCCGCCGTTGCGGGTCTCACTACTCACACTGAGCGAGCTTATCGCGGTCGGGGGCCTTTCTTCGACGCCCCGGCCCGGCTGCAGACCGGTTGCGCCCCTGGCCCGCCCCCGGTGCGCAACCGGGGCGGGCCGGGCGCGGGATCGGCTACTGCGCGGGGTCCTGCGGTTCGGGCAGGCTGACCTCGACCTGGAGTTCGGTGTCGTCGGTGGCCTCGAAGTCGAGCCGGGCTGCGCGCCCTGCCGCAGCGAGGTCGTCGCCGGCCAGCCGCGCGTGGCCGACGTTCTTGCCGCGCACCGCGACCTGCTCGACCTCGGCGCGCATCGAGAGTTTGGCCTCGGACTTGGCCTTGCGGATCATCCGCAGGACCTCCGAAGCCGAAGCCAGCACCAGCGGGTCGCCCTCGCGCGCGGCGGAGCGGAACTCTTCGGCCGAGGGCCAGGCCCCAGCGTGCACCGAGCCCTCGTGCCACCAGCTCCAGACCTCGTCGGCGACGAAGGGCAAGAACGGCGCGAACAGCCGCTGCAGCGCCGAGAGCGCGATCAGCAGGGCCGCACGCGCCGAGGCCGCGGATTCGGCGGAGGTGTCGTAGGCACGGGCCTTGACGAGTTCCAGGTAGTCGTCGCAGAACTCCCAGAAGAACCGCTCGACCCGTTCCAGCGCGCGGGTGTGGTCGTAGGTGTCGAAGGCGGCGGTGGTGTCGCCGACGACATCGGCGAGCGCGGCGAGCATGGAGCGGTCCAGCGGCTCGGTGACCGCAGCGGGGTCGGCCGCGGTGTCCTCGCCGGCCACCGACAGCGCGAACTTGCTGGCGTTGAGGATCTTGATGGACAGCCGCCGCCCGACCTTCATCTGGCCTTCGTCCAGCGCGGTGTCGGCGCCCAGCCTGCCACTGGCGGCCCAGTAGCGGATGGCGTCGGAGCTGTACTTTTCCAGCAGGTCGATGGGTGTGACGACGTTGCCCTTGGACTTGGACATCTTCTTGCGGTCGGGGTCGAGGATCCATCCGGAGATGGCGGTGCCGCGCCAGGGCAGGCTGCCGTGTTCGAAGTGCGAGCGCACCACGGTGGCGAACAGCCAGGTGCGGATGATGTCCTGGCCTTGGGGCCGGAGGTTCATCGGGAAGACCCGCTCGAAGAGGTCGGGGTCGCGCTCCCAACCGCCGGCGATCTGCGGGCTCAGCGACGAGGTGGCCCAGGTGTCCATGATGTCGGGGTCGCCGGTGAATCCGCCGGGTTGGCCGCGCTGGTCGGGGGTGTAACCCGCAGGGGCATCGGAGCTGGGGTCGATGGGCAGGTCGGCCTCAGCCGGCACCAGCGGGGAGCCGTATTCGGGGTTGCCCTCGGCGTCGAGCGGATACCACACGGGGAACGGCACGCCGAAGAACCGCTGGCGGCTGATCAGCCAGTCGCCGTTGAGGCCCTCGACCCAGTGCTCGTAGCGCGAGCGCATGTGGTCGGGGTACCAGTCGAGTTCGCGCCCGCGCGCCAGCAGGTCGGCGCGTACGCCGGAATCGCGCCCGCCGTTGCGGATGTACCACTGGCGGGTGGTGACGATCTCCAGCGGCTTGTCGCCCTTTTCGTAGAACTTCACCGGGTGGGTTATGGGGCTGGGTTCGGCGAGCAGGTCGCCGGATTCGCGCAGCAGTTCGACGGTGCGTTCGCGGGCGGTGTGCACGGTGGCCCCGGCCAGGCGGGCGTAGGAATCGCCGCCGCCGGCGGCGGCCACGGCCTCGGGGGGATCGGCCACGATGCGGCCGTCCCAACCCACGACCGGGCGGGTGTCGAGTTGGAGTTCGCGCCACCAGGTGACGTCGGTGGTGTCGCCGAAGGTGCAGATCATCGCGATTCCCGACCCTTTTTCAGGGTCGGCGAGGCGGTGGGCCTTGACCGGGACCTCGACACCGAAGACCGGGGTGCGCACCGTGGTGCCGATGAGGTCGCGGTATCGGGGGTCGTCGGGATGGGCCACCAGCGCGACACATGCGGGCAGGAGTTCGGGACGCGTGGTCTCGATGACGACGGGTTCGCCGTCGGCGCGGTGGAAAGCGACCTTGTGGTAGGCACCGGGGCGTTCGCGGTCCTCGAGTTCGGCCTGGGCCACGGCGGTGCGGAAGGTGACGTCCCACAGGGTGGGGGCCTCGGCCATGTAGGCCTCATCGCGCGCGAGGTTGCGCAGGAAAGCGCGCTGGGACGCGGCACGGGAGTCGGAGTCGATGGTGGCGTAGGTGTAGCGCCAGTCGACGCTGAGGCCCAGCCGGCGCCAGATGCCTTCGAAGACCTTTTCGTCTTCGGCGGTCAGCCGGTCGCACAGCTCGATGAAGTTGCGCCGCGAGACCGGCACCTGCCGCTTGGGGTCGGGCTTGGCGGGCGGGGCGAAACCGGGGTCGTAGGCGACCGAGGGGTCGCAGCGGACGCCGTAGAAGTTCTGCACCCGGCGCTCGGTGGGCAGGCCGTTGTCGTCCCAGCCCATCGGGTAGAACACCGTCTTGCCGCGCATGCGCTGGAAGCGGGCGACGGTGTCGGTGTGGGTGTAGGAGAACACGTGGCCGATGTGCAGCGATCCCGACACCGTGGGCGGCGGGGTGTCGATCGAGTAGATATCGGCGCGGGGCCGGGTGCGGTCGAAATGGTAGACGCCGGACTCGTCCCATACGTCGACCCATTTCGCCTCGATACCGTCGAGCGAGGGCTTGTCGGGCACGCGGAAGGCACGAGAGCGGTTGGTCATGGGCCCAATGGTATTGCTTTCGCGCCCCTGATCGTTCCGCTTTCCACAGCCGCCGCGGACCTGCCGCGCGGCCCCCGAGCGCCGCCGCAGCGCCCGCAGCAGAGCGGCCCCGTCGCCGCGCGCGGCGACGCGCCCCGCCGGGCGGCGATCCGGCGGCGACCGGCATGAAAGGATTCCGGACAGGCGCATTCGGCAGTCACCGGGTCGCGGCATATTGGACGCGGCTCGCAAGAGCACCGTGCGCGGCCGCGCGTAATGCGGCCGGCCGCAGGCGGACGCGGGCGCGCGATCCGGACGGCTAGAAGGGAAGCGATCCGACAGATGGCTAAGCAGCAGAAGAGCGGCGAGTTCGCCGCGCAGGTCGTCGGCAGCGTAACGGCGCTGGCGGCGGCCTATGTCGCACGCACGGCGCTGACGTTCGCCTGGACACAGGCCACCGGCAAGGCCCCGCCCACCGAGCCGGAGTCCCCCGACGTCGGCCTGGGCGAGGCACTGGGTTGGGCCGTGGTCACCGGAGTCGGTATGGAGGTCACCCGCGTGCTCGCGGTGCGCGCCGCCTACCGCCGGTTCTTCGATGCGGGGCACCAGAGCGGTGTCGTGGGCATCGACGTCGACTGAGCGGCCGCGCCCGCACCTACGCGCGCCCGCCGGCGGCCTTGCGCCGCTCCGCCGGCGGGCGCGCGTATGCGCTCCGGGACCTCAGGCCTCGTTGCCGCTTGCCAGCTCGGGAGTGGTGTTCGTTTCGAGCCTGCGCTGCCCGGAGTCGGCGGGCAGCCCTTGGCGGCGCAGGTCGGCACGCACGGACTTGGCCAGTGCGCGGGTGGCCGACCGGTTGAGCGTCCCCCCGGCCACCGCACCGGTCAGGTAGGGCCCCAGCGTCGTGAGATGGCGCCCCAGCAGCCGCAGCAGCCGCCGGCGCAGCGCGGCCTTGGCCGCGGCCCCCAGCGTCACCGACAGCGACTCCGCGGCCTGAAGCGGATTGATGCCGCGCTTGCGCGCCCAGGAAGCCAGGTACCCGGTGGTGCGCTGCAGCGGGGATCCGGGCGCGGGTGCGCCGTAGACCTCGTGCAGTTCGGCGATAAGCTTGACTTCGACGGCGGCGACGACAACGGTCTCGGCCACGAGCTGGGCCGGCGCGGTCAGCAGCAGCGGCGGTGCCGTGAACTGCACCGCGGCCAGCGCCCCGCCCGCTGCGCCGACACCGGTGGTGGTGCGGGAGGCGTTGCGCACCATCGCGTCGGCGAGGTCCTCGCCGTCGAGGCCGCCGTGGTGGTGGATCAGGGTTTCGCGGTCGCGCACCGGGATGCGGGGTGCGATCTCGTTGGCGAACACATCGGTCAGCCACCGGCCGCCGGCGGCCCCGCCCGCGCCCGCTGCACGGGCGCGCCCGGCCAGCGCCGCGGTGAGGCGGCCCAGCAGGCCGGCCCGGCGTTTGGAGTCGGCGCCTTCTTCGTCGCCGAGGATCTCGCCGACCAGTGCGCCGATGTCGTCCTTGCCGTCAGCGCCGTCCTTGCCCACCACGGCGAGCCCGGTTCCGGGAGCGGCCGGGCCGGCGGGATCGGTGCCGGATCCTTGCGGTGTATCCCCGGGTTCGGGCCGGGGCGGTTGGGAACCGGTCCCCTCGCGGTCTTCAGCAGTATCCTCGGACACGTCCCACTCCCAAATCCCAGCTTTTTCCCAGCTTCGGTACCGTCCACTTACCAAGCTAAGGGAAGCCGTAAAGCAATACCGGGCAGCCCGGGCGTAAAGGACGATGCGCTCCCGGTGGGCCCGGGAGCGCATCAGTCGCCGCAGCGAAGGCCGATCGAGGCATTCGAGGAAAGGAACACGCCCGGCTCAGGCGGCGCACTCCTTGCACACGAGCTGCCCTTTCCTCTGCTCTGCCAACTGACTGCGGTGGTGCACCAGGAAGCAGCGGGAGCAGGTGAACTCGTCGGCCTGACGCGGAAGCACCCGAACCGCCAGTTCCTCACCCGAGAGGTCGGCACCAGGGAGCTCCATGCCCTCGGCTACCTCGTCGGGGTCGACATCGATGGTGCCGGTGCCCTTGTCGACGCGACGCGCCTGTAGCTCCTGCAGGCTGTCCTCGTTGATGTCTTCGTCGGTCTTACGCGGGCTGTCGTAATCGGTGGCCATTCTGCTAACTCCATCCCCCTCGTTCTATGCCTCGTTGCGCGCTACCAACGCTTGAGAGCCTCGTTTTGTGCCCGAACCCGCTGGAAAGTTCCGCCGGCGTAAGCGGACTATGACCCGGACTATGACCCCTCCCGGTCGCAGTCGCACCGCATAGCAGCACTCGGTGAATTGACCCGGTCGCGCTTCGTCGCGCCGCGGATCCACTCGCTCTCATGTGCTACCCAACACCTGCAGGATTCCGACCTGTTTCCTCGTCTTTCCTCGCACCGGTCGAGCGCGGGTACTCCCCGAGTAGCGAGGTAAGAACATACACGCGAACTCCGGGACTTATTCCCGCAGCGTTCACGCCCGGGAGAGCATACCCACCCTCGGCGCACACACGGACCCGGGGTCGTCGTGTCGTAGAACACGTATAGGTATCATGCCCGCGCCCGCTCCCGCAGGATCTTCGCCGACCCCGTGACCAGCCACCTCAGCGGCTTGCGGGGCCAGGGGTCGGATGCTACCTGCCGCCGGCCGCCGTTGTGTCACGGTGCTCGGCAGGGAAACGGACGGTGACCACCAGGCCGCCGCCCTGGCGCGGCCACACGCTGACCGCGGCGCCGTGGGCGCGCACGACCGAGCGGACGATCGACAGGCCCAGCCCGGCGCTGCGCCCGGACTTGACCCGGTCGCCCGAGGCACGGCGGAAGGGCTCGAACAGGCCCTCGATTTCGTAGCCGGCGATGACCGGGCCGGAGTTCTCGACCTGCACCGCCGGGGAATCCTCGTAGATGCCCGAGCGCACCGTGATCTCGCCCTCGGTGACGTTGTAGCGCAGCGCGTTTTCGACCAGGTTGGCCACCAGCCGCTCCAGCAGCACGGGGTCGCCTGCGACGGGGGCGCTGCGCAGGTCGGTGCGCAGGGTGACGTCGGATTTCTCCAGCTCCTCGGAGAGCTGGCTGAGCACGGACTCGGCAACCTCGCCGATGTCGACCTGGGTGCGCACATCGAGTTCGCGGTCGCTCTTGGCCAGGAACAGCAGGCCGTCGATGAGGCGCTCGTGCCGGGCGTTGGTCTCAAGCAGGGTGCGGCCCACCGTCTTCAGGTCCGCCGAAGCCTCAGGATCGCTGAGGGCGACCTCCAGCAGGGTGCGGTTGATCGCCAGCGGGGTGCGGAGTTCGTGGGAGGCGTTGGCGACGAAGCGGCGCTGGCCGTCGAAGGCGCGGTCCAAGCGCTCCAGCATGCCGTCGAAGGTGTCGGCGAGTTCGCGGATTTCGTCATCGGGGCCGCCCAGGGCGATGCGCTCGTGCAGGGAGCGTTCGGAGAGCCGGCGCGCGATGCGGGTGATCTTGTGCAGCGGCGACAGCGCCCGGCCCGCGACAAAGTAGCCCAGGCCCACCGCCAGCAGGCCCACGATCACCAGCGCGATCACCGAGAACCGGGTGACCTGGGCCAGGACCATCTCGATGAACTCGGTCTTGCGCCGCTGGAGTTCGACGGGGTCGGCGTTGGGCATCGTGAAGTTGAGGTTGTCCAGCAGCCCGGCAACGATGATGTAGTTCAGCAGCACCAGCAGCGATCCGGCCGCGAAGAACAGCATGCCGTAGATCAAGGTGAGCCGGGCGCGCAGGCTGATGTTGTCGGTGAAGCGGTGGACCCCGCCGGTGACCGGCCCCGGCGGTTTCACCGACGGTGCGGTGGGCGCGGTCGACAACCGCCGCCATGTCCCGGTGTCGCCCGGCGGGGTGGGTGCTACCTCGCCCGGCGAAGCCGAGGGGTCGGGACCCGGGTCCTGACCGGTCAAATCCGGTACCCCGCACCGGGGACGGTCTGGATGACCGGTGGCTCCCCGAGTTTCTTCCGCAGTGTCATGACGGTGACACGCACAACGTTGGTGAACGGGTCGGCGTTTTCGTCCCAGGCTTTCTCAAGCAGCCCTTCGGCGCTGACGACCGTTCCGTTGGCCCGCATGAGCACCTCGAGCACCGCGAACTCCTTGGGGGTCAGCGACACGCCGTGCCCCTCGCGTTCGACGGTGTGGTTGGCGGGGTCGAGTTCGATGCCGTTGCGGCGCAGCACCGGCGGGAGCGGCGGAACGGCGCGGCGGCCCAGTGCCCGCACGCGGGCGATGAGTTCGGCGAAGGCGAACGGCTTGGTGATGTAGTCGTCGGCGCCGAGCGTGAGGCCCTCGACCTTGTCCTCGAGTTCGCTGGAGGCGGTCAGCATCAGGATGCGGCCGGTGTAGCTCTGGGCGACCAGGGCGCGGGCGACGTCGTCGCCGTGGACGCCGGGGAGGTCGCGGTCGAGGACGACGACGTCGTAGTCGTTGACGCCGACGTGCTCCAACGCGCTGTCTCCGTCGTATACGACATCGACGGCCATGGACTCGCGGCGGAGTCCGACGGCCACTGTGTCGGCCAGAACCTGCTCGTCTTCGACCACGAGTACGCGCACTGTGAGTTCGTCGTCCTTAGCTCTACTGCGGCCCGGGGTGGGCCGCTGCCGGCGCATCCCCCAACACACCGGCAGCGGCGCTTGTGACCCCCGGCTGCGCTTACCGTTATCGCACCCCGCCGATAAGGATGGAGTAAGCCCCTGCGGCTTGCGCCGCTTGGGCCTGACACCGTTCTACCCGCTGCAAGAGCGGAAACGGAAACCCATCCCCGCGCCGGTCGACAATCCGGCGGCGGATGCGCGGCAACCCGGGGTAGCCGCTGGGGAACCGCTGTACCCGGTGGCCGCCGACCGGGTGTCCGATCGGAGGGCCCCTTGCTGCACGGTTCCCGCATTGTGCGCGGGTGTCGCTGCCGGCGTATCCCCCAACCGCCGGCAGCGACGATCACCCCGCACATCTCGAATCTGACACATCCAGGATAAGAAAGAAGTAAGCCTTGATCCGCCCTGCCGGAATGTGGTGTAGGGCACCACCCGCGGTACAGCCGAGTGTGCCATGCCGGCCCCGTACATGCGCGGACCTGTCCACGGGCCGCGGTCCGCTGGGGCGCCGCAGCGATCACAGCTCGATCACGGGCGTTTGGCCGCAGGCACCGGGTGGGTATGGCAGGTACCCGCGGGTCGCGCCGGTCTCGGCACCGCTGTCCCCTGTCACGATGCAGCCGCGCCGCGGTGGCGTCGCGCTGCACTGGCGCGTTGAAAAAAGTGAGGTGAAATGGGCGAGTTCCGCGCGGAGATCACGGGCCGCATGAAGGAGATCCGCCAGTCGCTCCAGGCGGCGCAGGCTGCTGGAGACGAAGACCTCGCCGACGTTCACATGTCGGAACTCGAGGACCTGCACCGCATCGCCGCCCGCAACGGAGTCGACACCGGCTGCGGGTGATCGCACCATGCCGCTGCGCCGGTTCCGGTATCGGACCGCAGCGGCGCGCATGAAAGGCCGGCTTGGTGGGAGCCGGCCGACCAGCACAGCGGGGCCCGCCGACAACTCACCCGGGCCGCCGCACCCTTCGAACCGCCTCCGGCACGCTGTGCGCGCCGGAGGCGGCGTGTTTTTCCCGTCTTGGCGGCCGGCGGCCGGGGCAAGCCGTGCATGCGCCGCGCAGGGCGCGGGTCAGTCCCGGCCGGCGGCCGGCTCGTCGGTGTCGGCGCCCAGCGGAGCCAGCAGGTCGTGCAGCTCGGCGAAGAGCTCCGGTGCGGCCGCGATCAGCAGATCGGAGTTGGGCGGCGCACCGTGCAGCCCGCCGACCTTGGCACCGGCTTCCTGGACGATGAGTGCGGCCGCTGCCCAGTCCCACTGGTTGAGCCCGCGCTCGTAGTAGGCGTCGGCATGGCCGCGCGCCAGTCCGCACAGGTCGACCGCTGCCGATCCGCCGCGCCGGATGTCGCGGATGCGCGGCAGCACCGCCCGCAGCACCTCGGCCTGCTGTGCGCGCCGCTGTGCGCTGTAACCGAAGCCGGTGATGACCATCGCCAGTTCCAGCGGCACCGCGGGTGGCGCAACGAGGGGTTCGCCGTTGCAGAACGCCCCGCCGCCGAGGGTGGCCGTGTACAGGTCGCCGCGCGCCGGCACCGCGACCGCCCCGGCGACGACTTCGCCGCCTGCCTCGGCGGCGATGGAAACCGCCCACTCCCCGCGCCCGTAGAGGTAGTTGACGGTGCCGTCGATCGGGTCGACGATCCACCGGACATCCGTTGGGCCGGCTCCGCCCGCTCCGCCGGCGCCCTCATCGGCGCCGCCTTCCTCGCCCAGGAAGGAGTCGCCGGGGCGGGCCGCGTCCAGGCGCTTGCGGATGAGGTCCTCGACGTTGCGGTCCATCTGGGTGACCACGTCGGTGGGCGAGGACTTGGTGTCGAGGACACTGATCCCGGCCTGCCCTTCGGCGGCCACCCGCCCGCCCTCCTGGGCGGCCTCTGCTGCGAGGGCCAGTAGCGCGGCCCGGTCCTGCATCGGCATCGTGGACATCGATCCCCCGTTCATGCGGTCCCTTCGTTCCGGGGCGCGGATCGGCGCCCCGCTGTCGGCCCTGCAGGGCCCTGCCCGGTCCGGCCGCCGGATCACACCAGAGGCGGCCGCTGCCAATCCTTGCCCAGGACGTGGTGGTCGAGGAAGGCGAGCACGGTTTCGTACCAGACCTTGATGTTGCCCGGTTTGAGGACCCAGTGGTTTTCGTCGGGGAAGTACAGGAACTTGGCGTCGGCGTCGCGGCTCACCAGGTCCCACCACAGCCGCAGCCCCTCGCCGATGGGCACCCGGTAGTCCTTGTCGCCATGGATGACCAGCATTGGCGTGCGGATGCTGTCGGCGCCGGTGTTCGGCGAGATCCGCCGGTAGCGCTCGGCCTGGTCGGCCGGGGCGCCGAACTCCGCCTCCCAGTCGGCCGGGTAGTCGGTGGCACCGGCGAAGGCCTCCAGCGACCACAGGGAGGCATGGGTGACCACGGCGGCGAACCGGTCGGTGTGCCCGGCGATCCAGTTGGCCATGTAGCCGCCGAATGAGCCGCCCATGGCGGCGGTCCGGGAGCCGTCGATGTCGTCGCGGGAGGCGGTGGCGTCGGTGATCGCCATCAGGTCGGCGAAGGTCGGCGCGCCCCACTCGCCCCAGGCGCGGCGGCGCATCCCGGCCCCGTAGCCGGTCGACAGCGCCGGGTCGGGCAGCAGGACCGCGTAGCCGCGGGCGGCCAGCAGCCACGGGTTCCACCGCCAGGACCATCCGTTGAAGCTCATGTAGGGGCCGCCGTGCACCCACAGGACCAGCGGTGCGGGCGCCGCCGCGCCGGCGCCGGAGGGCAGCGCCAGCCAGCCGCGGATGGGTGTGCCGTCTTCGGCCGCGGTCTCGACCTCGGCGAGGGTGCCGGGAAGCTCCAGCGGCTCCGCGGGCGAGCGCAGCCGCACCGGCTGCCGGCCGCCGGCCCCCGAGGTGTCGTCGATGCGCACGGGGGTGGGCGGCTCGGCAACGGAGTCGCGCAGCGCATAGAGCGCGGTGCCGCTGCGCGCCGGGTTGAGGTGCGTGTAGGAGCCGTCGTCGGCGGTGATGCGGGTCAGGGCGCCGGTGGCGATGTCCACGCGGAACAGCGGGCATCGGCCCTGGTGGTCGGCCGCGAACAGCACGGCCGAGGAGTCGGCCGCCCACACGTGCTCGCGGGGCCACAGGTCGTGGTCGGGCAGCAGGTCGCGGCCCTCTCCGGTCTCCAGGTCGACCAGCCACAGCGTGCAGTCGCGGGGCTCGCCGTCGGGGCCCGGCCGGCCGTCGTAGTCGCGGAGCACGGCGGCGCGGCGGCCGTCGGGCGAGACCGCGGGCGCGCCGAAGTTGTACTCGGGGTCGGCGGCCAGGACACGGCGTTTACCGGTGGCCGTGTCGATGGTGACGACCTGGTCGCGCTGCCGGCCGCGGCCGGCGTAGGAACTCCATGCGGTGACGACCGCGGAGCCGTCGGGGGTGATGTCGGGAGCGTGGCCGTACAGGGCCATGTCCGGTTCGGGGGTGAGGTCGGCCGGCGGGCCGAGGCCCGAGCGGGAGTCGGCGGGCGGCTCGGCGGTGAACAGCCGCGGCCGGGCCGGACCGAGGTCGCGGTCCCAACTGCGCACCGGGAAGGACTCGTGCAGGATGGCGCTGACCCCGGCGTCCTTGCGGGCCTTGCGGGCCTGGGCGTCGGCCTCGGTGCCGGCGGCTCCGGGGTGCACCTCGGAACTGTAGACCACGGTGCCGGTGCCGCGGGCGACCGCCACCGCGCCGAACCCGCCGGGGCGCTCGGCGACGCAGCGGGCCTCGCCGGCTCCCGCGGGCAGCAGCCACAGGGCGGGGGCGTCGGCGGACTCGGTGCTCTCGGGATCGGGGCGTGCCGAGGTGAACAGCAGCGAGCCGTCGGGCAGGAAGGCGGGGGCGGCCTCGCCGGCGGCGGAGCGCGTCAGCTTGCGCGGCTCGGTCTCGCCGGCGGGGTCGATCTCCCACAGGGCGGTGCGGAAGGCGGTCCGGTCGGGGGTGAGCTCGCTGACGGGTGCGACCAGGCGCATCCCGTCCGGCGAGAGGGCAAGGCCGTTTACACGGCGCTCTCCGATGTACTCGGCGAGGTCATACCAGGTGCGAACCACGTCGTGCGACTTCCCCTCTACCCGTCCGCCCGCTCTTTGCAGCGCGTGCGGCTCATTGCGATTCGGTGCACCCGACTGCGGTGCAGTGCGCGGCAATGCGGCGAAATGCGGCAATGTCGCAATGCGGTGCGCGGCGGTTGCAGCGCATTGCGATCCACCGCGGTCCGCTGCAATCCACTGCAGTCCGGCGCAGTGGGCGGAGCCGGGGCCGCTGGCCGGCCGCCCGCACGGCGACCGCCCGTCAACACCGGCATCCACCCCGAATCGACCTTATCGGGCGCGGGTTCCCGCGGCATCGGCCTGCACCGCTCAGCGCTGCCGGCAGCAGCCCTCAGGGCAGTCGTGGCAGGCCGGCAGCGAGGTGAGGCCGAACGGCTCGGTGCCGCCGGCGCGTTCGGCCACAAGCTCGCGGACCATGGTCACGAACCGGGGGTGTGTCCCCGGGCTCAGCGCGCGCACGAAGTGCAGGCCCAGGTCCTGCGCGGTCCGGTGGGCCTCGTTGTCCAGGTCGTACTTGACCTCCATGTGGTCGGACACGAAACCGTACGGGACCACCACGACCGCTGTTGTGCCCTGTTCGGCCAGTTCGGCCAGCCGGTCGTTGACGTCGGGCTCCAGCCACGGCTGGGTGGGCGGGCCGCTGCGGCTCTGGTAGACGAGGTCGTAGGGGTGGTCCGTGTCCAGCCGCTCGGTGACCAGGCGGGCGACCTCGGCCAGCTGGGCGGTATAGGCGCCGCCGGGCCCGTAGGCGTGGCCGGGGGCGCCGCTGGCATCGGCCATGGCGGTGGGGATTGAGTGGGCCGAGAACAGCAGGTGGGCGCCGCTGCGCTGGTCCTCGGGCAGCCGGTCGAGCGCGTCGCGGGTGTGCTCGACCAGCGGTTCGATGAAACCCGGGTGGTCGAAGAACGGGCGGATCAGCTCGATGTCGGGCGCGCCGGGGCCCGCGGCCTCGCGCGCGGCGGCGATGTCGTCGAGGTAGGCGCGGTGGCTGGAGTAGTTGCTGTAGGCGGAGGTGGCCAGCGCCACCACCCGCCGTATGCCGTCCTTGGCCATCTGCGCCACGGTGTCGCTGAGCAGCGGGTCCCAGAACCGGTTGCCCCAGTAGACGGGCAGGTCCACGCCTGCCGAGGCGAAGTCGGCGCGGATCGCCGCGATGAGGTCGCGGCACTGCTGGTTGATGGGGCTTACGCCGTCGTAGAGGTAGTAGTGCTGTCCGACTTCGGCCAGGCGCTCGCGGGGGATGTTGCGCCCGCGGGTGACGTTCTCCAAGAAGGGGATGACGTCCTCGTTGGCCTCGGGCCCGCCGAAGGAGACAAGCAGGAACGCGTCGTAGGAGTCATAGGGCATGGCCCTATCAAACCAGCTCGCCGCGGCGCTCCCATTCCGCCCGCCGACCGCGCGTGTCATCCCGCTGGGGGCCGGTCAGGATGCGGGCCGCTGCCCGGAGAGGCCCTGTCCGGTGCCGCCTGAACCGGCGCCCGCACCGGCTCCGGAGTCCTCGGAGCCCTGTTCCTGCTGCTCTTGCTGTTCCTGCTCCTGCCCGCCGGTGCCGTCCTCTTGCGGCGGGGCGGTCTCGGCGCCGCTCTGCTCGCCGCCGGTGCCGGGCTGCCCGGGGGGCCGGGGCCCGCCGTCCTGCTCCTGTTCCTGCTGCTCCTGCTGCTCGGTGGCTTCGGGGCGGGCCGTGGCGCCGCCGCCGTCCGTGCCGCCGGTCGGGGCGGGGGTGGTCTGCGGTTGCGGATCGGCGCCGCCCTGCTCTCCGGCAGACCCGCCGCCCATCAGGGTGGGTGCCGAGTCGGTGTTGCGGCCGTGGACGGTGTCCGAAAGCGACTGGCCGGAGATCAGCTCGAAGACCAGGACCACGGCCATCACACCGAGGAACACCGCCGCGGCGGGTACCGCCAGTCGGCGCCACCCCGGCCACGCCCGGCGCATGCGCGCAGGCCGACCGCCTGCGGCAGCCGTGCCGGTCCGTCCCGCAGCGGCCCCGCCACCGGGCTCCCCGTCGCCGGGGGGTGTGGCGGCGGGCAGGTGCAGCGCGCGGGTCTCGTCGACCGGGGCGCCGCGATCGCCGCCGGCCGGCGCTGCGTCATCGTCCGCCGCGGCCGGCCGCGTGCCGCCATCGGCCGCGCCGGAGCCGGCGGTGGAACCGCTACCGGTGTCCTGCCGGGCGGGGTCGGCAGAGGAGGAGCGCGCCCCGCCGCGCCCGGCCAGGCCGCGGGCCTTCTCTCGGCTCTGGTTCAGCAGGTGGACGGCCACAGCCGTACCCGCCGTGCTGATGACGCTCATGACGGCGGCGCCGATGACGGTGCCGTAGACGCCCATGTAGGAGGCCGCCGTGGCGGCGGCCATCGTGGCCGCACCGCCCCCGACGAGTTGGGAGACGTTCAGGTCGATGCGCTTGCGGCGGCCGCCGTCGCCCTCTTCGGTCATCTTCCCCCTCTTCGGCCGCACAGCCCCGGTCGGACCGTTGCCGGGGCGGGTGCGCAGAGCGGACGGGTGCGGCGGCGCGCCGGTCGCACCGCCCCCCACTCCCCCGGACACAACCGAACAACCGCCACAGCAGCCCCCTATCTTCCACAGCGGCCCCGAAAACACCCGCATACCGGATTGATCACTTTATTCCGACGCCCGGCATGTCCGGTTGCTTTCTCCGCGCATTGCGCGTATTGCCGCGAACCCCGTGGAACGGGCCGATGACCCGGGCAGACCGGCCCGGTCTGGACTGCTCGGGATACCATCGCCGAAGGGGCGACGGACACGGCGGCGTCCGAGGAACGCTCGCCACGCGGAGGACCCGGTTCGCCTGCAGCGTGCCAAGATGGCATCCGGGAGCACGACGACGCTCGACGGGCGGTCTCACCGCCGCGCCGGAGGGCCACGCAGTTCGGACATGCCGGGCGCGGTATTGGCCGAACACACAGATGCCGATGAGACTGGGATCGTGGGGGATGGCCGAGGACCCACCCTCGACGGGACGCGAAAGGGAGGGCGATGCAAGAGCTTCGCCTCGTCGCCGTCAGCGAGGACGGCACTTACCTGGTATTGGCGAGTGCCGGCCGTGGGACCCGTTTCATGCTGCCCGTTGACGACCGGCTCCGCGCTGCCGTGCGCGGACAGTTCTCCCGGCTCGGCCAGTACGAGATCGAAGTGGAGAATCCGTTGCGCCCCAAGGAAATCCAGGCCCGGATCCGCTCCGGTGAAACAGCCGAGGCGATCGCGGAAATCTCCGGGATCCCCATCGAGCGTGTCCGCTGGTTCGAAAGCCCCGTACTCCAGGAGCGCGAGTACGTGGCCCAGCAGGCGCAGCGGGCCTCGGTCCGGCGCCAGGGCGAGTCCGCTCCCGGTCCCGTCCTGGGCGACCTGGTGACCGAACGCATCGGCGCCCACCAGCTTGAAACCGGCGACGCCGCCTGGGACTCCTGGAAGCGCGAAGACGGCACCTGGCAGCTCCGGCTGCTCTTCCTCGCGGCCGGCGAGGAACGCGTGGCCCACTGGGTCTACGAGCCCCGGCGGCGATCGGTCACACCGGCCGACGACGAAGCCGTGCGCTTCCTCACCCCCGATACCGACGAGCCGCTGGACCTCGGGCCGGGCAGCGCGAACGTCACCCCTTTCATCCCGCGGCGCCAGGGTCCGGGCCCTGCGCCCGAACCCGCGCGGCCCCCCGAACCCGTGCGGCCCGAATCCGCGCGTCCGGAACCCGCACGGCCCGAACCCGCACGGCCGGAACCGGCCCGATCCAGCGCTGCGGCCGAACCGCCGCGCAACGACCCGCCCCGCAACACCCGGCCGCCGGAACCGCCGGTGCAGCCCGAACGCCCGGAACGCCCCGCACGGCCCTCACGCACCCGCATCACGCCCGACCGCACTGCGCCGGCGGCCCGCGACACTCCCGGCAGCGCTCCGCGCCGGCGCGAGGACCCCGCGCCGGCGCCCGAGCCCGCGGCACCTGCGGCGCAGGCCGGCACCGCCGAGGCTCCCGAGCGCCCCGAGCGCCCCGCTGTGGGACGCACCGGTGTGCAGCAGACGCCCGAGCCTCCCGCCGCCCAGCAGCAGACCCCGGCGCCCCACGCGCCCGAACAGCAGCCCGAACGCCAGGACCACACCGCCGCCCGCCGCCAGGAGCCGCCGGTCTCGGCAGCCGCCGCGGGAACCGGCACCGGCACCGGCAGCGCCGCAGGAGGAGCGACCGGCGAATCCGCGCCCCGGCGCAAGAGCCGCGGCCGCCGCGCCTCGGTACCGTCCTGGGACGAGATCATGTTCGGCTCCAAAAAGACCGACTGACCGGGCCACCGGGCCGGCCGCGGTCCGCTCTTTCGATCCGCCGCCTGCGGGCGGGGCGCCGGCGGCGCCCCGCCCGCAGATGTATTTGCAGCCGCCACGGGCGGCGCGGATACGCCGATCAGTCCCCGCCCCGGCCTCCGCTCGTCCGGTCCTCCGGTGCGTACCGGGGACACCGCCGGTCAGCTCGGCAGCTCCCCGCCTTCACCGCCCGGTGCACGGTCGCCTTCGCCCTCTCGCCCGGCCGGGCCGGCGCCGCCGTCTGCGGTCCCGCCGCCGCCCGCTCCGGCCTCGGCCGCCTCACCGGACGCCGCCGGAGCCGCGGGGGCGGCACCGGCGGATCCCGCGCGATCGGCGGGTGCCGCGGGTTCGAGGAACGGGCGCACCATCGCAGGGGTCACGCTGCAGGCGAAGTCCACCGAATCGCCGAACCCGGCGTCGATCGCGGAGTAACCGCCGCCACCGGCCCCCACCGACAGCTCCAGGTCGGCCAGCGCCGCTCGGCGCTGGAACAGCGTCTGCCGCCAGTTCCAACCGATGACGGCGTCGCGCTCCACCACGGCCTGCACCCGCCGCAGCGAACCCGACCGCACACTCACCTGGCGGCCGTCGTAGCCGTGGCCCAGCGCCCGGTAGCGGTCGATCCCCAGCGGCACGCCCAGCACCGCCAACAGCGCCAGCACGACCGCCACCCACACCGGCGCGAAGAAGGCAGCGGCCGCCGCGGCCGCCGCAAACGGTCCCACCGCACGGAACAGCCGCCGCCCCAGTGCCGCGCGCGGGTGGCCGGCGAGCGTGCCGCGGAAGGGGACCAGCGCCCGCTCCACCACGTCCTCGACCTGCCGGCGCGGGCCCGTGGGCATCAGCATCGCCCGTGTCGCCGTCTGGCCCAGTCCGGTGACGATGGCGCGCAGGCGCACCGCCGAGCGGGTCCGCTCCAGCGGGTTGTCGGTCAGTTCGTGGCCGCGGATGCGCCGTGTCTCCAAGGTCACGCTCTGCCGGGTGAACAGCCCGCGCTCGGCGACCAGCGCGTCGCCGCGCCGGCGCAAGGTGAAGCGCCAATGCGTGACGGTGTAGGAGGCCACCGCGAACAGCGGCATGGCCAGCAGCAGCACGAACGCAAGTGCCAACCCCGCCACGACGAGCAGGGACACCGCGGTCCCGGTGGCCCATTCGTAGACCTGGAAGGCCAGGTCGCCGGCGCGCGATCCCGCGGCCCGGCCCATTCCCTGGCCGAGGAATCCGATCAGCGTGGCCAGGGCCACGAACGGCGTCAGCAGGTAGCCCAGGCTCAGCACGGCGTAGAAGTACCAGCTCGGCGGCATGGTGAAGTACACCTCGCCGGCGGTCTCGGAGTCGGCGCCGGGCGGTTCAGGGCCGGACCGCGCCGCCGCCGGGTCCTCCCCGGCGGCCGCACCGCGGGCGGCGCCCTCGGCTCCGGGTTCGTCGCCGCGCAGGTAGGCGCGCCGCCGCAGCAGGACCCGGCGCAGCCGGTCGGCCTCGGCCGCGGTCACCGCGTCGAGCTTGCCCTCCTCGCTGTCCCCGCCCCCGGCGGCGGCGTCGATCTTGACGACGGCCAGGCCCAGCATGCGGTGGAGCAGGTTCGAGGTGATGTCGACGCCGCGGATGCGCTCCAGCGGAATGGACCGCCGCGAGCGGTTGATCAGGCCCCGGCGGATCTCCAGGCGTTCGGCGCCGACCTGGTAGCGGAACGTGCGCCAGGTGACCAGCCCGCTGGCGACCATCAGCACGAGTGCGCCGCCGGCTCCGCCCAGCATCCACGGGTTGAAGCTGTAGGTGCCGGCGATCAGCGCGGCCACGATGGGCACGAGGAAGTTGCGCAGGTAGTTGATGGGCGCGGTGACCAGGGTCAACGCGCTGAGGCGGTACTCGGGCTCGGTTTCGGACGGCCCGAACTCGCTATCGGCGGCGGGGCGCTGCGGGGTCTCCCCGGTGTCCCGGCTGTGCGGGTCGGGCGCCGTGCCGCCGGGGTCGCCGCCGGGGTCGGCGGGGTTTGCGCCGTCGGGGCCGGTCCCCTCGCCCGCGGGCGGGACGTTCTCGCTCATCGGTCTCCTTGGTCGGGCCTGCGCCGGCGGGCGGTACCCGCGGGGCGGGCAGGCGCCAACGGCTCAGGTCAGGTGGCGTCGTTGCGCAGTTCGGCGGCGCGCTCGGCCAATTCCTCGGAGATCCGCCGGGCGTCGGCGGCGTCGAGTCCTTCGATGGTGGAGGATCCGGCGTGCGAGGCGGTCTGCACCTCCAGCGTGGCGACGCGGAACAGCCGCTCCATCCATCCTTGGCGGTGGTCGACCGTCTGGATCCGACTGACCGGAACCAGTTGCCACTGGCGGCTGAACCAGCCGCTGCGGGTGTAGACCACGTCGGCGGTGATCTCCCAGCGGTGCACGCGGTAGCGCCACCTGGGCATGATCGCCGCGCGGGCGGCGGCGTAGACGGCGAAAAGCCCTGGCAGCCACCAGGCGTTGCTCAGCAGCGGGTCGGGCACCCACTCCCACGATGCCAGGCGCAGCCCCCACACCGCGGCGCAGAGCAGCGCCAGCAGGATCGCCGATCCGATCACCGCCTGCAGGGTCCACATCCGCACCGATCTCGGCGAAACACGGTGTGTCGGAGGTCTCAAACGCGTCATCGTGGCCACGGGTTGAGTCTAGACGGCGGGCATTGTCCGGTTCGCGCCATTGCGGGCGTGCCGGGAACCGTCGGGGCGGCCGCGGTGTTGCACCTGCGGGGTCGCTGCCCGGAGCGGCCGCGGGTGCCGCCTTGTCGGCCGCATGTCAGGTGCCGGGGGGCCGGTTATCAGCGGTTTGTCAGTACCGCTCCGGAGACTGAGGGGATGAACGCACATGGGGAGGAACAATGACTGACGCCATCCGAGCGGAGGGTCTGGTCAAGAGGTTCAAGGGGCAGACCGCCCTCGGCGGGGTCGATCTCACCGCACGCACCGGCGCGGTGCTGGGCGTGCTGGGGCCCAACGGCTCCGGTAAGACCACGACCGTGCGGATCCTGTCGACTCTGCTGCAGCCCGATGCCGGGCATGCCACCGTCAGCGGCCACGACGTCGTCCGCGAACCGCACCTGGTCCGCCGCCAAATCGGCCTCACCGGGCAATACGCAGCGGTCGACGAGGACCTGAGCGGCACGCAGAACCTCGTGCTCATCGCGCGGCTGCTGGGCTTCTCGCGCCCGGCGGCGCGCACCCGCACGGCCGAACTCTTGGAGCACTTCGCCCTGAGCTTCGCCGCCGACCGCGCGGTCAAGACCTACTCCGGGGGCATGCGGCGGCGTCTGGACCTCGCCGCCAGCCTGGTGGGCCGGCCGGCGCTGCTCTACCTCGACGAGCCCACCACCGGGCTCGACCCCCACAGCCGCAACGAGCTGTGGGAGGTGGTGCGCAACCTGGTGCACGACGGGGTGACGGTGCTGCTGACCACCCAGTACCTCGAGGAAGCCGACCAGCTCGCCGACGACATCATGGTGCTGGACCGGGGCGAGGTCATCAGCAGGGGAACCCCCGATGAGCTCAAGGCGCGTGCGGGCACCCAGGTGCTGCAGGTGCGCCCGGCCGATCCGGCCGGCCTGCAGCAGGTCAGCGGCATCGTCGAGGCCGTCACCGGATCGGAGGTCCGTTCCGGCGAGGGAGCCGCCAACGCCTCGGTCACCGATACCGCCGTCATGCCCGAGGTCGTGCGCCGCCTGGACGACGCAGGCATCGCCGTGGCCGAGCTGACCCTGCGCAGGCCGAGCCTGGACGAGGTCTTCCTGGCCCTGACCGGGCACACCGCCGAGACCGCCCCCGCCGAAGAGACCGCCGGCGCCGCGGAGACCGAGAGGACACACGCATGAGCACCGTGGAAACGGCGGAGCCGGCCGGCAGCGGCTCCGCCGCTCCCGCTATCACCGAGCGGATCACGCCGCTGTCGACCGTGCAGCACGGCGGCCTGCTGACCTGGCGCAGCCTGCTGAAAATCAAGCGCAACCCCGAGGAGATCCTCGGGCTGACGTTCATGCCGCTGATGTTCGTCGCCCTGTTCGTGTTCGTCTTCGGCGAGGCGATGATGGGCGACTGGCAGGCCTATCGCGACCACATCACGCCGGGCATCATCGCCCAGTCGGTCATCTTCGCCACCATCGGTACCGGCGTGGCGCTCAACACCGATATCGAAAAGGGCATCTTCGACCGGTTCCGGGCGCTGCCCATCGCGCGCTCGGCGCCACTGATCGGCGCCATCCTCGGCGACCTGGTGCGCTACCTGCTCACCGTCGTCATGGTGATCCTGGTGGCGGTGGTCATCGGCTACCGCCCCGAGGGCGGGCTGTTCGGCCTGCTGGCGGCCACGGCCGTGGTCATGGCCTTTGCGTTCGCGCTGTGCTGGTTGTCGGCGTTCATGGGGATGCTGCTGCGCACGCCGATGGCGGTGAACATCTTCGGGTCGGTGTGGATGTTCCCGTTGACCTTCGGCAGCTCGGCGTTTGTGCCCACCGATCAGATGCCGGGGTTCATGCAGACGTTCGCCGAGATCAACCCGGTCACCCACGTCATCAATGCCATGCGCGACCTGCTGGAGGCCAAGCCGGCCGACGGCTCGCTGCTGTGGGTTCTGGTGTGGACCGTGGTGATCACCGCGGTGTTCTTCCCCCTGGCCACCCGGGCCTACCGGCGCCGCGCTTAGGTTCACCCGCTGCCGGGGCCCGTCCGGAGTTACCGGGAACTACCCGCCGCCGCAGTACGTCGAAGCCGTCGCGGTGCAAACGCAGCGCGGTTCCGCCGTGCGGCGGCGGCTCCTCCCTCAACCCCGGAAGGTTCCCATGGGCATTAAGCGAATTCTGGCCGCATTCGGTATCGGCGGCCCGAGCATCGACACGGTCGTCCCCGACCCCCACTCGCGGCCGGGCCGGCAACTGGAGGGCTACGTCGACCTGGTCGGCGGCGAGACCGAGGCCGATATCGACGAGATCGCGATCTCGCTGGCCGCCCGGGTCGAGGTCGAGGCGGGCGATAGCGAGGCCGTGACCACGCGGGAGTTCTCCCGTGTCGCCATCACCGGCCCCTTCCGCCTCAGCCCCGGCGAGCACAAGCGCATCCCGTTCAGCTACCCGGTCTCCTGGCAGAGCCCGCTGACCGATGCGGGCGGGTGGCCGCTACCCAACGCCGTGCTGGGGCTGAGCACCGACGTTGTGATCGGCGGCGCTCCGGACAAGGGCGACCTCGACCCGGTGCGGATCCACCCGCTGCCGGCGCAGGACAAGGTGCTGGAGGCGGTGTCGCGGCTCGGGTTCCAGCTGCTCAAGACCGACGTCGAGCAGGGCTACCTGCGTGGCACCCGCCAGGAGTTCCCCATGTACCAGGAGCTGGAGTACCGCGCGGCGCCGCAGTTCGCCGGCCGGATCAACGAGATGGAACTGTCCTTCGTCGCCGACCCCGAGGGCGCCGAAGTGGTGATCGAGGTCGACAAGCGCGGCGGCCTGTTCACCGAGAGCCAGGACCGCTTTGCCCGCTTCCGCGTGGGCCACAACGAGGCCGCCCAAGGCGGCGACTGGGCGCCCGTGCTCGCCGAAACCGTTGAGTCGATGCTGCAGCGGCGCGGCGTCTTCGGCTGAGGTATTGCGGGTTCCCTGTCCCCGGTGCCGCCCGATCGGGGTCGCTGCGCGGCGGGCAGCGCCGCGGCGGCCGCGGCGGCCGCGGCGGCACCGGGATCGCAGGATGTGCGGGAATCCGTCCCGGATGGTTGTTCGGAGTGCCGGGTTGCCGGGCTGCCCGAGGCCTACCGGGCGGGGCTGGATCCGGCCCCGTTGTCACCAGTCCGCCAGCCAGGCGTCCACCCACCTGCCGACCTCGGCCCGGCCGGTTTCGGCCCCGGCTGCGAAGGCGCGCTCGAACCGGGCCTCGCCCAGGTTCTCGCGGCCGTGCGCGCGGATCCGCGCGACCGCGGGGTCAGCGGTGTTGGCCAGCCCGCGGACCGCCTCGGCGCAGCCCAGCAGCATCGCGGCGCGCTCCGGCCAGTCGGTGTACAGCACCTCGGCAAGCTGCTCGAACACATCGGCGCCGGGCATGCCACCGATCTCGGGAGTCAGCATCCGCCAGGCGGCCGCCGCTGAACCCAGCGCGGCGGCGCGGTCGCCGACGGCCATCGCCGTCCGGCTGCACAACGCCAGCCAGAAGGGTTCGAGCTGGGTGCGCATGACCCCGGTCATCGCGTGGATCTCGGTGGCGATGGCCACTGCGGCATCGTGCGCGGCAGCGTGGTTGCCCGCGGCCCGCTCGACGTCGGCTTCGGCCACCCGGCAGAACACCTTGGTGCCGCTGTCGGCGGCCAGGGCGCGGGCCTCTGCAAGTTCGCGGCGGCTCCGTTCGATGTTCCCGTTCGCCGACAGGTTCACGGCCGCGCGGGCTTTGAAGGTGGCGCGCAGGCCGCTGAGCCCGATCTCCTCGGCCAGCCTGCCGCCCTCGGTCAGCAGCTCCAGCTCAATGCCGAGGTCGCTGAGGTGGTAGAGGCCGGCGGCCACGGTCATCGCGTGAGCGGTCCCCCAGCGGTCGCCGATGGCGCGGAACCGCTCCAGAGCGGCGAGGACGCGGACGCGCCCCTCAGCGCCCCGACCGGAGTGCGCGCCCAGCATGCCGCCGAAGAGTTGGGCCGCGGCGCGCATCCAGGGGTCGTCGCTGTCCTCGGCGACCCGGTCCAGGCGCCCGATGCGCTCTTCGGGCGTGTGGCCGAGCACGCCCAGCAGCATGACGGTCAGGATCAGGCCCGGATACTCCTCGGGCGCCAAACCCGATTCGGCGAGCAGTTCCTCGGCACGCAGCAGCTCCTTGGCGGAGGTCCCTCGCCTTGCGGAGTCGTCGCCCAGCGCGTGGATGGCCAGGCAGTGGCAATAGGCGACAGTGCGGCCCGGGGGCGGGCGCCCGCCGGTCTCGCGCAGGATCTCGCCGCACCAGCGCACCAGGTCCGACCAAGAGTTGGCCATCTGCCAATACCAGCTGGAGACGTACATCAGGTCGAGGGCGAGTTCGACGTCGCGTTCGTCGACGGCCCAGCGCAGTGCCGCGGTGAGGTTGTCGTGCTCGCGGCGCAGCGTGGCCAGCCACGCGAGCTGCTCCGAGCGCCGCAGATGGGGGTCGGCGCTGCTCCACAGCCGCAGGGTGTATCCGGCGTGGGCGCGCCGCGCGGCGGGTTCCTCGCCGCTTTCGGCCAGGCGCTGGGCGCCGTAGGCCCGTACGGTCTCCAGCATCCGGTAGCGGGGTTCGGTGTCGTCGTCCTCGGCGACGTCGACGGTGACCAGGGACTTGTCGACCAGGGCGAACAGCACCGCCCAGATGTCGCGGCCGGTGTCGTCGAAGGCCGCCGAACACACGTGCTCGACCGCGTCGAGGGTGGCGCCGCCGGCGAAGACGGACAGTCGGCGCAGCAGCGCCTGCTCGGGATCGTCGAGCAGCTCCCAGCTCCAGTCGACCACGGCCTGCAGGGTCTGGTGCTGGGGCAGCGCGAACCGGTTGCCGTTGGTGAGCAGCCGGAACCGGTCGAAGAGCCGGGATGCCAGATGTGCGACCGGAATGGCGCGCAGCCGGGCCGCGGCCAGTTCCAGGGCCAGCGGCATGCCGTCGAGCTCGCGGCAGATCCGGACCACGTGTTCGACGTTGTGCTCGGCCACGGTGAATGCGGGGACGACCGCGCGGGCACGTTCGGCGAACAGCCGCACCGAGGCATGGCCCTCGGCGTCTTCAGCGGTGGTGCCCTCGGGCGGCAGGGCCAGTGACGGGACGCCCAGCAGCCGCTCGCCCGCGATGCCCAGGGGCTCGCGGCTGGTGGCCAGCAGGCGCAGACGCGGGCATTGCGCCAGCAGCCGCTCGGCGGCCTGCGCGGTCTCGGCGACCAGGTGTTCGCAGTTGTCCAGGATGATCAGAATGTTGTGATCGCCGAGGAACTCGATGATGCGGTCGAAGATGTTGCCGGTGTTGGCGGGCGCGCCCGAGGACAGCGACATCCCCGTGGTCTCGCCCAGGTTGAGCGCGGACAGCAGCGCGTGCGGGATGTCGGCGCCCGCGCGCAGCGGCCCGAGCTCGACGAACCACGCCCCGCCCTCGGCCAGCCCCGGGTGTTCCTCGACGAACCGGGAGCCGGCCTCGATGGACAGCCGGGTCTTGCCCGCACCGCCGGGACCGATCAGGGTGACCAGGCGTTCGGCGGCCAGTAGGGCGCCGGCCCGGTCGACCTCGTCCTCGCGCGCGATGAAGCTGGTCAGGGTGTGCGGGAGGCGCTTGACGGGGCGCGGCGGCGCAGCGGGGTCCGGCGGCCGGGCCGGCTCGGGCGGTTGGGCCGGCCGGGGCGGCTCGGCCTGGAGCTCGCCGCGCAGCACCTGCAGGTGCAGTTGCTGCAGGTGATCGGAGGGGTCGATGCCGAGGTCCTCGGCCAGCCCGCGGCGCAGCCGGTCGTAGGCGGCCAGCGCTTCGGCCTGGCGCCCCGATGCCGACAGCGCGCGGATGAGCAGCTCGACCGGACGCTCGTCGCGGGGCTCGCGGGCGGCCAGCGCCTCGATGTCGGGCAGCACGTCCGCGCCGCCGCCGAGGTCGAGGCCAAGGGACAGGCGCTCCAGTTGGACGCTGCGGTAGGACTCGGCCAGGCGGGCGGCGACGTCGCCTGCGCCGCCGGGGCCGGCCAGGTCGGCCAGTGCCGGACCGCGCCACAATTCCAACGCCTGGCCGAGCAGCGCTTCGGCGTCCGCCGGGCGGCCCCGGTCGCGGGCGCCGCGCCCGTCGCGGACCAACTGCTCGAAGCGGTGCATGTCGACACTGCCCGGATCGGCCTCCAGCCGGTAGCCGGTCGAGTCGCCGTGCAGCGGCACGGAGTCGCCCAGCGCGCGGCGCAGCCGCGAGGCCAGCGCCTGCAGTGCGTTGCCCGCGCTGTCGGGCTCGGGCTCGTCGGCCCAGATGCCCCTGATCAGCCGCGTGCTGCCAACGGTGCGGCTGGGCGTGAGCAGCAGCAGCACGAGTAGGCGGCGCAGGCGGGTACCGCCGATGGGCAGTACCGCGCCGTCGGCGCTGTGCACCGCCAGTGGACCGAGGATGGAGAACCGCACGGCCCCATGATTGCCGATGCGGGCAACGCCGGTTCAACGGGTTTTCCTCTTTCCCGGTAAAACGTCCTTTTCTCCCGGGGGCGCAGCGGCACCTGCCGCGCCCGGCTCCAGGTGCCGGCGAGGGCGCCGCAACGGCGGCTGCATCGGCATCTGCGGCCGCGGCGCAGGCCGGGGCAGTGCCGGGCGGGGCACCGGAGCGAGCCGGGACGAAAGCACGGGGCGGTGGGCGAACCCATCTCCGCGCCGTCCGCAGTATGGTTCGGAGTACGCCGTGCCGCGCGGCCGGCGCACCGCATGTTCCGCGCCCGCCGCGGGCATCCCGGCACGTGACAAGTCCCGCCGCATCCGTTTCGCAGGAGCCCCATGTTCTCGGTCGAACTCCGTCAGCCCCGATCGCGCCGCGCGGGGACGCGGCTCGCCGCCGCCGCCGGCGCCGTGCTCGTCGCGACCGCGACTGCGGGCTGCGGGAACCTGGCCTCGGGCACCGAGGCCGAAATCAGCGACGAGATCAACCTGACGAGCACGATGATGCAGGCCGACGGGCAGATCCCGAAGCGCTATACCTGCCGCGGCGAGGGGGTTTCACCCACTTTGCAGTGGTCGGGGCTGCCCGATGGCGATATCACCGAATCGTTGGCGCTGGTGGTCGACGCGCCCGAGGAGGCGACGGTCTTCTGGGTGCTTTACGGCCTCGACCCACAGACCGCCGAGCTGCGGCAGAACACCGTGCCCCAGCCGGGCGAGCAGGGGCGCAACAGCACCGGCGGGGCCTCCTACAACCCGCCCTGCCACAAGTCCGACGGCGCGGACGAGATCCGGTTCACGCTCTATGCTCTCGACAGCGAGGTGGAGTTGGCCGACGACGCCCCGCTGGACGAGTCGCTGGGCGCGATAGCCGACCGTGCGGTGGCACGCGGCTCCCTTATGGTTACCAACGGGTAGTGAAATCGCCCACGGCGCCACCAACGACAAAACCTACATTCCAGACATTTGACGCCAGTGCCTGTCCTGTGCGCACTTGCGTAAGCCTCGTCGCCCTCTGCACTCATGCCGCATCTATGCATAAAGTGGGTCCGTGCCCCCCGTTGATTACCTCATGACCGAATCGTGTGAGCGTGGCAACCGGCGCCGCCGCAAGGTCCCGGACTCGGCCGCCATCCCGGGAACCGCGCTCGGCTCCAGGGCCGCGGATGCCTTCGGGTATCCCGCGCGCCGCGCCGCGCGTCCCCATACAACGGGGGTCCCCCAACGGGCCGCGGTCCCCCGAGCCCGCCGGGGCACGTGTCCCGGCTCTCCGGCGGCGCCGTATCGATCACTCGCTCCGGGCGTATCCACACCGGCCGAAACCCTCGCCCCCGCCGGTGGCAGCTCTGACGTCTACCAGGCCGCGGGCCCAAGGGTGGTGCAATCACCATGTCCATTGCGCTAATCGCGATCATCGCCGTCATTGTGGTCCTCGCCGTCCTGTTGCTGATCCTGCTCGGCATGCGGGCGCTCAACGCCGGCAACGCCGACGACGGCTACGACGATGACGACTACGCGGACGACTACGACGACGGCGAGGAACCCGCCGACGACGACCCCGAGCCGCGCTCGCGCGGCCGCGAACGCCGTCCGCGGGCCTCTTCCGCGCCGGGGCGCTCGCGCTCCCGCCGCGGCCGCTCGCCGGCCCGTGACGACGATGCCGACGACGACCTCGCCGGCAACGACTTCTGGTCCAGCCTCTCCGGCGACGACCCCGAGTTCGACGACGAAGAGCGCCCATTCTCCGGCTCCGGCTCCGGCTACGGTTCCAATTCCGGACGGCGCGACACCCGCGCGGAGTCGACCGCCGCGATGGCCGCCGTCGCCGATGACGACGATCCGGACCGCGGCGCCCCCGACACCGCCCCTCCCCCCGCTCCGCCGCGCTCGGCCGACACCGGTTCCCGGCGCGCTCTGGGCGCCGGCGACAGCGCACGCGACCGGGGCGGCCGCGACAGCGCCGCCGAAACCCCTGCGCCCCAAGGCCAGGGCGGTACCACCGATACCTCCGGACTGCGCATGCTGGCGAGTCTGGGCCAGGGCTCCGCACCGGCCAAGGACCCGGCCGGGCCGCCGCCCGCCCCCGACCGCCCCGCAGAGCAGGCTGCCGAGCAGCCCGCTCCCGGGCGTCGGCGGGCCGCCGACCCGCGCGATCCGCTGGACGCTCCCGCTCCCGCTCCCGAGCCCGCCCAGCCCGCCTCTCCGGCCCGGCCCTGGGCTCCGGGCGCTTCCACCGACCCGCTTGCGCAGCCGGGCCGGCAAGGGCAGCCGGGGCAGCAGGCTCCGTTGGGCGGCGCCGAGCCATCCGGTCCCGCTGCATCCGAGCCCGGCTCGTATGCAGCCGACCCGCTCAGCGGTCCCTCCCCGCTGAGCCGCAGCGCACCGGGTCCGGCCGCGCCCTCCGCCTACGACACGGGCTCGCACAGCACCGGCTCCTTCGACACCGGTTCGTACAGCACCGGGTCCTACAGCACGGGCTCTTTCGATTCCGGTCCGGTGCCCGCCGACCGCCCGGCCTACGACACGGGCAGCCACACGCGGCCCCAAGGTCCCGGCTATGCGGGCGCCGCCTCCCCCGGCGCACCGTCCGGCTACGACTCGGGCCCGCACAACACCGGGTCGTACAGCACGGGCTCCTACAACACCGGGTCCTACGGCACGGGGTCCTACGGCACGGGGTCCTTCGAGACCCCCACCTACGATTCGGGCCCCATCGACCGTTCCGCCTACGACACCGGCTCCCACAGCCGCCCCGGCCCGGCGGGCTACAGCGGGGCACCGCAGGCGGACTCCTCGGCCTACGACACCGGCTCCCTCAACCGGCCGACCTACGATTCCGGCCCCATCGGCCGCTCGGCCTACGACACCGGGAACCACAGCCGCCCCGGCTACGAGGCTCCGCCGGTGCCCTCGTCCTACGACACCGGCTCGCACAACCGGCCCGCCTACGACCCTGGCACCGGTTCGCCCTACGACACCGGTTCCTACAGCCGTCCCATCCGCGATTCCAACGACACCGGAGCGCGCGGCGGGCCGGGCGGCGGCGACCCCCTCACCGACCCCGGGTTCGCGCCCTCCACCGCGCCGAGCCCCGGATCCGGATCGCCGATCTGGTCGAGCCTGGACACCGGCTCGCACCAGCGGCCGAATACGCCGCCGACCTACCCCGGCGAGCCCCAGCCCCGCCCCGGTCCCACCGATCCGGTCGGCGCAGGCGGACCGAGCGGGCCCAACAGCCCGGGCGGACCGGGTGGCCCGGGTGGACCAGGTGGCCAGGGCGGTCCCGGTCCGGCGCCGGCGGGCGGATTCGACACGCCGCCGCCCTACGGCACAGGCCAGTTCGCCCGCGACCCCTACGAAAACAGCCCATACGGGGCCCCGCAGCCCGGTGCCCAGGGCGCCCAGCCAGGGGGCCCGGGCGGGCCGGTTCCTCCGGGAGCCGCCCCTGGCGGCGCCGATCCGGGCTACGGCTACGGTGCCCGGCAGGGCGGCGCCCCGTGGGAACAGGCCGCGCCGCCGTGGGGCGGCGGCACCGGTGAACAACCGAGCATGGCGCCGCGGAACGCATACGAGCCGCCCGCCTCCTTCGGCCCCGGACCCGGCGGCCCCGACCCCTACGACAACGGGCTCTACGGCGCTCCGCCGCCCCCGGCCGGCCCCGGCCCGGGACCGCAGGAGGGCTACTCGGGGCTCGGCGGGCCCTCGCAGTACGCTCCGCGCGGGCCCCAGCCGTACTCCGGTTACGCCGATGTGCTCGGCGACTACCCGCCGGGGATGGACCAGTACGGCGGCGGCTACCCGCCGGCGGGACCGGCGGGCTACGACCCGGCTCCGGGTGAATGGCCGCCCTACGGTGCCAACCCCGATCAGCAGGATCCGGAGAACCAGCCGCCGCCCTACGGCCCGGGCGGCTACGGCTACGGCGACGGGCGGTTCCGCTAGGTCGCTACGGCAGGCGAGGGCGGGGTGCGCGAAATCGCGCCCCGCCCTTTTTGCGCCGCTGGACGAGATGCCGCGCCCCCGTCCGGTACGCAGATGCAGGGTTCCCGCTCGCCCCGTCCGCCGGCCCGGCCTGGCCGGCGGGCGAGTACTGCAGGCGAGCACGGCGTCCGTGCTCGCGGCTTTCGGTTTCGGTGCCTCCGGCCCGTTGTCTGCGCACGATCCACCGCAAATTTCGACAATGGTTACCAATGTCACGCCGAACCCGCCTCCGGAGCGCACGCGATTGGCTACCTTTGGTTACGGACGAGGTTCGTTGGGTCATGGGCTCCTTCGCCCGCTAGCCCGCCGCGAGGCCGTGTCCCCAAGAGCGCCATTTCGTTAGCACCCACCGGGGGTATACATGCGTCACGACGCCCAGGGACCACCGACCCCGCCCGGAGAGCAGGCCGCCGGGCCGCTTTCCCGCATCCGCTCCCTGCCTTTACTGAGCAACGTCCCCGGCGACTTCGCCGCCTCACTCGTGGTCTTCCTCGTGGCCGTGCCGCTGTCGCTGGGCATCGCCGTGGCCTCGGGAGCCCCGCTGATCGCGGGAATCATCGCCGCCGTCGTCGGCGGTATCGTCGCCGCGCTCGCCGGCGGCTCGGCGGTACAGGTCAGCGGGCCCGCCGCCGGGCTCACCATCATCGTCGCCGACCTGGTCACCGCCTACGGTTGGCGCGTCACCTGCCTTATCACCCTGCTGGCCGGCCTGGTGCAGATCGCCCTGGGCGCCTTCCGCATCGCGCGGGCGGCGCTCGCCGTCTCGCCGGCCGTCATCCACGGCATGCTGGCCGGGGTCGGCGTCACCATCGCCCTGGCGCAGCTGCACGTACTCCTCGGCGGCGAACCCCAGAGCTCGGCGCTGGCCAACATCACCGAACTGCCGCGGCAACTGCTCGACAACCACACGCCGGCCGTGGCGGTCGGCGTACTGACCATCGCCGTGCTCGTGGTGTGGCCGCGGCTGCCGGGGCTGCGCCGCATCCGCCGGCTGCCGGCGGCACTGATCGCCGTCACCGGCGCCACGGCCGTCGCCGCCCTCGCCGGCTGGCAGGTCGAGCGAGTGGACCTGCCCGAGTCCTTGGGAGCCGCCTGGAACGGCCCGCTGCTGCCCGCAGTGGGCGACTACCACGGCGTCGCCCTCGGCGTGGTGGCGGTCGCACTGGTGGCCAGTGTGGAGTCGCTGCTGTGCGCCATCGCCACCGACCGCATGCACGACGGCCCGCGGGCCAACCTCAACCGCGAACTGATCGGCCAGGGCGCCGCCAACACCGCCAGCGGTGCCCTCGGGGGCCTGCCGGTCGCCGGGGTGATCGTGCGCAGCACCACCAATGCCCGCGCCGGGGGGCGGACCCCCCTGGCGGCCTTGCTGCACGGTGTGTGGATCCTGGTGTTCATCGCCCTGTTCGCACACGCAGTCGAGCTGATCCCGCTGGCCGCCCTGGCCGGGCTGCTGGTGGTCATCGGCCTGCAGATGGTCAACCTCGCCCACCTGCGCGATCTCCGGCGCCACCGCGAGGCCGGCATCTACCTGGCGGCGCTGCTGGCGGTGGTGGTCTTCGGGCTGCTTGAGGGCGTCGTCATCGGATTCGCGCTGTCACTGCTGGTCTCCCTGCGCAGGCTGACCCGGGTGAGCGTGCTCACCGAGGAGCGCCAGGGCCGGTGGCACATCGTCGTCAACGGTTCGCTGACCTTCCTGGGCGTGCCGCGCGTCGCCCATGTACTGCGGACCGTGCCCAGCGGAGCCCACGTCGACCTGGACCTGCACGTGGACTTCATGGACCACGCCGCCTTCGAGTCGATCCACGCCTGGCGCTTGGACCACGAACGCACCGGCGGCAGCGTCGATATCGACGAGGTGCACGAGAACTGGTACGAACAGCGCACCGGGCAGACCCCGCCCGTCGCCAAGACCGCACCCGGCGGCTTGGCACGGTCGTGGGCCCCTTGGGGCATGCGCGGCAGGTTCGACCCCGCGGCCGCGCCCTCGGGCCTGCTGCTCACCGGCGCGCGGGAGTACCACGCCAGCACGGCCGGGCGGATGCGGGCCCTGATGAGCCGGCTCGCCCACCGCCAGCAACCCAAGGCGCTGTTCATCACCTGCGCCGACTCCCGGGTGGTGCCCAACCTCATCACCGCCAGCGGCCCGGGCGACCTGTTCACCCTGCGCAATATCGGCAACCTCGTACCGCAGTGCGGCGGCGGATCCGGCGACGACTCCGTTGGCGCCGCCGTCGAATACGCGGTCACCGTGCTGGAGGTGCCTTCGGTCGTGGTGTGCGGGCACTCCCACTGCGGCGCGATGAAGGCGCTGCTCGAAGGTGCCGACGAACCCGACTCCGAGCTGGGGCAACTGGGGCGCTGGCTGGCCCACGGCGGCACCAGCGTGGCTCGGGCCGACCTCGGCACCGCGCACTGCGAGCCCGCTCCCGAGGCGATGCGCCGCCTCGCACAGGCCAATGTGGTCCAGCAGCTGGAGAACCTGCTCACCTATCCGGCGGTGCGCCGGCGCGTCGAACAGGGGCGGCTGGAGCTGTCGGGGATGTACTACGACCTGGAGTCGGCCCAAGTGCACGTGCTCGACACCGAGGACGGCGCATTCGTCCAGGTGCCGGCCGGCGACGACACGGCGGTTCAGCCGGGCGCGGCGCCGGAAACACCGAAGGCGCCCGCCGCCGGCGCCGGCTCCGGAGCCGAAGGCGTCCGGGCCGCCACACCCAGCGGATCGTAGGAGCGGGTCGGACCGTGCGCACCCCTTCGGGGCCGGCGTGCCGCCAACCGGCGGACGCCGCGCCCCGCGGGGGCAGCGCCCCGGCTCAGTCGTCGCCCTTCCAGTTGTCGTCGTCGCGCCCGTCCTGCTGAACCTCAGAGGAGTGGTAAAGGGCGAACGCGACGATGACGATGATCGCGACGATCGGCAGGGCGAACAGGGCTATCACCCAGGACGTGGACAAGGCAGCTCTCACCGGAACCCGACTCGCAACGGCACGGACGCACTTGCACGCCCGCATACGACCCCGCGCGGCTCCTCACGGGGAACGACTTTGACCTTCCCCAATCTATCGCCGGCGAAGTGCCCGTTCGCCCGCGCACGCCTGCCGCAGCGGCTTTCGCGCACCCCGGGGCGTGTTGGGTGGGTCCGTCCGTAGCGAGCGGCGCACTCGTGTGTGCCGCAAGCTCCGCAGAATCGCCTCCCCTACTGTGCGGGCTCCGCAAGCTCCGCAGAATCGCACAGCGGGGGCCCAGCGGGGGCCCAGCGGGGGCCCAGCGGGGGCCCAGCGGGGCCCAGGTGGTTCCCCTGTCCCTACCCGAGACGGCCGCGCAGTAGGGCAGCGACCCACCAAACACGCCCTGGTTCACCGGCGCAACGGAAACGCGTGGACGGCGGAGACGGCGCGGCCGCCGGGCGCGCACCTGCATGGGGCCGGACCGCAAACCGGAACACCGGCCCTGCAGCCGCGGACAAGTGCAGGTCAAGGGGAAGAGTCGGCCGGTAAGCCGGATTCTGTCGGTCCGCGTGGCGGACCGGGCGGCCATCCATCTGGGACTGCCGTTGCCGGCAGCCTCGGTGCGGTCTACCCGCGGATATCGGGCGGGCAGCCCTCGAACATCCGCGCAGGGGGCCGAAGCCCCCCTTTTGACCTTGCTCCGGGTGGGGTTTACCGAGCCGACCGGATCGCTCCGGCCGCTGGTGGTCTCTTACACCACCGTTTCACCCTTACCACCGCTGGGCGGTGGCGGTCTGCTTTCTGTGGCACTTTCCCGCGGGTCGCCCCGGGTCGGTGTTACCGACCACCCTGCCCTGTGGAGTCCGGACTTTCCTCGACACCGCAGAGCGGTGCCGCGACCGCCTGGCCGACTCTCCCCTTACCGGACATTGTATCGCGCTGTGTGCCCGGTCAGGGCGGGATCGGCTCGGGGCCCCAGGCACCGTCCCCCGGGCGCGCGGACCGTCAGCCGGACGTACCGGTCATGCCGGTCATGCGAGTCATGCGGATCAGCCCGGCATGCCGGCCAGGTGGCCGGTGTCGTTGAGGGAACGCACCAGCATCGGGCCGTCGCTGAAGCAGTCGATCCGCGACAGGCAGCCCACATCCAGGTGCATCCGGTACAGCGCCTCCGGCGGGGCGAGCAGGGCCTGCTGCAGCAGGATCTTGATCGGCGTGACGTGGCTGACCACCAGTACCGTACGGCCGGCGTGGCGCGCCAGCAGTTTCTCGCGCGCCTCGGCGACGCGCTCGGCGACGGCCGCGAAGCTCTCGCCGCCCTCGGGCGCCGCGCCCGTGTCGGCCAGCCACCGCTGCAGCTCCTCGGGGCGGCTGCGCTGGACCTCGCCGAAGGTCATGCCCTCCCAGGCGCCGAAGTCGGTCTCGCGCAGGCCTGGGTCCTCCTCCAGCGGCAGCGACAGCTCGGCGGCGATCGGCCCGGCGGTGTCGCGGGCACGGCGCAGCGGCGAGCAGACCACCGCGTCGATGCCCGCCGATACCAGGTGCCGGGCTGCGGCCCGGGCCTGGGCGTGCCCGGTTTCGGTAAGGGCGATGTCGCCGGCACCGGCGAAGCGCCGCTCGGCCGACATCGGGGTCTCGCCGTGGCGCAGCAGTACGAGCCGGGTCGGCGCGGTGTCGGGCGCGGCCCATCCGGTGGCGCCGGGCGCGGTTCCTCCGGCGGTGCCCGCGGCCCGCGCGGAGCCGCCCTCCGCGGTGTCCGCGGCTGCGGCTGCGCTGCTTTGCACTGCGCCGCCGTCGGCCGCCGGCCCGTCGGCAGGTCCGCGGTCGGCGCCCAGCCGCACCGGCCGGCCTTCGGCCGCCGCGTCCATGGCTTCGTTGGCGAGAGCGTCGGCGCTGGTGTTTTCGGCCCGGGGAACCCAGGTGTAGGCGACCTGCGCGAAACCGGCGGCCTTGGCGCGGGCCTCCTCGACGAGCGGGCGCAGGTCGGCGTGCTTGACCCGCCACCGGCCCGACATCTGCTCGACCACGAGTTTGGAGTCCAGCCGCGCCTCCACCGACGCGTCCGGCGCGATCCCCTCGGCTGCGGCCAAGCCCGCGATCAGGCCGCGGTATTCGGCGACGTTGTTGGTGGCCACTCCGATGGCCTCGGCGATCTCGGCCAGCAGCTCACCGGTCGCCGCGTCGCGGACGACCGCGCCGAACCCGGCCGGTCCCGGGTTGCCGCGCGATCCGCCGTCGGCCTCGATCACCAGTCGCCGGTCCATGTCCCCGTCCCCATCTGCTCTGTCCGTGCCACCAGCTGCCATTGCGTATCGTCTGCGCCGAACGGTGCGGCGCCGCCGCGCGTTGCGCCCGCGTGCCCGCTCGGGTCCCGGCGGCGCGCCTGCGGCCGCCCCGAGCGCGCCGCACGAGCGCCGCCGAACGTGTTAGATGCCGGAGTCGCCGGTGCGGATGAGGATGCGGCGGCAATCGTCGCAGCGGATGACGTCGTCGGCCGGCGCCGTGCGGATCTCGCCGAGTTCGGAGGTGCTCAGCGCGAGCTTGCAGCCTTCGCAGCGCCCGTAGCGCAGCGCAGCGGCCCCGACACCGTCGTGCTGGTCGCGCAGCTTGGTGTACAGCGCCAGCAGGTCGTCGGGGATCTCGGCGGCGACCCGCTCGCGCCGGGTGAACTCGCCGGACCGGTCGGCGTCGATCTCGGAAACCGCGGTGGAGCGCCGCTCTTCGGCGGCGTGGCGCTCGCTCTCGGCCGTATCCAGCTCCTTGCGCAGTTCGGCTTCCTCGGCCTCTGTGTGCTCGCGCCGCTCCATCACCTCCAGCACGATCTCCTCCAGCTCGCTCTGGCGGCGCTGCAGCGAGGCGATCTCGGACTGGAGGTGCTCCAGGTCCTTGGGCGAGGAGACCTGGCCGGAGTCGAGCCGCTTGGAGTCGCGGTCGGCGCGCGTGCGCACCTGGTCGACGTCGGACTCGGCCTTGCGCTGCTCGCGGTCGAGGTCGGACAGCGCCGTGGTCAGGACGGCGCGCCGGTCACGCAGCTCGCCGATCCGGGCGTCGAGCCGCTGGACCTCCGCGTTCTCGGGCAGGTTGCGCATGCGGTGCGCGAGCTGGGCGAGTCGGCTGTCGATCTCCTGGAGATCGAGAAGGCGAATCTGGTGGGCCGGTTCTGCTTTCACTTGGGTTCAAGGCTCCTTTGCCTGCAGGGGAGGCGGCGCGGCGCTGGGCAGGGCATGGGCCGCGGCCTCAGCGTTCATCCACTCACAGTGCCAGCGACCAGGCGTCTGTGACGGTCGCGGATACGCGGGTCTCCACGTTAGCCCGTTCAGGCCCCAGCGCGCTCACGAGCCGGGCGGCGCCATCGGAGAGCCAGGGCCACTCGCTCGCCCAATGCGCGGTGTCGACAAGGGCGGTGCCGCCGTGTTCGGCGAACTCCGAGGCGGGGTGGTGGCGCAGGTCGGAGGTGAGGTAGACGTCCACCCCGGCGGCGCGGGCGCGGTCCAGCAGCGAGTCGCCGGCCCCTCCGGAGACCGCGACGCGCTGGACGGGGCGCTCGGGGTCGCCGCTGACGCGGATGCCGCCGGCGGTGCGGGGCAGCCCCGCTGCGGCACGCTCCGCGAACCGGCGCAGCGGCACGGGTTCGGCCAGCGCGCCGATCCGGCCGATCCCGCGGCGCCCGGCGGGGTCGGCGGGATCGGGGTCGAGCGGGGTGAGCGGGCCGGGCAGGCCAACGGCCGCGGCCAACGCGTCGGAGACACCGGGAGCGGCGGTGTCGGCGTTGGTGTGAGCGGTGTAGAGCGCGGTCCCGGCCGAGATCAGCCGGTGGATGAGCCGGCCCTTGGGCGTGGTGGCGGCAACACCGGTGACTCCGCGCAGCAGCAGCGGGTGGTGGGTGATGATGAGGTCGGCGCCCCATTCCAGGGCCTCCTCGACCACCCCGGCCACCGGGTCCACGGCGAACAGGACGCGGCGCACGGGCTGGTCGGGATCGCCGCACACGAGTCCCACGGCATCCCAGGACGCCGCCCAGGAGGGGTCGTAGAGCCCTTCGAAGGCGCGTGTCACATCGTGCAGGCGAAGGGTGGCAGGCGTTTCGGTCACGCACCGTACTTTAGGCCATGCCCGGCGGGCCGGCAGCGGATCCCGGCAGCGGACTCAACGCCGCCATCCGCGGCATGTGCCGGGCACGCAACACCGGCGGCCGAGCATAGGCGTGTGGCAGTGCGTGCGCGTCCTGCAGCCAACGGACGTGCGCGAGCTCGCCTACGGGCTGCTCACCGAGCCGGTGGCCGCGGGCCGGGCGGTGGTGCCGGCCGCGTACACCCCGACCGCGCCGGCCAGGGCGCCGAGCACCAGCCAGGCCGCGATCGCGCCCGGCAGTGCGGGATCGCCGCCCCAGGCGGGCACCGCCAACAGCAGATAGCAGACCAGCCCGATCACGGCCGCCAGGCCCGCCCGCGGCACCTTCGCCAGCCGCAGCAGCCACCAGCCCACCAGCGGGGTGGCGACCAGCCGCACTGCAAAGGCGCCGATGCCCAGGCCGATGTTGGCGCCGATGACGGCGTCGGCGGTGAGCGTACCGATCAGTTCCGCCGCGCTGTAGACGGCCAAGCCGACACCCGCGGTGGCCGCGCAGCCGATGGCGGCGCCGCGCAGGATCCGGCGCCAGTCGGGCGCGAAGCGACTCGTTGACACGCCTCCATCATGCCCGGTGCGGTAAGGCCCTAAGCTGAGCACAGCCATGACTGAACTCGCCGAATCGCCCATTGGGGCCCACGTACCCGTTGCCGGCGGCCTGGCCACCCGCGGGCTCGCCTACGCCGCCGACATCGGCGCCGAGACCGTGCAGGTCTTCGTCTCCAACCCGCGGGGGTGGGCCACCACCCCCGGCAACCCCGCCGAGGACGCGCTCCTGCGCGAGCGCACCGATCTGCCCGTGTTCGTGCACGCCAACTACTTGATCAATCTGGGCGCGCCCGACGAAGGGATCGCCGAACGTTCGCTGGCCTCGCTGGAGCACGCCCTGCGGCGCGGCGCCGCCATAGGTGCGCGGGGCGTGGTCGTGCACACCGGCTCCGCGGTGCGCGGCGGGCGCGGCGAGGGCCTCGCGCGGATGCGCTCGCGGCTGCTCCCGCTGCTGGAGGAGTTGGGCGGCGACGTCCCGCCGGTCCTGCTGGAGCCGATGGCCGGGCAGGGCCAGGTGCTGTGCGCGACGGTCGACGACCTCGCCGCCTACCTCGCGGCGCTGGACTGGCACCCGCGCGCCGGGGTCTGCCTGGACACCGCGCACGCCTTTGCCGCGGGCCACGACGTCTCCAGCCCGGCGGGCATGAACACCATGCTGGACCGGTTCGCCGAGGTCGTGGGCGGCGAGCGGCTGCAGCTCATCCACGCCAACGACTCCAAGGAACCCTGCGCCAGCAGCAAGGACCGCCACGAGAACATCGGTGCCGGCCACATCGGTTCGGCACCCTTCGGCGCGTTGTTCACCCACCGGGTCAGCGCGGGTGTCCCGGTCATGTGCGAGACCCCGGGGCCGGTCAAGCCGCATGCGGCCGACGTGGCAACGCTGAAGGACCTGCGCAGCGCGGCCACCGGCTGAAGCCGGCGCGCACAGCCCGACCGCAGCCCGGGCCCGGTCGCCGCGTCCGGCGTCCGGGCCCGGCAGGCGGATCGCTCGTCCGGGTGTAGGGCCGGTACCCGGGTGTTGCTCCGCCCGTTGTCAGCTCATCGGCTGTTCGTGCTTGCCGGGGCGGGTCCCCGGCGGCCGCTCCATGGCGGCTTGGCGCGCTTCCTGGGTGCTGGCCCCGCCTGCGGAGCGCTCGCTTTCGCGTTCGCCCGCACCGGTTTCAGCGGAGCGCTCGCCTCCGGCACCGGTTGCGGCGGGAGCGGCCTGGGCGTCGGCGCGGCCGGCCGCGTAGGCGTCAGCGGTCTCCGGCTCCTCGCGGTCGGGCCAGCCGGCGGTCAGCCCGTAGACGATGAGCACGTCCACGGCGAAGACCACCAGGGACCACACCGGGTGCGCGTCAACGAACGCGAGCTGGGCGAACGCGTTCACCGCCGCGAACACCACACCCGCGGCCCGGGCCCACATCCGCCCCGACATCACCGCGGCGCCAGTGGCGACCAGTACGATCCCCCAGATCCCAAGGATGATTCCCCAGGCCAGGAAGCTGAAGACGAGTATCTCGCCTTCTGCGGCAACGAAGTACTCGGGTACGGCCATGGCGACAATGCCTTGCACGATGTTCACAGCGCCGGCCACGAACAGCATGGTGGCGGCGAAGATGCCCCAGCCGTTCGCCCTCGATCGCTTCATGTCGTGCTCCTCCCCCAGCACGAGGCGCGAGTCGCAGCGCCAAGCGCCGCCCGCCCCTCTTTGTCAGCACTCGATCTGGCCTTACGATGCACGACACAGATCGTGCGGATCCATACCTGACTGACAAGGGTCGGGTAAAACAGCACAAAAAACGCATGCCCTGGTCGGCTGCGCTGCCGGGGCCGGCGTCGGCACGGCCGAGGGCGGGCGACCGTGGGTCAACCGTGGCGCCGGTCCGGATACGGACGCACAATGGAAACGAAAGTGCGGGTCTTGCGGGACAATCGGCGCGCGCGTTGCGCCACAATGAGAGTGACGCACATCGGAGGGCGGTGCACGATATGGAGCCGGTCAGCTTTGTAATGGGGGCGGCCATCGCTCTCGGCGGGGTGATGATCGGCCGCATGATCCCGCGGCGCAACCAGCAGCCCGCCCCGCCGCCACCCCAACCCGCCGTGGCCACCAAGTCCAGCACTCCCCAGCCCATCTGCGGCTGCGGCCACCATCTGGTCTTCCACGACCAGGAGACCAAGATGTGCCAGGCGCAGGTGGTCATCCCCGGCCGATGGGTGGGCGAACGGGGCGGCACGTACCGGCAATGCATGTGCCAGGGCTACCGCGGCCCGGTCCCGCTGGACGAGTACTACGCTCCCGACATCATCAACGGCGACAACTGAACTGCGGTCGGTCCGCGTAGGACCGCTGGAGTCCAGGGGTGTCCGTCGGCGTTAGGTCCCCTGGTAGGCACCCCCGAGCAGACGCCACCCACCCCCTTACACCGGGAGAGCAAGAGTTGACCGAGTTGATCGGCCGCACAACGCGGGGCATCTTTCGGGACCTGATGACCGGAACCACTGTTGGCGAGATAGGGGCAGCATTCCAAGACGAAGGGTTTGCACCTAACCCCGATTGCTCCTATGAGGACTCGAGTATCCGGCGAATCACGACTCAGACATACCTCGAATCAGTGGACTGGCGCGACCCAAATCACGTGAGCCGCGTATTGCGTGTATTCGATCGCCTGCTGGATGATTACCCGCTCGGGGAATTACCCCAGAAATTTTGGAAGTCGCTGCGCCGCGACGGCTACACACAGGACAGGGAAAGTGGACAAATTAAGTCCATAGGCCCGCAATTCTCTACCGAAAATCTTTCGGGCCTGAAAGATTCAGCTGCAATTCGCGAGCAACTCGATCGCATTCAGCGCGCACTATCCGACGATCCCGCCCTTGCCATAGGCGGCGCAAAAGAACTCATCGAAAGCACTGCTAAGGTAGTTCTTCTTGAGCGCGATAAACCCGTCAACACACGAGACGATCTCCCCGCCCTCGTCCGCAAGGCGCAGGATGCGCTGAAGCTTCATCCAGCTGCCCATACGCCTGGACCGGATGGCGATGAAGGCGTCAAGAAGATCCTAGGAGGCGTTTCAAGCATCGCGACCGGCGTCGCAGAACTCCGCAACCGCGGCTATGGAACAGGCCATGGGCCAGCCACCACGCGTACAGGATTGAGTGCCCGCCATGCGCATCTGGCTGTCAATGCCGCATTCACCTGGTGCCAACTGATGCTCGATACCCTTGCCGACCCTACGGCACCTTGGCGCAGGGATGCATCTCCTGACGGCAGGCGTGGGAACGCTGACGCATAGAGGTAGAGTACGCGTTATCCTCCCGAGACTTACCGAACAGGATAAACTAGCACTACATGAGACGCGACCCGTCGTGTTCGCGCACAAACGGCCCATTATCACTAAAGGCATCTGCAATCCGAATGGCACGCGCTTCTGGCGCTGCAACAACGGCTTCATCGAGCGTCAGCCAATGAACTAGATCAGCCTCATCTGTGCATTGGGCGCTGCCTCCCACAGGGCGACAGCGGAAAGCGAGTGAGACCACTCCGAGGACCATATTCTTATAGACGCCGATGAGCCGTTCTGGCTCGACTTCGACCCCGGTCTCCTCCAGAACCTCGCGGACTACCCCAGCCGCCGGTGCCTCGTTCAGTTCAAGAACTCCGCCTGGCGGAACCCACCGGCCGTCGTCTGCCCGCTTGATGACTAGAACCTTGCCGTCGTCTCGGACGACGACTCCGGTGACGCTCACGCTGTGGCGTGGCAATTCCTCGCTCACGCTTCACTCTCCTGAGCCCATGCGTAGCTGAGCTTCCACTGCAAAGCGGCGAGGACGTTGAGGCACGTCTCAACCGGCCGGTCCGCTGCATCGAAGGCCGTGCGGAGCACGGTGAACACCGGCTGCGCGATCGCGATGTTGAGGAAGTCCGCCTCGACCTCTGAAGCCCCCCGGACCTCGATGTCCTCGGTGAATCGCACAGGACCGAACCCGCGTTCGGCGATCCGTGCGTACATGCCGCTGGGCCCGGTATCGGGCATGGCTATGTCAACGCCCCCGGCGACGTCCATCGGGATGTAGGACGTCGCGAGCTGGATCGGTCGGCTGCCGGCGAACATCTGGCGCTTACGTACCAGCGTCTCGTCCGCTTCCGCCAGGTCCAGGACTTCGGCGATGTCCGGGGGAGGAAGTACTGCCTCGCACTGCACAAGCTCGGTATGCGGCTTCAGGCCGGACTTGGCCAACTCCTCCGCGTACGAGCTTCCGGACGGCTCACTGCGATAGTCCTTGTCGATGCGTCGCACCCGCTTGACGGTGGGAACCTCAAGGACGACCGATCCCCGGCCGTGCTCGGTGCGGATCCAGCCCTCCGCCTGCAGCATCGCCATTGCGCGGCTGATCGAACTCTGATTCAGCCCGTACTCACGAGCAAGCTCCGGTTGACTTGGGAGAGTCGTGCCGGCGGGATGGTCACCGCGCTTGATGGCTTCGCGAAGACCCTCCGCGACCTGCTTATACCGCGCACGCGGCTGTTCAAGGCCGGGCATGTTCGCACCTCCGACATATGTAGAGTCCTGCCCTTACCGTATCGATTCCGCTGGCCTCGCTTCTGAGCTGCCTGAACCACCGCCGCAAGAACATATGTCATATGTCTTGACGCTTATGCAATAAGTTCCTACAGTCGTGACTGCAAGCCAGCGGACGTCCACGGACGTTCGCGAACATGCGCCCCCGTTGCCGTTCGCGCAACACGAGGCCACACACCAAAAAGCGGCCCTGGTTCGCACCGCCAAGCACAACACCAGGGCCGCACTCCCAAGGAAGGAGCACTGTCCATCATGACGCAGGTCGCAGCTACCGCAACCCCGGACAAGTCCTTGTACTACCTCGATGAGGTCATGCACAAGCTGTCGTTGGGCCGCTCCCAGCTCTACGAGGAGATGAACGCCGGACGCTTGCGCTTCGTCAAGGTCGGCCGGGCGCGCCGGATTTCGGCGACAGCCATCCGCGACTTCGTCGCCCTGTTGGAGAACGAAAGCACCACCGGCCGCCTGAACGCCGCGGAGGTGAGCTGACATGGAAGCCAATACACGGGTGTCCAGCGGCGATGAGCACGAGCCCAGCCAAGAATCGGCCGTCGACTTGGCCACCCTGCTGTTTTTGAGTGATCTCGCCCGCCGACGCCAACTGCTCTCCGCCCGCGACCTGCAGCGGCTTGGAGCCAGCGTACTGTCCCGTCTCATTGCGACCGACCTGCCGACCGTCACGTGGCACGTACGCAACACGGCGGGGTGCTCCGATCTCATCGTCAAAGAGCCCCACCTGTTCCCACTCGTCGACGGCCAGGCCAACTCGCACGCCGCCGTGCGCGATTGGGCGGCCCGTCTCGGCGTCCCGGTGCAGCTCGACTTCGGTAATACGCCTACCGCCCGCGCCACGGTTGATGGTGTCGGTGTGTGCGTCTGGTGTGCCCCTGATTACCGGGACGACATCACCGCCGACGCGTCCGCCTCCAGTGAGGAGGGCGCCACGTGAGCCCGGCCATCGCCGTCGCGCTGATCTTCGGCGCTGCCGTCGGCGCGGCCGCCCTGGACACCTACCTCAAGTTCGCCAAGCGCGCGCGCCGCGGCCGGTCGGCACTGCGCGCGCTGCGCCGACTGCGCCTCGTGCTGACCACCCGACCCAAGCCAGTGAACCGCCGGCCCCGGAAGGGAGCCCGCCGATGAGCACCGACCTGGACACCGCCGTCGAGGAGGTCCGCACCGAACTAGGGCGCGCCGACTCCAAGGCGTCGATGCTGCTGGCGCTGACCGGCGCCGCGGCCGCGATCGTGGCCACCAGCCCGCTGATCACCACCGAGACCGCCGGCGCCTGGCTGGCGCGCGCCGGCCTGGCGGTGCTCGTCACCGCCGTGGTCGTGCTGCTGCTAGTGGCCCGCCCCCGGCTGCGCAGCGCCCCGTTCATGCACGCGGCCGCCGGCGCCTGGCGGCCGGAGACCCCGCGCGAGCGCATGAGCGCTCTGTCGGCCGTGGCGCGCAGCAAGTTCGTGCGCATCCGCCTGGCCGTGGACCTGATCGTCGTGGCGGTGCTGCTGATCGGCGCCGGTATCTGCTGGGAGGTGATCTCCTGATGGCCCGCAAGCAGCAAAACCCTGCTCCGGTGGATGGTGCCGTGGTCGAGCGGCTGCGCCAGCAGGTGCAGGCCGCCAAGGCGTTGGCGTCGGTGCCCGACCAGGATCTATTGGCCGACCCGCGGCTCAACCCGCATACCCGCGACCAGGCCGACGAGCTGACCGCCCAGCGGCTGAGCATCGCGCTGGAGCTGGAGCACAAACGCCAGATGCGCCGGGCCCGAGAGGACGATCGCGTCGAAGAGGAGGCAGCCCGCGCTGCTCAGGCGGTCGCGGCCGCGACGCGCGCCACCGAACCGGCCCGCTCCGTGCTGAACCTGACCCGCAGCCGCGGCCGGTACGTGGCCGGCGCCCTGGGCGCCTCCATCGTGCTGTCGATCGGGTCGGCAATGGGTCTGGAGGCGTGGGTTCAGTCGACCTGGCCCACCGCGCCGGACGGTATCGGCTACCTGGGCGAGATCGCGCTGACGGGCATGGCCACCGCGGCCATCGCCTGGCGCGGAAAGCTCGCCCAGGCCCAAACCACGCTCGACAGCACGCAGGACCGGCTGTTCGCGGCGATGATCGCCGTTCCGCTGCTGGCCTCGATCGTGGGCTCCACAGCCGGGTCCGGCCCGGTCGGCGCCGTGTGCAGCATCGGCGCTGCGTTGTTCGCGTGGTTCGGCTACCTGGTCAGCGTCACCGGTTCCACGGCCGTGGACCAGGCCATGGGGCGCATGCGCGCCCGCACCACTCCCGCGGCCACCGTCGTCACCGAGGACACACCGCAGGCCGCCGCCGCCGACGACGACGACGACGAGGCCACGCTCGCGCAGTCCGGGATCGGTGACATCGAGAACTGGCTGTCGCAGGGCGACACCGAAAGCGACAGCGCGGCCGGTGCTGTCGCCTTGCTGCCGCCTCCTGACCCCGACGACCCCGGACCGGACGGCACGTCGGGCGCGGCCCCCGCGTCCGATGCGACACCCGGTGACCAGGAACGACCGGCCCAATGCGACACCGATGCGCCAATGGGCGACAACCTGTTCTCCCGCACCCAGCGGTTGCTGGCGCATCACCCGCACATGAGCGCCGCGGAACTGGCCGAGGAGCTGGGCTGCTCACGCGGCCACGCCGGAAAACTCGCCCGCCAGGCCCGCGATGCGGCAGCCGACGCCGCACCGCAGGCGGCAGGCGACAGCCCGGGCGACACCGCCCCCGGGGAGCGGTGATGGATCCACGCACCCGCCTGGCCGCCATCGCCGGCGTGATCGGACGGACGGTGCTGTGGCTGGACGCCTACACCGCCGCCTGCCTGGACCGGCGCCCCGTCATGAAGTCAGCCGAAGATCTCGCCGCCTGGTTGGGCCGCACGTGGCGCCGCTGCGCGGCCGATGCCCGCACCCGCCGCCACGGCCCTGGCCGCGGTCTCATCGCCGTCGTCATCACCCGCCCCGCACACCCCGCAGAGAGGACCCGCAATGACTGACCGTTCCGACGCCATGAAGAGCGCCGACGCCTTCAAGGACCTCGCCGAGGTCGAGTTCGACAACGCCTCAGACATCCAGGCGTACCTGAAGCGGGTCCGGGATCTCAGCAAAACCTTCGCCGTCGAGCTGGAGTTCGCGGCCGAGGACCTGGAGGCGCGGCTGCGCGCGGTGCCGCCGGCCTCCGAGGAGGACACCGGCGTGGTCATGGCGCGCAAGGCGATGCGCACCGCCAAGCACCTCAAGCGCTCCGCGGAGGCGGCCCGCAACGTCGGCACCAGCGCCTCGAAGACCTGGGGCGCGCTCAAGACGCACTTCGAGGACCAGATGGGCGGGCGCAAGGAGAAGACCCGCAAGACCATCGACCTGGAGTCCTGACCCCGCACCGCACCGGGAGGGGGCGTACGAGGCGCCCCCTCCTGCCACTACCACCCGAGAGAGAGGATCCCGTGGACGAGATCACGCTGTGGGAGAAGGCGGACAAGCCGAAGAAGAAGCAACAGGGCGGCCCGGGTGCGGGCGCCTACGTGCGGCCGTGGGCCATCGGCGCCGCGCTGGTGCCCGCGGGCATGACGGCGCACTGGCTGTGGGGCGATGCCGGGGCCAGCACGGGACTGGCCGCCGCCGCGATCACCGCCGCGGGCGGGGCCACCACGTGGCTGACGTGGCGTCTGACCCGTGCCCGCACCTGGTACACCGCCGTGATGGCCACCGGCGCCACCGGCGGCGTCACCGCGTGGATGAGCCTGGCCACCGTGGCCGGCACCGGGCGCCCGGTGCTGGACATCTTGATCGTGGGCGGCGGGGCGCTGGCCGGGCTGTCCAACGTCCACACCTGGGCGCGCGGGCAAAGCGGTCCAAAGAAGGAGTCGGCGTTCGACAAGCCGCTGCCCACGTGGGAGGAGGTGGCTGAGGTGGTCGGCCTCAAGGGCACCTCGATGCGGGTCACCGAGGACTCCGAGGTGCGCCGCGTCGGCAAGGTGGCGCTGCGCCCCGGCGACACTGTCGACTCACTGCAGCGCGCCCTGGGAGCCCTGGCATCGGCCATGCGGCTGCCGCGGCAGGCGGTGCGGGCCGTGGAGGACCCCGACGACTGCTCGCAGGCTGAGGTCACCATCGTGCGGCGCGACGTGCTGCGCGAGGCCATCGACTGGCAGGGGCTCGATTCCGCGCAGGTGGGCGCCTCGATCGCGGATGCGCCGCTGCGCCTGGGCATCTACGAGGACGGTGCGGAGTTCACCGACGACCTAATCGACCACCACACCCTGACCGTGGGCATGAGCGGTGCGGGCAAGAGCGTCTACGGCAAGCTCAAAGCCGTGCAGGTCGCTGCCCGCTCCGACGCCTGCGTGCTGGCCATCGACCTGGCCAAGGGCCGCCAGACTCTCGGCCCGATCGAGTCCGCGCTGCTGTGGCCGGCCTACGAGCGCGGCAGAGCCATCGCGATGCTGCATGCGCTGAAGGCGGCGGTCAAGGCCCGCGCCGACTACCTCGCCGAACGCGGTCTGGAGAACTGGGAGGCGGGCTGCGGTCTCACCTTCCTGCATGTCCTCATCGAGGAGGCCGCCGAAGTCTCCGAGGTCGACAGCGTGGTCCAGGTGCTGCGCATCGCCCGGTCCGCCGGCATCCACGTGGAGATGAGCCTGCAGCGCGGCACCTGGACGAACCTCGACACCGACGCCCGCGCGAACTTGGCCAGCCGCATCTGCCTGGGGGTGGCTGCCGACCGCGACGCCGAATTCGTGCTGCCCGACGAGGTGACCGAGGCGGGGGCCGCGCCCGAACGATGGGCCGACCGGCAACAGGGGTGCGCCTACGCCGCCGTGAAGTCCCAGCCGGGCGAGCGGCACGCGGTGCCGCTGCGGTTCCTGCGCTCCACCAACGCCCAGCTCAGCGAAGCCGCGGCACAGTGCGGCGACCAGGACGCCAAGCTCGACCCGATCACCCGCACGGCGTTCGGCGCCGCCTACGCCCGCTACCTCGCCGAAGGCGCCGGCGAATCCGCCGCCGTCGAGGCATCCGCGCCGGAGAAGACCACGACCCGGCGCGCCCGCGCCGACGCAGCCGAGCAGGAGTCTCCCGCCATGATCGAGGACACGGCCGCTGACGTGGCGGACGAAGCGATGTTCACCACTCCCGACCCCGACCCCGACCTGGCCGCCGACATCGACGATCCGATCGAGATGCCGGCCGGGGCCGACCTGGGCGGTGCGCCGCCGCCGCGCAGCCGGGAGAGCGCCGAACAGGCCCGCCAGCGGCTGGACGCCCAACTCAGCCTCTGGGCGGACCAGGGCCACACCGAGTTCCGCGCACCGGAGCTGCGGGCCGCGCTCAAGGACGGCCAGGGGCTGGACCGCGGCCGCGGGTGGGTGCTCAAGGAACTGCGCCGCCTGGAGGAGGCCGGCCGCATCCTCCACCACGACGGCGGGGTCTACGAGATCACCGAGGACGACCGCGAACTGGTCCCGGCCTGACCCGGCAGGGCTGTCACACGGGGGTGTCACACCTGGTGTCACACCCCCTGTCACACCGGTGTGACAGCCCTCTGACCTCCAACCCCCCACGACGCCGGGGGGCGGGGTGACACCCCTGCCCCGCACCCCGTTGGTGCCTCTGCCGCCCCACCCCACGACCGGGTGGGGCGGCAGGGGGGACCGACCGGTCCGACACAACAAAGCCCCGACCGGATATCTGCCAGGACGCCCGGCCGGGGCGCACCCCAGAGAGGATGCGATCCCGATGCTACGACGTCTACTCGATGCGATCGTCCGTGCCGCCCCTACATGCTGCGGACAACCCATGCAGCCCGGCACGGGCATCGGCTCCGTGGGCGGCTGGTACTGCGTCGTCAACCCCAACCACACCAAGGGGTGACGGCATGCTGCGGGAACTGCTCAAGAACATCGTCCGCGATCTGACCTACTGCACAGGGTGCGACGGCTGGTACAACCCGGCCGACCCCGCGGACTGGCAGCGGCACAAGCACTGCCCAACGAAGTAAGAGCAATGACCACCGCCAACTGATCGACACGACGCGCGGCCGCAGGCTCGCACCGCCACGCACAACGCCTGCGGCCGCGCACCACAACCAAGGAAGGAAGCGCACGTGACTGCTCACGAGCGACTTGCCGACCGGCTGATGGAGCTGGACAGATACGTGGACTCCGCGGGCGGCAAGGCTCAGTGCCCCGCCCACGAGGACCGTCTTCCGTCGCTGTCCATCTCACCGGCCAAGAAGTACCAAGGCGTGGTGATCAACTGCCACGCGGGATGCGCTCAGGACTCCGTTCTCGACGCGCTCGGTTGGAGCAGGGCCGACCTGCACGATGAGCCACCGGAGCGGCGCCGTTCCAAGTTCGACGTCGTGGCCGAATACGAATACGTCGACGAACAGGGACGCCTGCTGTTCGTGAAGGAGCGCCGCGAACCCAAGGACTTCCGGTGCCGCAAGCCGGACGGCAGCGGCGGCTGGCTCTGGAAGCAGGCGGTCGAGCGGCGCGTCCTGTACCGGCTTCCCGAGGTCGTCGCGGCCGTAGCCGCGGGCCGCACCGTCTTCGTGGTCGAAGGCGAAAAGGACGTCCACGCCATCGAGCGGGCCGGCGGTGTCGCGACCTGCAATTACGACGGAGCCGCCAAAGAAGGCCAGCGCACGAAGTGGCGCCCGGAATACAGCGAAGTCCTTGCAGGTGCCGACGTGGTGGTGGTCGCCGATAAGGACGCACCGGGCTATGCCCACGCGCGGAGCATCGCCGGCGCGTTGGCCGGGCGCGCCGGGTCCCTAGCCGTACTCCAGGCCCGCGCCGGAAAGGACTTCTCCGACCACATCGCGGCCGGATACGGCCTTGGCGACCTGGTGCCCGTCGACGTGCCGGAGCCGGCGCCGTCCCCCGCGGCGACCGACGGCGGGAACGACGACGGTGACCAGGAAAGTTCGTCGGTCGCCGCCCAATTGGTCGACCTGGCGGTACGCCGCTACGAGCTGTTCATGTCCGAGGACGGGCGCCCCTATGCGGTCGAGACCGACGGCCCCAACATCGCTCTGCCGCTGCGGGGAAAAGCCGGCCTTCGGGCGCGACTCGCCGACGTCTACGCCTATGAGAGCCGCGGCCGTGTCCCATCGCAGTCGGCTCTCACCGACGCCACGATGGTGCTGGAGGGCAAGGCAGGGCGGGCAGAACAGCGCGCTCTGTCGCCGCGCGTGGCCGCCTACGGCGACGGAGTCGTGGTCGACCTGGGCACTCCAGACGGCAGGTGTGTGGTCATCGGGCCGGAAGGTTGGGAGCGCCGCTCGCGCTCGCCGGTGACCTTCCGGCGTTCCCAGATCATGCGGCCGCTGCCCGATCCGACCCGCGACGGCGACGGCCTGGCCAAGCTGCACGACCTGCTGAACATCGACCACGACGGGTTCCGGCTGCTTGCAGGGTGGCTGGTCGCCGGGCTGATCCCCGACATCCCCCATCCCATCCTGACGTTCACCGGCGAGCAGGGCACCGGAAAGTCCAACGCGGCCAAGGCCGCGGTCAACCTGCTGGACCCGTCCGGTGCGCCCAAGCGGCTGCCGCCGCGCGACATGAAGGCGTGGTCGACCCAGGCGTTCAACTCGTGGGCGATCTGCCTGGACAACGTCTCGCGTATCCCCGAGTGGCTCTCAGACACGCTGTGCATGGCCGTGACCGGCGCCGGGATCCCGGAACGGGCGCTCTACAGCGACGACGACCTGATCGCCCTGGAGTTCCGCCGGGTGCTGGCGATGACCACCATCGACGCCGGCGCGCTCAAGGGCGACCTCGCTGAACGCATGCTCACGCTCGAACTCCAGCTCATCTCGGACCAGGCGCGCCGGGAGGAAGCCGAGATCGAACGCGCCTACAACGAGGCGCATCCGGCAATCCTCGCGTCCCTGTTCGACCTGCTGGCACAGGTCCTCAAGGCGCGGCCCGATGTGCGTCTGGAGCGCAAGCCGCGCATGGCGGACTTCGCCCGCGTACTGGCCACCCTCGATGAGCTCAACGGCTGGAACAGCCTCCAGACCTACACCGCCGGCGCCCAAGACGTCGTCGCCGATGTCCTGGAGGGCGACCCGTTCGGCTCTGCCCTGCTGGCCATGATGCGCGGCCGGGAAGGCGCCTGGGCCGGCACGGCCGGGGAGCTCCTGGCCGAACTGGACCGCCACGAGGGGCGCGACTCCCCTGACACCAAACCCAAGGCTCGCCCCAAGGGCTGGCCGACCAACCCGCGGGCCGCCGCCGGCGCGCTCAAGCGCGTCGCGCCTGCTCTGCGCGCCATGGGCGTCAACTACAGCACGAAACGCGAGAGCGGCACCGGCAACCGCATGCACGTCCTCACCTCGGCTAACGAGAGCGCGTGCGTTCAACCGTCACGACCGTCACGACCGTCACGACCGTCACAGGACAGCCTCCAAGCAGCGGAAACGCCTGTGACGGTTGCCCAGGCGCAACCGTCACACCTCAATTCCCAACCGTCACAGGCTGACCACGCCTGTGACGGTCACGAGGGACGCTGTGACGGTCGCTGTTCCCGACCGTCACAGCCGCACAAGGCGGCTGACCAGGATGGACGGCCCGAGGGTGACGGTCGTGACGGTCGTGACGGTTCGTTGCAGCAACTCTCGCCGAACCACCCGAAGGCGCCATGCAGGCAATGCCATCGCCCCCATTGGTCCGCCGATGGATCGCCCTTCTGCATCGACTGCCTGACACCCACATCACGCATCATCGCGGAGCCCTCCACACCCGAGAAGACCCACGCGTGACCAGCATTGTCGGCTCGCACCGCCAGCACAACGCCGACGCCACCACCAAGGAAGGACTGGACAGCATGACCGATTCCGAGGGCGCACCGAAGAAGAGCCGCGGCCGCCGCGGCGAGGGCAGCATTCACTGGGATGAGCGCAAGAAGTGCTACGTCGGCTCCATCTCACTGGGCTACGACGCGATCGGAAGGCGCCGGCGGCCCAAGGTCTACGGGGCGACCAAGACCGAGGTCCGCAGCGGTATGCGCAAGCTCCGAAACGAGGCTGAGGCCGGAGCCAAGACGTCGGCCCGGTACACCGTCGCCGATGCCGTTAACGACTGGCTTGAGGCTCCCAACAAGCGGCGTTCGGCGGACACCGTCGAGCAGTACCGGAGCCTGGCGAAGGTCCACCTGCTCAACTCGATCGGGCGGCTGAAACTCCGCGACCTGGAAGCGGACGACATCGACGAGTGGTTGGCGGACCGCGCGGAGCGGTTGGCGACATCCGTCGTCAACCGGCTTCTGTGGATGCTTCGTGCGGCCATCAAGCATGCCTTGCGGCGCGGGAAGGTGATCCGCAACGTGGCCGACGTCGTGGAAGCGCCCGAAGGCCAGCAGGGACGCCCCAGTAAGGCCCTCAACCTCGCCCAGGCGCGAGCGCTGCTGGCCGCCGCTCGGGAGTACGCCCTGCACGCCTACATCGTCGTGTCGCTGACCACGGGTATCCGCACCGAGGAGGCGCGGGCGCTCCGATGGGAGCACGTAGATCTGGAGGGCGATCCCGGAGCCGCCCCGCCGGTACCGCCGTTCATCGCCGTATGGCGCTCCGATCGCGTCGGAGGCGAAACCAAGACCCGCAAGAGCAAGCGGACGCTCGCGCTGCCGGCGCTCGCCGTGAACGCTCTGAAGCAGCGGAAGGCGGAGCAGGAGAGGGAGCGGGCGGCAGCCGGGAGCCAATGGGTAGAGAACGGTCTTGTGTTCTGCACCGGCCTCGGCAAGCAGTACAGCCGGTTCCACGCCTACAAGCTCTTCACACCCATCGTGAAGCGCGCGGGCCTGGAAAACTGGACGCCGCGGGAGCTGCGGCACAGCTTCGTGTCGCTGATGTCGGCGGACGGCGTTCAGGTCGAGGACATCGCACGGCTGGTCGGCCACTCCACCACCCTCACCACTGAGACCTACTACCGCCGGGAACTGCGACCGGTGATCACGGAGGGGGCGGACCGGATGGACATCATTCTGGGAACGGAGACGACCCCCTCGGAGACGGATTCCGACGCCACTTAGGCACCCTCATAGGCTCCCGGCGGGACCGGATCCACGCTGTACCCTGGGACTCATGTCTTACCGGCAATGCATGTGCCAGGGCTACCGCGGCCCGGTCCCGCTGGACGAGTACTACGCCCCCGACATCCTCAACGGCGACTCGTGAGGGGTTTCCGCCGGCGGCAGCACCGCGGTCGCACGCAGGAATCCGCCGCCCGCGGTGGATAGGCACCGAGCCGGGCTCCCCGCACCCGGCGCGAGCGGTGCCACCGGTGCGGCCGTGTGGGTGGTCGCCGGAGCACCGGGCGCAGGCAAGTCGACCGTGGCCGCCCACCTGCTGGAGCGGCTCGATCCGGTGCCGGCGCTGCTGGACAAGGACACCCTGTTCAGCGGGTTCGTCGCCGAGGTCCTCGCGGCGCACGGCCGCTCCTACGGCGAGCGCGAGGGCTCCTGGTACGACGAACACGTGAAGGTGCACGAGTACGGCGGGATGACCGCCGCCGCCGCGCAGATCCGCGCGGCCGGCTGCCCGGTGATGCTGGTGGCGCCGTTCACGGGCCAGATCCGCAGCCCTGACCGGTGGCGGAGCTGGGTCGCCGAACTGGGCGGCGACCCGGTGCGCCTGGTGTGGGTCGCCAGTGACGGCGCGACCCTGCGCGCCCGCATCGGCGGGCGGGGGCGCTCGCGCGACACCGGCAAGCTCGACACCTTCGATGCCTTCGTCGCACGTGTGCGCCCCGGCGAGCCGCCACCCGTCGGACACCTCGCGGTCGACAACCGCCTCGGCGCCGCCCCACTGTCCGACCAGGTCGCGGCGGTACTGCGGCGGGCCGCCCGACGCACTGATGATCATGCAGGAACGCCTGGATTTTAACGCTGAGACGGGCATTTCAGCACTATCGTCGCAAGCCGGCGGACGGTATGGCGGCGGCGCCGGCGGGTAGACGGACGGTATGGGGATCGGAACCGTCGAACTCATCATCATTGCGCTGCTCGTCATCGGGATTCCGACCATCTTCGTGACCGTCGCTGCCCTGATGAGGCGGCGCTACCGCCGCAGCCGCCGCTGACACCGGATGCTTCCCGGCGCAACCGGCCGGCGGCCCGCGGTGTCCCGTGTGCCGCCCGCCGCCGAGCATGCGGCGCCCCCTGGTCAAGCGCCGCTGTCCGGCGCCCCCTCCTCAGCCGCCGGCCGGCACCACGCGCTGCAGCAATCCCCAGGTGAAATCGGCGACGTAGCGGCCTCCTGCCGCCGCAGGCCCGCGGCCCCCGCCATGCGGGGCTGCTTGTTCTTCCCGCTCCGGTGGGCCGCCCGGCTCCTCCGGGGCGGTGAAGGCCATGCGCCATCGCGAGGGGGCGGTGCCCTCCATCGGCACGGCCGGCGGGAACGCGCGGGCCACGTCCTCGACCACGCAGGACCAAGGGGCCAGCTCGCCGACGCTGCGCGGCCGCGGCGCGGGGGCGTCGTCCGAGCGCACCAGCCACTCGTGCAGCAACGGCCCGCCGGCCAGCGTGACCACCTCGTAGCGCAGCTCGGGCCACAGCGGCACCGGCCAGCGGTACACGGCGCAGGCGAGGTCGCCCACCGTGCGCCGCCCGGAGGTTTGCGGTGGGCCCAGCAGGCGTTCGTAGCGGGTCAGCCCCTTCGGCGCGCGGGCCGAGCGCAGCAGGGCCTGCCACCGCCGGTTCGCCTCGCGCATCTCGGTGCGCGAGGCGCCGAGTTCGTACCTGGCCTCGTCGACCAACTGGGGCTGGAAGTCGGCCATGCGCCGCAGCAGGACGAGCTGGAACTCGCGCGGCCCCATCTGCCCCGTCAGTGCCGCCACCGGCAGGCCACCTCCCGCAACGGGGTGCCACTTCCGGCGGCGGGGGAGGATGGGCCAAGCCCGGCCCACCCGCCCATCGCGGCTACCAGCGCAGCAGCGCGGCCACTCCGTCCTCGGCCGCCAACACCGCGGCGGCCTCGGGCGGCAGCAGCGTGACCTCGGCGCCGGAGGTGAAACCCATCTCGATCATGCGCTCGCCCAGGTCGGGTTCCTCGGCCATTGCGGTGCCGGCCTGCCCGGGCGGCAGTTCACCATGAGGGTAGTACTGCCCGTCGGGTGCGCGCTGGCCGCGCAGCTCGCGGGTGCCGTCGAGGACGAGGTGGGCGACGCGGTTCTCGCGGAAGGCGCCGAGGGTGTCGCTGACACCGATGGCTCCCGGCCCGCCGGAGTGTGCGGCACCGCGCGCCTGCTCGGCGAGCGCGCGGCAGCGCCGTCTGCGGTCCTCCTCCAGTTCGGGGCGCGCCAGCGCCGCGATCTCGGCGAGGGAAAGGTGTTCGGCGACCCGGTCCAGCAGGATGACGGCGCGGCGGCCCGGCGAGGCCGCAAGTCCCTTGCGGACGACGTCGATGAGCCGGCCGTCGCCGGTGACCACGACCGACTCCCAGCCGTACTCGTCGGCGATGGCGGAGATGCGCGGCCGCAGCGAGGACAGGTAGCGCAGCAGGTTGTCCTCGACCCGGCGGTCGAAGCGGTCGATCTGGCCTGTGGCGCGCGAAGCGCTGCCCACAGCACCGGTGGCGGCGGGGGCGCGCGTGCTGCGCCAGTCGTCGGTGTCGAGTTGGAACGCCAGCCGGTCGACCTCGCTGGCGACGCCGAAGCGCAGGTCGGTGATGCGCACCCCTTCGTGGGAAACCGCCAGGACGCCGGCGGGCGCGCCGAATGTCAGTGCGCCTGCCAGCGGACGCAGGTAGGGGCGCGGCTGCAGTACCGCGCAGTCGTCCAGCGGCATCTGCACACTGAGCGTGTGCACCTCGTTCCGGCTCACGGGGGCGAACAGCGCGCGGCCCACACCGAACTCCCCCGAGTCGAGCAACCCCTCGATTTCGGGTTGGAGCTGTTCGAGCCGCGCCAGCACGGCGGTCTTGCGCTCTCTGCCGCCGTTACCGCCGTTGGCGCCGTTTCCGGAGTTACCGGAGTTACCGGAGACTTCGCTGCGCAGCGCGCTGAGGGCGTTGCCGACCGCCAGGCGCCAGGCCGGCGAAGCCGATTTGTCGCGCGGATCGGCGGTCGCGTAAACGCTCAATACGCCCATATCGTCATTAATGGCGGCCAGGTCTCGAACCGACGTCGGATCCATGATCACGCTCATCCCGCCCATCTTCGATATGTCCTTGCGGTCCAATCGAAATACTGCTTCCTCTCTAACAGGAGATCAGCAGCCCGTTCAACAGCCGGTCGCCGGTCGGTAACCCGCAGGGCAAGAAGAAGCAATCGCGTGGCCGCTTCCACGCGGCCGGACACCCGGGTGCCCGGCGCAGCAGGCGGGCCGCTCGGGGAATTCCGCGGCGCCCGCCGCGGGCATGCCGCAGCACAGCGGCGAGCGGATTTCCGGGCACCCCGGCGCGGGCGCACCGGTGTGACAACTGCGGCGCCGCCCAGGACAATGCACCGGGTGAACATGAGCGAGAAATTGGACCAGCCAACGTGACGATCAGTATCGACCAGCGCATCGCCGAGGAGATCGGCGTCAGCCAGCACCGGGTGACCGCGGCCGTCGGCCTGCTCGACGGCGGGGCCACCGTCCCGTTCGTCGCCCGCTACCGCAAGGAGGCGACCGACGGGCTCGACGACGCCCAACTGCGCCACCTGGAAGAGCGCCTGCGCTACCTGCGCGAGATGGAGGAGCGCCGCGCCGCCATCCTGGAGTCCATCCGCTCCCAGGGCAAACTGGACGAGGCGTTGGAAGCACGCATCAACGCGGCCGACTCCAAGGCCCGGCTTGAGGACATTTACCTGCCCTATAAGCCCAAGCGCCGCACCAAGGCCCAGATCGCCCGCGAAGCCGGCCTGGAGCCGCTGGCGGACCTGCTGCTGGGCGACCCCGGCCAGGACCCGCAGGCCGCCGCTGCCGCATACGCCGACCCCGCCGGCGCCGGCGACTCCGGCAACGGGGTCGCCGACGCCGCCGCAGCTCTGGAGGGCGCCCGCGCGATCCTCGTCGAACGCTTCACCGAGGACGCCGACCTGGTCGGGGACCTCCGCGAGCGGCTGTGGTCGCGCGGCCGGCTCGCCGCCCGGGTCCGCGAGGGGCGCGAGCAGGACGGCGCCAAGTTCTCCGACTACTTCGACTACGCCGAGGCGCTGACCGAGCTGCCCGCCCACCGGGTGCTGGCCATGTTCCGCGGCGAGAAGGAAGAGGTGCTGGCCCTCACCCTGGAACCCGAGGACGACCCCGATGCCGCCCCCGGCGCGCCCGGCCCATACGAGCGGGCGATCGCCGCCCGCTTCGGCATCGCCGACCGCGGGCGCCCGGCCGACAAGTGGCTGGCGGAATCGGTGCGCTGGGCCTGGCGCACCCGCGTGTTCGTCCGCTTGGACATCGACCTGCGCATGCGGCTGTGGCAGCAGGCCGAGGACACCGGCGTGAGCGTGTTCGCCGCCAACCTGCGCGACCTGCTGCTGGCCGCACCCGCCGGCACCCGCTGCACCCTCGGGCTGGATCCGGGGCTGCGCACCGGTGTCAAGGTCGCCGTGGTCGACGCCACCGGCAAGGTCGTGGCCACCGACACGATCTACCCGCACGCGCCGCAGCGGCGCTGGGACGAGGCGTTGGCCAAGCTCGGCAAACTGGTACGCGAGCACGGCGTCGACCTGGTCGCCATCGGCAACGGCACCGCCTCGCGCGAGACCGACAAGCTCGCCGGAGAGCTGGTCAAGCTGATGGGCGCCGGCAAGCTGACCAAGGCCATGGTCTCCGAGGCCGGCGCGTCGGTCTACTCGGCCTCGGCTTATGCCTCACAGGAGCTGCCCGACCTGGACGTGTCGCTGCGCGGCGCCGTGTCCATCGCCCGCCGGCTGCAGGACCCGCTCGCCGAACTCGTCAAGATCGACCCGAAGTCGATCGGGGTCGGCCAGTACCAGCACGACCTGTCGGAGACCAAGCTTTCACGGTCGCTGGACACGGTCGTGGAGGACTGCGTCAACGCGGTCGGGGTCGACGTCAACACGGCGTCGGTGCCGCTGCTGGCGCGCGTTTCGGGCATCAGCTCGTCCGTCGCGCAGAACATCGTCGACCACCGCGACAGCAACGGCCCGTTCACCGCGCGCTCCGCGCTGAGCAGGGTGCCGCGGCTGGGTCCGAAGGCGTTCGAGCAGTGCGCCGGGTTCCTGCGCATCCGCGGCGGCGACGACCCGCTGGACGCCTCCAGCGTGCACCCGGAGTCCTACCCCGTGGTGCACCGCATCCTCGAAGCGACCGGCCGCGACGTGTCCTCGCTGATCGGCGACGGCGCGGCGCTGCGCGCGCTGAGCCCGCAGGACTTCGCCGGCGCCGGGTTCGGGCTGCCCACGGTCACCGACATCATCGCCGAGCTGGAAAAGCCCGGGCGCGACCCGCGGCCGGAGTTCACCACCGCCTCGTTCAAGGAGGGCGTGGAGACACTGGGCGACCTGCAGCGCGGCATGATCCTGGAAGGGGTCATCACCAACGTGGCGGCCTTCGGCGCGTTCGTCGACGTGGGTGTGCACCAGGACGGGCTGGTGCACGTGTCGGCGATGGCCAAGAGTTTCGTCAGCGACCCCCGCAACGTGGCCAAGCCCGGCGACATCGTGCGGGTCAAGGTGATGGACGTCGACACCGACCGCAAGCGGATCTCGTTGAGCATGCGGTTGGACGACGACCCCGAGGCCGGTGAACGCGGCGGCGCCAAGAGCGGCCGCGGCGAGCGCGGCGGAGGTGGCGCCGGCAAGGACAGCGACGGCGGCCGCGGTGCGCGCCAGGAATCCGCGAAGGGCCAGGGCGGGCGCCGCAACGAGCGCGGCGGCGGCAAGGACACCGGTGGCACGAGCGGTGCCATGGCCGAGGCGCTGCGGCGGGCCGGGTTGGACAAGGGCGCCGGTTAGCCGGGCCGCTGCCGGGCCGGGCCGCCGGGGCCGGTAGGCCGCCGGGCCCGGCGGCCGGGCCCGCGGATTCGGGCCCGCCCGGTAGCGGCTACGCCGGCCTAATGCCCGCTGGAGTCCGGCCCACCGGACCGCGGTGCGCCGGTGCCGAACGGCCCCTGGTCGGGTGCTCCGGTCGGCGCCGGGCCCGCGTCCTGTGTCCCTGCGGCGGCCGGCGCGCGGTCGGCCCTGCGCCGGTGCAGCATGATCCCCAGCCAACTGGCCACCAGCAGGACCGCGCCGACCAGCAGCAGCATGGCCGCCGCCCCGATCGCGCCGTCGGTCACGTCCCAGACCAGCTCCGGCACGCCGATGGTGAATCCCAGGATTCCCAGTACGAGCAGCACCCCGGCGCGCTCCCGGCTGTAGTAGGCGATGCACACCGCGGCCACCAGCAGCGTGGCCGAGTAGCCGACCTGGCTGTGGCCGCCCCAGGAGAGCATGGTCTGGCCGGCCCCCAGCGCCAGACCGGCGCCCAACCCCATACCCAGTCGGCGCTCCGCCACGGCTCCCAGCGACGACAGCAGCACCCACACCGCACCCAGGCAGAGCCAGGCCGCGCCCACGACCAGGCTGGAGTCGTCGTAGTCCAGGTCCGGCACCTCGTCGACGAGCGTGCCGACCAGGGCGATGCTCATCGCCCAGGCCACCACGTGGCCCACGGCCGAGGGCAGCGCCGCGTAGCCGGCGGCGGCGATCGCCAGGCCCACCAGGAACGGCGCATAGTAGGGGCCGTCGTCCAGAAATACATCCAGGGAGACGGCCGCGGCAAAGGCGGCCACCGCCGAGGCGAGTGCGAGCAGCACCCCGGCGATGCGGCGCCGGACGTTGGCCACGTCGTTGCGGCGGCCCCGCATCCGGTGCGGCCCGCCGGCCATGAACACCGCGGCGCCGGCCGCAGCGACCGCCACCAGCGCGAGCAGCGCGATGCGGGCGCCGTCGGAGAGCTCCTCCCAGGAGGTGGCCGCCAGGGCCACCGCTCCCGCGAACACCAGACCGCCGCCGATATAGCCCGCGATCTCCATCCAACGCACCCGCCCGCGCTCGGGTGCGGCCGCATCCAGCGCCGCCCGCACCTCGCCGGCCTGCGCGTCGGAGATGACGCCCCGGTCGACGAGGCCGCGCAACGCCGCGTCGCGGGCGGGTTTCGACTCGCTCACTGCTATCGCCTCCTGGTCCGACGCTGCCGGGCCCTCCCGGCGCCCCCATCCCATCGTGGCTGCTGCGTTCGGCGCATGAGTACACCTACTCAAGTACTCAACGACCGCGGCGCGGCGCCGGACCGCGGGCTCACCCCTGCGGCGTGGCGGCGGCACGGCGCGGCCGGCGCAGCGGCTCCCCCGCGTGGTGCATGTGGGCCAGGGCTTCGCCGTGGGAGCGCAGGAAACCGGTCTCGTGGTAGGACAGGCCGATCTCGGCGCAGAAGTCGCGCACGATGAGGCGGGCCCGGCTCAGGTGCGGCGAAGGCATGCTCGGGAACAGGTGGTGCTCGATCTGGTAGTTGAGTCCGCCCAGCGCCACGTCGGTGACCACGCCTCCGGTGACGTTTCTGGAGGTCAGCACCTGTTTGCGGAGGAAATCGGGTTTGTCGCCGGCGGTGAGGGTGGGCATGCCCTTGTGGTTGGGCGCGAAGATGCAGCCCAGGTAGATACCGAACAGCGCCTGGTGGATGACCAGGAACAGCACCGCGCGTCCCGGCGAGAGCACCGTGAACAGCGCGCCGAGGTAGAGAACGAAGTGGGTGCCCAGCAGCACCGCCTCCAGCCACCGCAGCCGCATCCGGGGCCGGAACAGCGAGATGACGCTCTGCACGTGCAGGTTCATGCCTTCCAGCGTCAGCAGCGGATAGAACAGCACCGCCTGCCACCGGCCGATGAACCGCGCCGGGCCCGAGGCGTTCTCGGCCTGCTCGTGCGACCACACCAGCAGGTCGGGGGCAACGTCGGGGTCGAGGTCCTCGTGGTTGGGGTTGGCGTGGTGGCGGGTGTGCTTGTCCTGCCACCAGCCGTAGCCCATACCGATCGCCAGGTTTCCGGCGATCCGGCCGGCCGCCTCACTGGGCGCCCGGGTGCGGAACACCTGGCGATGGGCCAGATCGTGGGCGAACAGGCCGAACTGGCCGAAGACAACGGCGAGGTAGACGGCCACGGCCATCTGCCACCACGAATCCCCCAACAGGAAGAACGCCGCCCATCCGGCGGCGAACAGCACGGCGAGCACACTGCCCCGCGCCGCGTAGTAGCCGGGGCGGCGGCGCAGCAGGCCCGCCTGCTGGATCCGCTGCGATAACGCGGCAAAGTCGCTGGCTGGCCGGGCCGCCCCCTGGGATTCGGGGGTCCGTGCGGCGCCGGACGGGGGGTCCTCAGCGCTCAGTCCGGTCGTTGACATGGTGGTGTCCTCCACGCTCGGGATCCGCTGCCGGGGCCTTCGCCCGGCAGGGCTCGGCGTGGTGCAGGGCAGAGGGGACCGTCCTGGATGCTGGCCATCTGGGGGGCTCGCCGCGCACCGCGCTCGTTCCGGTTCCGGTACCGGCTCAGGCCGCTACCGAAATCAGTACATTCAACCTAGGCGATCCCGGACACCCCAACGAGAGTGCCCTCGTGTCAGCCGCAGTGGAGGTAGCACCACCCCCGCGGGTTCAGCGGTCCGGGCGGCGGCGTGCGCCCGGACCGCTCAAGAGCCGTACTCGGCGCGGATACGGTCGGCGAAATGCGAGAACTCGCAGGCGTGCAGGAACGCCGAACGCATGGTGCCGGGGTCGGCCGCACCGGTGCCGGCGATGTCGAAGGCGGTGCCGTGGTCGACCGAGGTCCGCAGGATCGGCAACCCCACTGTCACCGAGATCGTGCCGTCGAAGTCGAACGTCTTCGCGGCAATGTGGCCTTGGTCGTGGTACTGCGAGAGCACCCCGTCATAGCGGTCCTGGAGCAGTTGGTGGAAGACGGAATCGGCGGGGACCGGACCGGTGACATCGGCACCCGCGGCGCGCACCCGCTCCACGGCGGGTGCGAGGTAGTCGATCTCCTCGGTGCCGAAGGCCCCGTTCTCGCTGCCGTGGGGGTTGATCGCGGCGACCGCCAGCCGCGGTTGGTCGTGGCCGAACACCCGGAGCGCGGTCAGCGCCTCGCCGATCGCCGCCACCTGCTGGTCGGCGCCGACCTGGTCCAGCGCCTTGCGCAGCGATAGGTGCCGGGTGGCGAAGAAGATCTTCTTGCCGCGCACCACGAACATGGTGTTCTGCCGGGAGACCCCGGTGAGCGCGCCCAGCATCTCGGTGTGGCCCAGGTGCTCGCTGCCCGCCGCCCAGATGGCCTCCTTGTTGATGGGGCCGGTGACGATCCCGGCGACGCTGCCCCGCATGGCCGCACGGGTGGCGGCCTCGACCGCCTTGACGGCGGCCGCGCCGGCCCGCGGGTCGACGGTCCCCCAGGCAAGCTCGGCCGCGCCCGGCTCGCCGATGTCGAAGCAGTCGATCACGCCGTCGCGTTCCTCGGGCAGGTCCCACGAATCCAGCGCGCGGATCCGCACGTCCAGACCGCACACCTCGGCCGCGCGGCGCAGAACGGCGGCCTCGGCCACGACCACGCCGCGGGCCGAGGCGGTGGTGCCCACCTCGCTCAGCGTGCGCACGGTGATCTCGGGACCGATCCCCACCGGGTCGCCGACGGTGACGGCCAGCGCGGGGCGGCCGTTCAGGGGAGCGGCGGTTTCGGACATCTCGTTTCCCTCCAGGAGACGGACCGGCCGAGCCTCGGCCACCGGTTCGGCCGCGAACCCGGCCGACGGTTCGGCCGACGGCTCGGCCGCTGTGCCGGGCTGTTTCGAGCCTAGCCGCCGCCGGAAACCCGGTGCGGCCGCGGGCCGGCTGCGCGGTCCGTACCACAGCGGGGCGGCAGCGGCGGCGCGGCCGGCCGGGCCGAGCGGTCAGGACCGCCGGACCGGCGGCGGCAGGGTGAACCGGACGGTCTCGCGGGTGGTCGCGCGCTCGTGCACGGTGAGCGGCCCGAGCCCGCCCAGGTTCGCGACCACGGCCTCGACCAGTCCCGGCGGCGCCGAGGCCCCGGCCGTCAACCCGATCGTGCCCGCCCCGGCGAGCCATTCCGGGCGGATGCCACCGGTGTCGTCGATGAGGTGGGCCGGGGTGCCGCACCGCCGGGCGAGTTCGACCAGCCGCTGCGAGTTGGACGAGTTGTCCGAGCCCACCACCAGGACCAGGTCGGACTCCTCGGCGATCGCCTTGAGCGAGTCCTGGCGGTTGGTGGTGGCGTAGCAGATGTCGTCGGATGCGGGACCGCGCAGCGCCGGAAAGCGGGTGCGCAGGGCGTCGACGACCTCGGCGGCCTCGTCGGCGGCCAGTGTGGTCTGGGTCAGATACGAGACGCGTTCGGGGTCGGCGACCTCCAGCGCGGCAACGTCGCCGGGGGTCTCGACCAGCACGGTGCTCTCGGGCGCTTCGCCGAGGGTGCCTTCGACCTCCTCGTGGCCGGCGTGGCCGACCAGCACGACGGTGTCGCCGCGTGCGGCGAAGCGGCGGGCCTCGGCGTGCACCTTGGTCACCAGCGGGCAGGTGGCGTCGATGGCTTCGAGCCCGCGGTCGCCGGCCGCCCGGTGCACCTGCGGCGAGACGCCGTGGGCGGAGAACACGACGGTGGCGCCCGGGGGCACCTCGTCGAGTTCGTCGACGAAGACCGCGCCGCGGGCTTCCAGGTCGGCGACGACGTGGGTGTTGTGCACGATCTGCTTGCGGACGTAGACGGGCCCGCCCCACTGCTCCAGTGCCTGCTCGACCACCTCGATGGCGCGCTCGACTCCGGCGCAGAAGGACCGGGGGGCGGCGAGCAGGACGGTGCGCGGCGTGCCGGCGACGGCCAGGAAGGCCTCCAGCGCCTCGCGGGCGGCGCGGTCGGCCGCCGGGTCCCCGGCGCCCGCGGCCGCGCCCAGGCCGGCCGGAGGGTCGCAGCCGGGGATCACCGCGGTGCGGCCTTCTGCGGGGCCGCCGCTGGGGACCGCGCCCCGAGCGGGTTCCGCCGCGGTGCGGCCGGCCGGCGGTATTGCGAGCGCACCGTGCTCGGTCCGCATGCCGCGGCGGCGGAGCTCGCCCGACAGCAGGGCGGCCGCGGGGCAGGCGATGCCGGGGCCGTGCCCGGTGGCCAGGCGGTCGGCGACCAGGACGGCGCCGAGCTCCGGTGGGCGGGTGCTGCCGGGTGCCGTTGTCGGGCTTGCGGTGTCGGACATGTGTGCTGTGCCTCCTCGGTTCGGCGCGCGCATCAGTGGTCGCGGCGGGTGGCCAGGCGGGCCAGGGCCGTGAGCTCGGCCGCTGGGGCCGGTGCGGCTGCGGCCGCGTGCAGGTGGCCCAGCGCACGCTCCAGCAGCGCCGCGGTTTCGCGTTCGGCCCAGGCCCGCCCGCCGGCAAGGTCGACCAGTTCGGCGGCGCGGACCAGGTCGGCGCCGCCGAGTGGTTCCTCGCGGGCGAGCAGTGCCGCCAGTTCGCCGGATTCGGCGGAACCGGAGTCGAGGGCGGCCACGACCGGCAGCGACTTCTTCCGGTTGCGCAGGTCGGAGTGGACGGGTTTGCCGGTGAGTGCGGGGTCGCCCCAGATACCGAGCAGGTCGTCGGCGATCTGGAAGGCGAGCCCGAGCAGTTCACCGAACCGGCGCAGGTCCTCGGCCTGCTGCGGTGCGGCGCCGCCGAACACGGCCCCGAGCGCGCAGGCCCCGCCCAGCAGGGCGCCGGTTTTGGCCTCGGCCATGGCCCGGCATTCGGCCGGGCCCACGTCGGCGCGGCGTTCGAAATCCATATCGGCGCTCTGGCCCTCGATGAGCCGCTGCACGACCGCGTTGAGCCGGCGTACCGCGGCGCCGGTGGCGGGGTGGTCGCCGGCGGCCAGGGTGTCGAAGGCCAGGGAGAGCAGCGAGTCGCCGGCCAGGACGGCGTTTCCGGTTCCGAAGATGCTCCAGGCGGTGGCCCGGTGCCGGCGGGTGGTGTCGCCGTCCATGACGTCGTCGTGCAGCAGGGAGAAGTTGTGCACCAGTTCGACGGCGACGGCGGCCGGGACCGCGTCGTCTCCGCCGCCGCCGGCGGTGCGGGCTGCGAGGAGGGCGAGCGCGGGCCGGAGGAGTTTCCCGCCCGCGCCGCCCACCGGGTTGCCGCGCTCGTCGCGCCAGCCGAAGTGGTATTCGGCGATCTGCCGCGGCGCGGGGGGAAGTGCTGCGACCGCCGACCGCAGGGCGGGATCGACGCGGTCGCGGACACCGGCGAGCACCTCGGCCGCCGGCCGGCCGCCCGTTGACTCCTCGATTGCCACCATGAGGCGGGATCCTCTCGTTACGTGGCCGGCCCGGATGGGGTCGGCATGTATGTGGTCGGCCCGTGCGGGTGGTCGGTCTGTGCGCGTGGCCGGCTTGTTCAGCGGCCGATCTCGACGTTCTCCAGGATTCCGAGGGCGTCGGGCACCAGCACGGCCGCCGAGTAGTAGGTGCTGACCAGGTAGGAGATGATGGCTTTCTCGCTGATGCCCATGAACCGCACCGACAGCCCCGGCTGGTACTCGTCGGGCAGGCCGATGTGGTGCAGGCCCACCACGCCCTGGTTCTGCTCGCCGGTGCGCATGGCGAGCATGGAGCTGGTGGCGGTGCCGCTGACCGGGATCTTGTCGCAGGGCAGGATCGGGATCCCGCGCCAGCCCGCAGCGGCGTGCCCCTGGTAGGGGACGTTCTCGGGGTAGATGCCGCGGCGGCTGCATTCGCGGCCGAACGCGGCGATGGCGCGCGGGTGGGCAAGAATGAACTCGGTCTTGCGGCGGCGGGAGATGAGTTCGTCGAGGTCGTCGGGGGTGGGCGGGCCGGTACGGGTGGGAATCCGCTGCTTCAGGTCGGC
>NZ_BAAGYZ010000075.1:0-21889 GCF_054778995.1 Streptomonospora sediminis
CCCCGGGCTCCGGCCGCGCCGGCGCCCGAACCGGTCGGTGCCGCCCGTTCCCCTGCCCCCGACCTGCCGCCGGAAGCCGCACCACGGCCCGCTGCGGCGGCTCCAGCCCCGCCCCCGGCTCCGGCTGCCGACGCGCACCGCCCAGAGCAGGCGGCCGGCGGGCACACCGCGCCGGGCAGCGCCGGCGCCCACACCGCCACCGCCTCAGCCCCTCCGGCCACGGCCCTGCCTGCCCCTGCCCCCGCGCCCGCACCCGAATCCACCAGCGGCCTCCTCTTCGACCGGGTCAGCGACCGCGAACTCGAGATCCTCGGCATCGACCCCGAGATCCGCGACTTCTGCCGCACGGTCACGACCGCCCGCGAATTCCACGGCTGGGCGCCCGCCCTGCCCCAGGACCAGTACGAGGTGCTGCGCGCCCTGGCCGAGGGGCAGTCGGTGCAGCGGGTCCGCGACGAGGTGGTGGCACCGCGGCGCCCCGCGGTGGGCGCCGTGGCCGCCGACGACTACGACACCGCGATCCGGCGCACGCGCGACCGGGTCATCGTGGTGAACGACAACCAGGAGATCGAGGATGTCCTGGCCGGCGAGTTCAACGCCTGGCGGATCTACCTGCACCCGCTGCAGCGCGATCTCGCCTACCGGCAGCGGTTCAACGGGCCCGCCAAGGTGTCGGGCGGGCCGGGCACCGGCAAGACCGTGGTGGCGCTGCACCGGGTCAAGTACCTGGCCGAGCACTTGCCGCTGGACGGGCGCGTGCTGCTGACCAGTTTCACCAACGCCCTGGTGGAATCGCTCAAGCGCAATCTCGCACTGCTGCTGCCGCCCGAAATCGTCGCGGATGTCGACGTGGTGACCACCGACAAGCTCGCCCTGGACGTGGTCAAAGAGGTCTACCCCGATATCCGGCTGCGCACCGACGCCCGCGGGTTTTTCGCCAACTACGCGATGCAGCACCGGCTGCCCTGGCCGGTCGACTTCCTGTACTCCGAATACCGCCATGTGATCACCGCGCACGGGATCACCACGCTTGAGGGGTATCTCGATCCCGACGCCCGCAGCGGCCGCACCACACCGCTCAACGCCGACCAGCGCCGCATGGTCTGGCACGCCGTGAGCAGCGTGCGCGCGGCGATGCGCAACAGCCGCAAGCTGCCGCCCGAGGACCTGCACGCCGAGGCCGCCCGGATCCTCGGCGAACGTGCCGAGCTGCCCTACACCAATGTGGTGGTCGACGAAGCCCAGGACCTGCACCCGGCCCAGTGGCGCACGCTGCGCGCCGTGGTGGGCCGCGGGCCCAACGACCTGTTCATCGCAGGCGACAACCGGCAGCGGATCTACGACAACACGGTGTCGTTCAAAAAGCTCGGGATCGGGATCGTGGGCCGGTCGTTCCCGCTGCGCGTGAACTACCGCACCACCGAGCAGATTCTGACCTGGGCGGACGGGATCCTGCAGGGGCGGCCGGTGACCGAACTGGGTGATTCCGCCGCGACCGAACCCGGCGGCGCCATGCGCTGCGTGCTCAGCGGCCCCGAACCCGAACTGTTCGGCGCGGGCGACGAGCCGGCCGAACTGGACGGGTTGGCCGAGCGGGTGCGGTCGTGGCTGGCCGAAGGGATCGCCCCCGCCGACATCTGCGTGACCGCCCGCACCAACAAGCTGCGCGATTCCGTGGCGGCCCACCTGCGGGCGCGGTCGCTGCCCGCCGCGATCTTCCACCCGAGCCGCGAATCGATCACCGACACCGCCCACAGCGTGCGGGTGACCACCATGCACGGGGTCAAAGGGCTGGAGTTCCGCGCGATCGCGGTATTCGCCGCCACGGCCGACGCGCTGCCCCAACTGGACCGGGTGACCAGCGCCGCGCTCGACGAGAACCAGCACCAGGCCGACCTGGACGCCCAGCGCTCGCTGCTCTATGTGGCCTGCACACGCGCACGGGAACGGCTGTACGTGAGTTGGCACGGCACACCGAGCCCGTTCCTGCCACGGTAACGGTGCCTGTCCCTGCGGAGGGCCGGGCGGCCGGGCCGCGGCGCCGCGGCATCGCACGCCGCTCGAACCCGGGCAGTGGTACCTGGACGCGGTGGCGGCCGGAGCACGGCCGCAGCCGGAGCGGGAACGGCCCGCACGCCCTGTGCAGCCTGCGTATCCGGCCCGCCGCGCGCCGCAGACGAGAGGCAGGTGCCCACCATGCTCGACCGGACAGCCATCCAGGAGTTCTTCACCGTCTACGGGCAGACGCTGAGCGCGGGCGACCTCGACGGGATAGTGGCGTGCTATTCGTATCCGGCCTATGTCGCCGGCGACGCCCAGAGCATCGCGATCAGCGCGCCCAGCGAGGTCAAGGAGGCGTTCACGGGCGCCGCCGAGGAGTACAACCGGCGCGGAATCACCGCGGCCGTACCGCAGGTGCGCGACGCCGACGCTCTGACGGAGTCGCTGGTGTGGGCCGATGTGCTGTGGTCCTACACCGACGGCGCCGGAGCCGAGCGGGAGTCGGACACGTTCCGGTACGTGCTGCGGGTGACCGCCGAATCGGTCCGGATCTGCGTTGTGATCGCCGCCGAGGCCGGGACCTGAGCGGGCAGGTTTCCGGGGCCGTGCACCGGATCGGCGCCATAACGCCGCGGCACCGCCCCGGGGTCCGGTGCCGCCGGGCGCGCCCGCGGGATCGGGGCGGGGCGCCGGCGGGCCTGCCGCGCCCACCAGGCCCCGCGCCGGCCTGCGGGCGGACCTGATGGTCTCGACGATCCGTTTGGGGCACTGGAGGTCGCTCCAGGTGAACCGGAGCAGCACCAGGCCCTCAGGGGCGGTGACAATGCTGTTCTGCCGGCGCCGGTCGGTATAAAGCGCATCGGGGCAGCTGTGCGGGCCGCGGCCGTCGGCTTCGGCGACAACGCCCCAACTGGGCCAGGCGAGGTCGGCACGGCCCGCGAGCGTGCCATCGGCCCGGTAGACCGGGTACTGCAGGGTTTCGGGCGGGATGCCCCAGTCGCGGCAGACCAGCCGGATCCGGGTTTCGAGGCTGCTCTGCGCACGGGGATCGGCCAGCGACCACCACTGCCGGGTGCGGGCGGCGCCGGGACGGCCGGAGTTGGCCGCACACAGCCGCGGCAGCTGGTCGGCCGTGACCGCGCCGCGCTGCAGCGCGGAGTCGATGACACTGACGGCGGTGTGGCGGTCGCGGGTGACGACGATGTCGCGCAGGGTGCGGCCCGGTGTGGTGAGCCGGATGCCCCGGTACAACGCGACCTCGCCCGCATGCGGAGCCCAATCATGCCGGTGCAGTGACGCCCCGGGCGCCGTGGATCCGCCCCCGTGCACCGCGACGTGTACGCGATCGCGCCCCACCCCCGGCGGCAGGCCGTGCAGCCCCCACAGCCGGACCGCGGTGGGCCCGGCCGCGATGTTGCGGGGCCCCAGCGCAAGCTGCACGGCCATGACCCGCGCGGCCAGCGGGGGTTCGGCGGCACCGGCGGCACCGGCAGGATCGGCGGGTTCGACGAGGTAGACACCGGTGCGCAACCGGATCCACCGGCGCCGGCGCACCAGAACGGCGATCTGGTGCGGCGCGATGCCGCAGTGCAGCGCCTGCGCGCGGGTGACCACGCCGTGCTGTCCGGCGGCGATCCCGTGGACGGTGGAGAGGTGCGCAGGGCACCCGGATGGTTCGAGCATGTATCCAGGACACCGCAGCCGCACCGGCCGCAACAACGCCGATCCGCCGGCTGTGGAAAACCCGTGCGCCCGCCGCGATCCCCATGCCGGTGCCGAGGACGCGTCCAGGTGCCCGATCCCCTTCCGGGCCGAGCCGCCCGCGGCCGGCCGCAAGCCGCTGACCCGCACGGCCGCGGACGACCCGCGCCCGGGTTCACCCGCCGCGCACCCTGCAGTTGGGACCGCCGAAGCGCGCGGTACCGGGCGCGGGATGCGGAGAGTGCCCGAAACGGACTAGTGTCAGCGTTCGTGGGCACTCCGCTTCGCGACTTCTTCACCGGTATCGGCATCCTCTTCCAGGGCGCGGGCCTGGTCATGCGCAGTCCGCGCCTGTTCGTGCTCGGGGCGATACCGCCGCTTATCACGTCGGTGCTGTTCGTGATCGGTTTCGTCGCGCTGATTCTCAACCTCGACGACCTCACGGCCTGGCTGACTCCGTTCGCCGACGGGTGGGCGCCGGGGATGCGGACCACCCTGCGCATCGCCGCCGGCGTGGTGCTGGTCGCCGCCGCCATCCTGGTCGCGGTCGTGGCATTCACCGGGCTGACACTGGCTCTGGGTTTCCCGCTCTACGACAAGATCGCCGAGATGGTCGAGGACGAACTGGGCGACGCGCCGGCGCCGGCCGATGAGTCCGTCCTGGGGTCGATCAGCCGGGCGGCGCGCCAGTCACTGGGCCTCATCCTGGTGTCCGCGCTGGTCACAGTCCCGTTGTTCCTGGCCGGCCTGATCCCGGTCATCGGCCAGACGGTCATTCCGGTGGTCTCGGCGATCTTCGGCGGCTGGATGCTGACGATCGAGCTGCTCGGCGCCGCCTTCGACCGGCGCGGGCTGCGCCGGGTCAAGGAACGGCGCAGCGCCATGGGTCAGCGCCGGATGCTGGTGATCGGCTTCGGTATCCCCAGCTACCTGCTGCTGGCCGTCCCGTTCGTGGCGGTGCTGGCGTTCCCCGTGGCGACCGCGGGCGGCACGATCCTCGCCCGCAAGCTGCTGCCGGCCGCAGCGCCGCAGCAGCCCGCCGTTCCCCCCGGTTACCTGCCGCCGGAGGCACCGCCCGTGCAGCCGGGCCCGTACCCGCACCCGGGTACCCCGCCGCACTCCGGCCCGGTTCCCGGCTACGGCGAGGGCCCGCCGCAAGGACGCTGAGTCCCTCCCCCGGCAGGCGGGCAACGCTCCCCTGCAGCCGGACGGCCCAGCGCTGCGCGCATCGGGCGGGTGCGGGACGCGGACGAGTATGTTCCAGGGGTCACGACGGGTTGCCCGCGGGACGCGGGGACACACCCGAAACATGAACCCCGGCCGTTTCTTTTCTGGCTCCGGGGTTACGACTCTATTACCCCCGGTTGCGCAATCGTGTGGCACAGGACACTCTAGAAATCCACTGCGGCGCACCGGCAAACGGGATGGGAGCGCTCCCAAACCCTTCGCAGGTCCCCGCACCGCACCACCCCAGCCAACTGTTCCCCGTCCTCTCCGACCCCCCGCCCGTCTCCCGGCCGCCCCATTCGGCCGCGGGATACACCCCTGAGGAGTGCGAAGGTGAATTCTGCACAGCAACTCGCGCTGAGAACCGCTCGGCGACTCGCCAACGTAACGGTCCTGATCGGCGGGGCCGCCGTCCTCGCCGCCGGTTTCGCCGTGGCTCTGCCCGCGGAACCGGCCGCAGCACACGGCGGCTTCACCTTCCCCGGCACCCGCACCTACTCCTGCTACCGCGACGGCCTCGACAACGGCAACGGCGGCAGCCTCGAACCGCAGAACCCCATGTGCCAACAGGCCCTCGCCGAGAACTCCTACGGCTTCTGGAACTGGTTCGGCAACCTGATCAGCGACGCCGACGGCCGGCACCGCGAGATCATCCCCGATGGCAAGCTCTGCGGCCCCACCGAGAACTTCGACGCGTTCAACGCGCCCGGCGACTGGCCCGCCACCGAGGTGCGGTCCGGTGCCACCGTGACCTTTGAACACAATGCCTGGGCCGCCCACCCCGGCACCTTCACCCAGTACATCACCAAGGACGGTTGGAACCCCGACCAGCCGCTGGGCTGGGACGACCTCGAACCGGCACCCTTCGACGAGGTCACCAACCCGCCCAAGCGCTCGGGCGGGGTCGAAGGCGCGGAGTACTACTGGGACGCGCAGCTTCCCGACAAGAGCGGGCGCCACGTCATCTACTCGATCTGGCAGCGCTCCGACAGCCCCGAGGCGTTCTACAACTGCTCCGACGTGGTCTTCCAATGAGCCAACCCCGATAATCCCATGGCCGGGGACGGCAGGGCCCGGTCACGGGATTTCGGGCGGGGAGGCGGACGTGCGTCGGGGCACCGCCTCCCCGCCCTCTTTGCCACCGCCTGCTGTTCCCGCCGGGCAGGCGCGCCACCGGGCTAACGGAGGCCCGGCGCGCGGTCCAGGCCCGTCCGGATCATCCGGTCCACCAGGGCCGGGTACGCCAGCCCGGTCGCCGCCCACATCTGCGGGAACGCCGATGACGGCGTGAACCCGGGCATCGTGTTGATCTCGTTGACGTAGACGCGTCCGTCGTCGCCGTAGAAGAAGTCCACCCGGGCCAGCCCCTCGCACCCGAGAGCGTCGAAAGTGCGGGCGGCCTCGCGGCGGATCTCGGCGGTGACCTCCTCGGGCAGGTCGGCCGGTACGCTCAGGCAGTCGGCCGACAGGTACTTCGCCTGGAAGTCGTAGAACTCCAGGCCCTCGGCGACGTGGATCTCGGCCGGGACGGAGACGTCGGGCGGTCCGCCGTCGACCGGCTCCAGCACCCCGCACTCGATCTCGCGACCGGCGACGGCGGCCTCGACGATGACCTTGGGGTCGTAGCGGCGGGCCTCCTCGATCGCGGCGCTGACAGCGTCGCCGTCGGACGCGTCGCCGACCTTGCCGATGCCCAGGCTGCTTCCGCCGCGAGCGGGTTTGGCGAACACGGTCCCGCCCAGCTCGGCGATGTCGTCGAGGACCCGCTTGCGTTCGGTGCGCCAGGCGCGGTCGGGCACCGCCACGTAGCTGCCGGTGGGGATGCCGTTGCCGGTGAACAGGGTTTTCATGAAGACCTTGTCCATCGCGGCGGCGCTGGCGAACACGCCTGCGCCGGCGTAGCGGGCGTCCATCATCTCGAACAGCCCTTGGATGGTGCCGTCCTCGCCGAACGGGCCGTGCAGCAGCGGCAGCACGACGTCGAAGCCGCCCAGCCGCGTGCCGCCGCCCTCGCCGTCGCCTTCGAGCACGATCAGGTCGGTGGCGCCGCTGAAGGGCACGGCCAGCTGCGGTCCCGAGGAGTCGACCTCGGGCAGCTTGCCGTCGACGACCGCGAGCCTGCCCGGGTCGGCCGGACACAGCACCCACGTGCCGTCGCGCGCGATCCCGATGGGCACCACGTCGTAGTGCGCGGTGTCGATCGCCGAGAGCACACCCCCTGCGGTGATGCAGGAGATCGCGTGTTCGCTGCTGCGCCCGCCGAATATGATGGCGACCCGGATTTTACGCTGCTCGGCCATGCTGCCCGCCCCCGATCTCGCGCCTGCCGGCCACCGCGCAACCGCTCGATGCCGGGTTGCGCCCTACGTTGCCCGCCCGCGTCCCGGCAGCCGGATCACCGCCGCGCGCAGGCGTCCAGTGCGGCCCGTGCGTCGGCGATCAGGTCGGCCGGATCTTCCAGTCCGATCGAGAACCGTACCGCTCCGGGACCTATTTCCGCAGCTCGCAGCGCCGAGTCGCTCATCTGGCGGTGCGTGGTGGAGCCGACATGTCCGGCCAAGGTGTGCGTTCCGCCCAGGGACGCGGCGATCGTGGCCGTGCGCAGCCCGTCGGCAAAGGCCATGCCCGCCTCGCGCCCGCCGCTCGGGGTCACGGTCACCACAGCGCCGCAGCGCCCGGCGTCGAAGAGGCGGCCTGCGGTCGCGTGCCCCGGGTGGCCGGCAAGTCCGGGGTAGTCCACCCGCTCGACGGCGGGATGCCCGGCCACCGCCGCTGCGAAGGCGGCTGCGCTCTCGCACTGGCGCGCCATGCGCAGCGGCAGGGTCTCCAGGCCGCGGTGCAGCAGGAACGCTTCGTCGGGCGCGAGGCAGGGGCCCAGGTCGATGCGGGCCGCGCGCACCGCGGCCATGGACTCGGGGTCGCCGACCGCCACGCCTCCGGTGGCGTCGCTGTGGCCGCCGATGTACTTGGTGGCCGAGTGCAGGACGACCCCGGCGCCGTGCTCCAGCGGGCGGCACACGGCGGGGGTGGCGAACGTGGAGTCGACCACCAGCACCGCCCCGGTCTCCTCGGCGATCCCGGCCAGGGCGGGCAGGTCGCTGACGGCCATGGTCGGATTGGACAGCGTCTCGGTGAACACAACCGCGGTCTCGGGGCGGACGGCGGCGCGGACGGCGGCGGGGTCGGTGATGTCGACGAAGTCGGTCTGCACGCCGAAGCGGCGCAGCAGGCCGTCCAGCAGCGAGTAGGTGTTGCCGTAGATGGACCGGGAGGCGACCACGTGCGCGCCGGCCCGGGTGAGCGCGAGCAGGGTGCTGCTGACGGCGCCCATTCCGGAGGCGAACGCCTCGCCGCGCACCTCGCGCCCGCAGCCGGCGCCCTCGAGTTCGGCCATTGCCGCGGCGAACGCGGTCGCGGTCGGATTGTCGATGCGCGCGTAGGAGTAGCCGGGGGCCGCCCCGGCCAGCACGTCGGCGTAGTCCTGGGAAGTCGCGAACTCGTAGGTGGTGCTGCGGTAGACGGGTGTCCGCAGCGGGCGCTGGGGCGGCGGCGGCTCGCCCGGCAGCCCGAGCGCGCGGGTGTTCTCCCCTTGCTGGTGGTCCATTGGTCGTTGCCTTGTCGTCGCTGGTTGCTGCGGCTGCGGGCGTCGTGCCCGGCGCCGGCCTGGGCGCTCTACGGGCCTGGGGCGCTCTAGACGCCGTAGCGCTCGGGTTTGGCGCTGCGGGACATGAAGGCGGCCAGCGCCTCGGCCGGCGAGAGGTCGTGGTGCATCATCGCGACCACGGACTCGGTGATGGGCATCTCGACACCGGCCCGGCGGGCCAGTGCCAGCACGGACTCGGAGGACTTCACGCCTTCGGCGGTCTGCCGGGTTTCGGCGGTGACCTCTTCCAGTGTCATGCCGGAGCCGAGTTTCTCGCCGAAGGTGCGGTTGCGCGACAGCGGCGAACTGCAGGTGGCGACCAGGTCGCCGAGGCCGGCCAGCCCGGCCAGGGTGTGTTCGTCGGCGCCCAGCGATACGGCCAGGCGCACGGTCTCGGCCAGGCCGCGGGTGATCAGCGAGGCTTTGGCGTTGTCGCCGAAGCCCATGCCCACGGCCACGCCCACCGCCAGGGCGATGACGTTCTTCACCGCGCCGCCGAGTTCGACCCCCACCAGGTCGGTCGCCGTGTAGGGGCGGAAGTACGCCGACTTGCAGATGTGCTGCAACCGCACGGCGGTGGGCTCGTGCGGGCAGGCCATCACCGCGGTGGCGGGCTGGCGCTCGGCGATCTCGCGGGCCAGGTTGGGGCCGGAGACCACCGCCACCTGTTCGGCCGACACGTCCAGGGCCTCGGTGATGACCTCGCTCATCCGCCGCGAGGTGCCCAGCTCGATGCCCTTCATCAGGCTGACGGTCACCGCCCGGGGGCCGATGTGCTCGCGCCAGGCGGCGAGGTTGCTGCGCAGTGTCTGCGAGGGCACGGCCACCACGACGTAGTCGGCCCCGTGCAGCGCCTTGGCGGGGTCGGTGGTGGCCGACACGGCCGGGTTCAGCGGCAGGCCGGGGAAGTAGTCGGGGTTCTCGTGGCGCTGGTTGATGGCGTCGGCGACGTCCTGGCGCCGCCCGTTCACGACCACCTCGGCGGCACCGGCGTCGGCGACCACGTTGGCGAAAGCGGTCCCCCAGGAGCCGCTGCCCATAACCGCGACCTTGGTCATCGCTTCCTCCCCCGTATCGCCGTTGCCGGCGCGCTGCCGCTCACGTGCGCGTCTTTCCCTCGCCGTCGCCGCCGCGCTCGCCCGCGCCGTCGGCCGCGGCCGGTTCCGCGCCGCCGTGGCCGGTGCCGTTTCCGAGATCGGGGGCCGCCTCGTCGGCGGTGCCGCCGCCTGCCGGGGCGGCCCCGGTCGTCTGGGCCGGGTCCGCGGCGCCGGCGCCCTCGACGGCATCAGCGGCCTCGCCGGATCCGGGCTTGCGGCCCTTCTTGATGTCGTAGGGCTCGGCGGGCGGAAGCTCGCCGCGCAGGCCGGCCTGCAGATCGGTGATGGCCCGCATGATCTCGGCGGTGGCGTCGCGGAGGACGGTGGCCGTCATCGGCCGGTCGCGGTAGGCCGACAGGTCCACCGGCGGACCGGCGATGATCTGCACCCGCTTGCGGGGGATGATGCGCAGCTTGGCGGTGCCGTAGCGCAGCAGGTGCTGCTCGCCCCAGTGCGCCAGTGGGACCACGGGCACGCCGCTGCTCAGCGCGAGCCGGGCGACCCCGGTGCGCGCGGCCATGGGCCACAGGTCGGGGTCGCGGGTACAGGTGCCTTCGGGGTAGAAGATGACCGAGGAGCCGTCGCGGGTCAGTGCCTTCTCGGCCTCGTGCAGCGCCTTGATCGCGTCGGTACTGCCGCGCTTGACCGGGATCTGCCCGGTGCTGCGGGCGATGGCGCCGACCACGGGGATGCGGAAGACGCCCTCCTTTGCGGTGAAGGTGGGCCAGCGGCGCCCGCCGACATAGAGGAAGTGCGCGATGGTCAGCGGGTCGGCCAGCGACAGGTGGTTGGCGGCGATGATGACGCCGCCCTCGCGGGGCACGTTCTCGCGGCCCTGCCACTCCCGCTTGGTGACCGCTGACAGTAGGGGGCGGACGATGGAAGCCACCACCGTCTTGACCCACCGCGTTTCGCGTTGCTGTGCCACGGACTCCTCCGATTCGACCTGCCTCGCCGCTTCGCCCCCGGACCCGTCCCGGTTGCACGGGCCGGCGATCACCGGCGGCCGCCTGCGGCCGCTCCAGTCTAGGCGGCCGGGAAGATCACCCACGTCGAGCCCGTTTGTATCGGCGGGCGGGGCGCCGCGGACCGCGTCCGGTCAGTGAGTCGAGGAGGGGCGATGCCGCCGCTGGAGCAGGATCGGGACTGGTCGCTGGTGGTGCCGGTGAAACGGCTGGAACGCGCCAAGTCCCGGTTGTCGGGCGCGGCGGGCCTGCCGCGCGCCGAACTGGCGCTGGCCGTTGCCTGCGACACCGTGATGGCGGCCGTTGCCGCCGAGCGGGTGGGCGCTGTGTTCGTTGTCACCGAGGACGAACTGGCCGCTGAAGCGCTCGGTGCCCTGGGCGCCGTCGCCATCGGCGGCGAACCGGGAACCGGGCTGAACCCGGCTCTGGAGCACGGTGCCGCCGCTGCCCGGCGCCGGCACCCGCAGCGGGGATGCTGCGCGCTGTCGGCGGATCTGCCCGCGCTGCGCCCCGGTGAGCTCGACGGGGTGCTCGCCCAGGCGCGGGGCGCCGAACGCTCGTTCCTCAGTGATGCCCCGGGAATCGGCACGACGCTGTATGCGGCGCGGGCGGGTGCGGCGTTCGCTCCGGCGTTCGAGGGCGGCTCGCGGCGGCGGCATCTGGCGCTGGGCGCCGCGGAGCTGGACGGCTCGGCCGCGCCGAGCGTGCGGCGCGACGTGGACACCGAGCCGGACCTGCGGGAGGCGGCACTGCTGGGTGTGGGGCCGCACACGGCCAAGCTGCTGGCCGGTCTCGGCTGGTGAACGGATCAGTGTGTGCCCGCAACCGCTGCCTGCGGCGGTCGGGCCCGGCCGCTCGGGGCCGCTGGGGCCGGGCCGGCTCAGGCCGGCCGGACGGGCTGGAAATGCCGGACGCCCGGGTCCTCTCGGGGGACCCGGGCGCCGCGAAGCACCAGCGCTGGGGCTGGCCGGCGACTACTTCTCGCCGTTCACCAGGGCCTTGAAGTCTGCACCCGGGCGGAACTTCGGCACGTAGCTCGCTGGGACGTTGATGGTCGCCCCAGTGGCGGGGTTCCGAGCCTCACGTGCGGCCCGTTCGCCCCTCTCGAAGACGCCGAAGCCGGTAACGGCGACCTTCTCGCCAGCGGCGACGGTCGTCTGGATCGTATCCAGTACCGCGTTGACGGCTTCAGTGGCGGTCTTCTTGTCGCCCATACGGTCAGAGATCGCGTCGATCAGGTCACGCTTGTTCATTGGTTCCTCCGGTTCCCCCTTGCTCGCACGAAATTAGGGGACAGCATGCCCTGGACACAAACACAAACGCCCGTGAATTCAGCGTGTCGGTGGGTCTTCGACCTGCAGAGGGAGCTCCCGGACCATCCTGGCGAGTCGTTCGGAGGCGCGCAGTGGATCCCTTTTGACCGCTTCTGTAACGCCCAAATGCCTACGTATGCCGGGAATCCGGACGTCGGTCGGCAGTGCGTTGGCGCGGCGATGCGCCCCGCGAAGCCGCCGCGCCAACCGAAGGTAAAATTCCGCGGATTCCCGCGCTACTGGGTGACCGGAAGCCACGTATGGCGCTGCTTCTCGAAACCGTCGATGCCATCGGTGTCACGCAGCGTGAGCGCGATGTCGTCGAGGCCCTCCATCAGCCGCCAGCGGGTGTAGTCGTCGAGTTCGAACGGGTGGACGATGCCGGCCGCCCGCACTTCGCGCGCTTCCAGGTCGACGGTGACCTCCGTGGCGGGGTCGGCCTCGACCGCCTCCCACAGCCGCTCGATGACCTCGTAGGGCAGCAGCACGGCCAGCAGCCCGCCTTTGAGCGCGTTGCCGCGGAAGATGTCGCCGAAGCGCGGCGCGAGCACGGCCTTGAACCCGTAGTCCTGCAGTGCCCAGACCGCGTGCTCGCGCGAGGATCCGGTGCCGAAGTCGGACCCGGCGATGAGCACGCTGCCCGCGGCGAACTCCGGCTTGTTGAGTACGAACTCGGGGTCGTTGGCCCGCCAGGCCGCGAACAGCCCGTCCTCGAACCCGGTGCGGGCGACCCGCTTGAGGTAGACCGCGGGGATGATCTGGTCGGTGTCCACGTTGCTGTGGCGCAGCGGCACGGCGCTGCCGGTGTGGACGGTGAACTTCTCCATGTCGGCTCTTTCGTCCCTGTTTCTGCGGGTTCGGGTGGACTACAGGTCGGCGGGCGAGGAGAGCGTGCCCCGCACGGCGGTCGCGGCGGCCACCAGCGGCGAGACGAGGTGGGTGCGGCCCCCCTTGCCCTGGCGGCCCTCGAAGTTGCGGTTGGAGGTGGAGGCGCTGCGCTCGCCCGGCTGAAGCTGGTCGGGGTTCATGCCCAGGCACATCGAGCAGCCGGCCTCGCGCCACTCGGCGCCGGCGGCGGTGAAGACCTTGTCCAGCCCTTCGGCGTTGGCCTGCTCCTTGACCCGCATCGAACCGGGTACGACCAGCATGCGGACGCTGTCGGCGACCTTGCGGCCCTTGATGACATCGGCGGCGGCGCGCAGGTCCTCGATGCGCCCGTTGGTGCAGGACCCGAGGAAGACCGTGTCCACCCCGACCTCGCGCAGCGGCGTGCCGGGGGCGAGGTCCATGTAGGCCAGCGCCTTCTCGGCGGCGGCGCGCTCGGCGGCGTCGGTGCAGGCGGCCGGGTCGGGGACCGCGGTGTCCAGCGGTGCGCCCTGGCCGGGGTTGGTGCCCCAGGTGACGAACGGGCTCAGCTCCGCGGCGTCGAGCACGACCTCCTTGTCGAAGACGGCGCCGTCGTCGGTGCGCAGGCTCTTCCAGTGCTCGACGGCGCTGTCCCACTCGGCGCCGGCCGGCGCGTGCGGGCGGCCCTGGACGTAGTCGAACGTGGTCTCGTCGGGCGCGATCATCCCGGCGCGGGCGCCGGCCTCGATCGACATGTTGCAGATGGTCATCCGGGCCTCCATGGACAGCTCCCGGATGGCCTGGCCGCGGTACTCGATGACGTAGCCCTGCCCGCCGCCGGTGCCGATCTCGGCGATGACCGCGAGGATGATGTCCTTGGCGGTCACGCCGGGGGCCAGCGAGCCCTCGATGGTCACGGCCATCGTCTTGAACGGGGCCATCGGCAGGGTCTGGGTGGCCAGGACGTGCTCGACCTGGCTGGTGCCGATGCCGAAGGCCAGCGCACCGAAGGCGCCGTGGGTGCTGGTGTGGCTGTCGCCGCAGACCACGGTCATGCCCGGCTGGGTCAGTCCCAGCTGCGGGCCCACGACGTGGACGATGCCCTGGTCGAGGTCGCCCATCGGGAACAGGCGCACCCCGAACTCCGAGGCGTTCTTGCGCAGGGTCTCGATCTGGGTGCGCGACACCTTGTCGGCGATGGGGCCGAGGATGTTCTCGGTGGGGACGTTGTGGTCCTCGGTCGCGATGGTCAGATCCGGCCGGCGCACGCGCCGCCCGGCCAGCCGCAGGCCTTCGAACGCCTGCGGGCTGGTGACCTCGTGCACCAGGTGGAGGTCGATGTAGAGCAGATCGGGTTCTCCGTCGGCACGCCGGACGACGTGCTCCTCCCAGACCTTTTCGGCCATCGTGCGAGCCATGTGCGACGCCTCCTCGCGTCTCGTCACTTCTGTGGAGGGTCGTCTCGCCGCCGCGGGCCGCTTGCAGCGCCGGCGGCGGACCGCTCACCCCGGGCCGCTCACCCTGGGCCACACGGCGGAACGCAGCACGTCGGACGATTTGCATTCCAAATAGCGAGACGGCAATATCAAGCCATGGACAACTCTAGCTCATCCAGCGGGGTCGGTGTGCTCGACAAGACAATGTCGGTACTGGACGCGCTGGAATCGGGCCCCGCATCCCTTGCCCAGCTGGTACGGATCACCGGCCTGGCCCGCCCCACCGCGCACCGGCTCGCCGTCGCCCTGGAACGCCACCGCATGGTCACCCGCGACAGCCAGGGCAGGTTCGTCCTCGGCCCCCGGTTGGGCGAGCTGTCCATCTCCACCGGCGAGGACCGGCTGCTGGCCGTCGCCTCGCCCGTGCTGTCGCAGCTGCGCGACCTCACCGGCGAAAGCGCCCAGCTCTACCGCCGCCAGGGCGATGTCCGCGTGTGCGTGGCCGCCGCCGAGCGCACCAGCGGGCTGCGCGACACGGTCCCGGTGGGCAGCGAACTGCCGATGACCGCCGGATCGGCCGCCCAGGTGCTGCTGGCGTGGGAGGACGGCGAGCGCATCCGCCGCTCGCTGATCAACGCCAAGTTCTCCGGCAACTCGCTGGTCCAGGTGCGCCGCCGCCGCTGGGCGCAGAGCGTCGGCGAGCGGGAGCAGGGCGTCGCCTCGGTGTCGGCGCCGATCTCCGGCCCCGGCGGCCGGGTCATCGCCGCAGTGTCGGTCTCAGGGCCGCTGGAGCGGCTCACGCGCACGCCCGGGCGCCTGCACGCCCAGGCCGTCATCTCGGCCGCCGAGAAGATCAATGAGGCCCTGCACAGCCACGAAGGCGCGCCGAACTGATCCGCCGCCACCATCGGGGCCACCCGCCGGCCGCCCGGCCCGGAGCGCACGAGCGCCTGCGTCATCCTTCAAGCGGGATGCGCAGAATCCGGTCGTCCTCCTGTGCCGGGTCGCCGCGGCCGTCGCGGTTGCTCGTGCTGACCAGGAGGTCGCCGCCGGGAGCCTGCGTGATCGCCCGCAGGCGGCCGTGGTCGCCGACGAACAGCGCCTCGGGCTCGCCCACCGGATCGCCCTGCCGCCCGGTGAGCGGCACCCGCCACACGCGCTCGCCGCGCAGCGCCGCCACCCACAGCGAGTTCGCCGCGATCGCCGCCCCGCTGGGCGAAGCCTCGTCAACGGTCCAGGTGAGCACCGGTTCGACGAACTCCTCGGGCGCATTGCCGCCGCCGGTGCCCTCGACCTGCGGCCAACCGTAATTGCCGCCCGGCTCGATGACGTTGACCTCGTCCAAGCGGTTCTGGCCGAACTCCGTCGCGAAGAGGGTGCCGTCAGAGTCCCACGCCAGCCCTTGGACGTTGCGGTGGCCGTAGCTGTAGACGAGGTTGCCGAACGGGTTGTCGCCGGCCGCCTCGCCCTCGGGGGTCATCCGCAGGATCTTGCCGCCCAGGCTGCCGGTGTCCTGGGCCAGGGAGCCGTCGCCGGCGTCGCCGGTGGCGGCGTAGAGCAGCCCGTCCGGGCCGAAGGCGATTCGGCCGCCGTTGTGGTAAGCGGCGCTGGGAATGCCCTCGACCAGGGTCTCGGCCTCGCCGAGCGAGGGCGGGCCGCCACCGGAGTGGTCGAGCGCAAACCGGGAAATGCGGTTGCCCGAACCGGTGGTGTAGTAGGCGAACAGGTACTCGGGCCGGTCCTGCCCGGGTGCCACGGCGATGCCGAGCAGACCGCCCTCGCCCTGAGCCCGGGCCTGCTGCACGGTGCCGACTTCGCTGGTTTCGCCATCGGGCGCCATGTGCACGATGCGGCCCGAATCGCGTTCGGAGACCAGCGCCCCGCCGCCCTCCAGCACCGCGATCGACCACGGGACCTCCAGGCCGGTGGCCACGGTCGCGGGGTCGCCAGGCGGAAGCATGCGCGTTTGCGCCGCCCCTGTGGGACTTTCCGGGGCGGTCTGTCCACCGCCTCCGCCGGTACCGCCGGTGCCACCGGTGCAGGCCGAGGCGGCGAGGACGGCCGCTGCGGCACAGACCGCGGCACACCGTCCCCGCCTGCGCGGGGGAGGCGGGCAACCGGGGCGCTGCTGCCAGACGTGCATGGCTGCGTACTTCCCGTTGGAGGCCGGGCTCGAACGTCGCCCCGGCAGCGGCCCTGCCCCACCGGCGACCAGGCCGGGGAGCGCACCTACCCTGCAGGAATGCCCAAATATCGGAGCTGAGATGGGCATTGCTGCAAGGTCATCGCCGAACACAGACCACCCGTCGCCCGGCAGACCACAAGGCCGCACAGCCGGCCGTTGCCGCCGCCGATGCTCCTGGTTGCCCATGTACCCCGCCGGCGGGCGGATCGGTCGGTCACCCTAGTGGCCTGCCCGATCGTCGGCTCCGTCCCGGGCCGCGCGCTTGGCGGCGCGGGCGCGGCGGACTGCGAGGCGGTCGAGGGAACGCTGGGTGCCCCGGCCGATGGGGCGGGTGCCCAGCGCCCTGCCCAGGCCCATGGTGGGCATGTTGGCGTAGACGGACTCAAAGCCCCGCCGCTGCGCGGGCCGGGCCCCCTCGGCCGGGTCGGCCCCATCGGCCTGCTCGGGCTGCTCGACCTGCTCGGCCGACCCGCCGCCGGACTGCGGAGTACCGACCTCGTAGGTCTCGTGCCAGATCCCCACATCGTCGCCGCCTTGCCGGTAAAAGCGTTTCCAGGCGGCACTGTGGGTTTCGTCGTGGGCGTAGCGCAGCAGCGCGTCGGTGGATTCCCAGTACTGGATGACGGTGACCCCGAACATGCTGGGCAGGATGCGCGAGTACAGCAGCCCGCGGGCGGGATCGGCCTCAAGCTCGGCGGCCATGGCCCTGAAGGCGCGCAGGACCCACACCCAGCGCTGGGGCTTGAACAGTGCGTTGATGCGGGTGCCCAGCAGGAAGACGGTCAGGTGCTCCCGCGGCTCGTTGGTCATGCGCGGAATCTTGGTGTCGTTGCTCGGTTGCGTCATGGTGGTCGAACCTCCGCTTCGCCGGTGGTTGCCGGCCGATGAGTCGAAAGCCGCCCGCTGCTCCGGGGCCCCGGCAGCCCGGAGTGGCCGCCCCGACGGGGCGTCTCCACGCGGTTCCGGCGGATCCGCATTGGATAGTGCAACTCCCTAATATTGGAGAGTAGTACTATCCAATAAAATCGGCAAGAGAGTAGCGTGGGCACTGATGCGGATTTCCGACCTGAGCAAGCACAGCGGCGTCCCGGTGGCGACGATCAAGTACTACTTGCGCGAGAACCTGCTCCCCAAGGGCGAACCCCTCTCCGCCACGCAGGCGCGCTACACCGAAGCGCACCTTGAGCGGTTGCGCTTCGTCCGCGCGCTGGCCGAGGTCGCCGAGGTACCGCTGGGGCGCATCCGCGCCGTACTCGATGCGATCGACACCCCCGGCATCGAACTGCACGACCTGCTCGGCGTCGCCCAGTACGCGTTCACACCCGCAACCGAAGCGCCGGCCGACGACCCCGAATGGCAGCGTGCCGAACACCGGACCGCCGAGCTGCTTTCCGAACTGGACTGGCAGGTCGACAGTGCCTCGCCCGCGCGCGGCCAGCTCACCCGGGCGGTCGCGGCCATGGAACGGCTGGGCACCCCGCCCTCGCCCCAGATGCTGCACGGCTACGCGGGCGCCGCGCACCGCGTCGCCGAACTGGACATGGACTGCATCGATCCCGAGGCGCCGCGCGAGGAGACCGTGCAGAACGCGGTGACACTGTCGGCGCTGATGGAGCAATCGCTGACGGCGCTGCGCAAGCTCGCCCAGGAGGACGAGTCCGCGCGCCGGTTCGGCCCCGCCGCCCGCGGTGGACCCGCCGCGGCAAGCGAGCCGACCGGCCACGGCCCGCCCGCTTCCCCGGGCACCGGCGCGGATGCGGGCGTGGACGGTGCCGGCGGCCAACCCGGCGCGGCCGGCTGAGGCCCCCGGCCGGCCACGGCTGCGCGGACCGCGCACACCACCCGGAAAAAGCAAACCGGCCCCGCGCCCGCAGGCGAGAAGCCGGTGCCGTGTGTACTACTGGTACCCCTGAGCGGATTCGAACCGCCGTTACCGCCTTGAGAGGGCGGCGTCCTAGGCCACTAGACGACAGGGGCTCCGATCGCGGGACCGTGGCGGCCCCGTTGCGACGGGCCGCTGGGCCCACCGCGTGCAGTAAAAAAGCCCCCGCTGGTGCGGGAGCCTCTCCCTTGCGTACCCCCGAGCGGATTCGAACCGCCGTTACCGCCTTGAGAGGGCGGCGTCCTAGGCCACTAGACGACGGGGGCCAGATCGCGTATTGCGTTCGGACCGGAATCCGGTCCGATACAGCTTCCGGAGAACGGATGCCGTTGCTGGGGTACCAGGACTCGAACCTAGACTAACTGAACCAGAATCAGCCGTGCTGCCGATTACACCATACCCCAGTGCTCTCAAGGTGAGGGTTCCGTTTGCCGGTCCCGCTCCCCCTCGGCGCAGGCATTACTCTAGCGGACTTCCGGAGTGCTCGCGAATTGAATCCCGAGCGGCCCCCGCAGCGGGGCGGGCCGGGCCGCCACCCGCCCGGACCGCCGCCGCGAGCCCCCGGCGCACGGGGGCCGGGGCGCATCCCGGCCCCGCCCGCACGGGCACCGGGGCTCCTACTCCGCCGTTGCCGAGCCCTCAGGCCCGCTGTCGGGCACGGCGTCGGCTCCGGCCGGCGCCACACCCGCTTCTTCGGCCCGCAACCGGTCCTGGGCCGCCTCGATGCGCAGCAGGGTGCGCTCGCGCCCGAGCACGTGCAGCGACTCGAACAGCGGCAGACCCACGGTGCGCCCGGTCACGGCCACCCGCACCGGCGCCTGCGCCTTGCCGAGCTTGAGACCGAGGTCGGCGCCTGCCGCCTCCAACTCGGCACGCAGCGCCTCGGGCTCCCAGTCCAGCGCGGGATCGGCGAAGCGCTCGCGGGCCGCCGCCAGCATCGGCGCGCCGACCTCGGGCTTCATCGTCTTCGACCAGCTCTTGGGGTCGTCGACCGGCTGGTCCAGGAACAGGAAGTCGACGTTGGGCACGATCTCATTGAGCACCGCGACCCGGCTCTGCGCCAACGGGGCGATGGCCCGGAAGGCGTCCTCGTCGTAGTTCTCCTCGGGCCAGGGCGCGGCCTCGGGCGACAGCCACGGCCGGCAGCGCTCCACGAAGTCCTCGACGCTCAGCGCGCGGATGTACTCGCCGTTGAACGCCCGCAGCTTCTTCTCGTCGAAGAACGCACTGGCGCTGTTGACATCGGAGACGGCGAACAGCGGCTCCATCTCCGACCACGGCATGATCTCGCGGTCCTCGCCCGGCGACCACCCCAGCAGCATCAGGTAGTTGACCATGGCCTCGGGCAGGTAGCCCTCCTCCTGGAAGGACTCCAGGGCCACCTTGTCGCGCCGCTTGGACAGCTTCTGCCGCTTCTCGTTCACGATCACCGGCAGATGCGCCCACGCCGGCGCGGTACGGCCCAGCGCCTCCCACAGCAACTGCTGCTTGGGGGTGTTGGACAGGTGCTCCTCGCCGCGGATGACCTGGTTGATGCGCATCTCGACGTCATCGACCACGTTGGCCAGCACGAACAGCGGGGAGCCGTCGGCGCGCGCGATGACGAAGTCCTCGATCGAGGAGTGGTCGAACTCCACCCGGCCGCGGATCGCGTCGGCGACCACGGTCGGCCCGCCCTCGGGCACCTTGAACCGCAGCGCCCGGCCCGGTCCGGGCTCCAGGCCGCGGTCGCGACAGAAGCCGTCGTAGCCCAGGTTGGGGTTGTCGCGCCGGGCCTGCACCTGCTCGCGGGTGCAGTCGCAGTAGTAGGCGCGCCCCTGGCCGTAGAGCCACTCGGCGGTCTCGCGGTGCTTGTCGGCGTAGTCGGACTGGAAGTAGGGCCCCTCGAAGTGCGGGTCGGATTCGCCGATGCCCAGCCAGGCCAGCGCCTGCAGGATCCCCTCGGTCCACTCCGGCTTGTTGCGCGCGGCATCGGTGTCCTCGATGCGCAGCACGAACCTGCCCTCGTCCTGCTGTCGGGCCAGTGCCCAGTTGTAGAGCGCGGAGCGCGCCCCGCCGACGTGGAACATGCCGGTCGGCGAAGGCGCGAAACGCACGCGAATCGGAGTCTCAGTCACAGCCCCAACCCTATAGCCGGGCGCGGTACCGGTCCGGATCCCACCAGGCGGGCGGCCGGGCGCGGGGCCCGCCGCCGCCCGGGCTCAGTCGCGGGTGATGACGCGGTTGCTCAGCTCGCCCACCCGTTCGACGGCCACCGTCATCTCCGAGCCGACCCCGACCGGGCCCACACCCGCCGGGGTGCCGGTGAGCAGGACGTCGCCGGGCAGCAGGGTCATGAAGGAGCTGACGTAGGAGATCACCGCGGGGATGTCGTGGATGAACTGCGAGGTGCGGCCGTCCTGGCGGACCTCGCCGTCGACCGTGGTGGTCACCCGCAGGTCGCCGGCCTCTTCGAGGGTGAGACCGGTCTCGATCCAAGGGCCGATGGGGCAGAAGGAGTCGAAGCCCTTGCCGCGTGTCCACTGCTTATCTGACTTCTGCAGGTCGCGCGCTGTGACGTCGTTGGCGACGGTGTAGCCGAAGATGACCTCCTTGGCTCGCTCGCGCGGGACCTCGCGGCACGGGCGGGAGATCACCACCGCCAGTTCGCCCTCGAAGTCGACCCGCTGGGAGATCGGCGGGTGGAACACCGGGTCGCCGGGACCGGTGACCGCGGTGGAGGGCTTGAGGAAGACCACCGGCTCTTCTGTGGTCTCGCCGGTGATATCGCTCATCTCGGCGACGTGGTCGGCGTAGTTCTTGCCGATGCACACGACCTTGCTCGGCAGCACCGGCGACAGCAGCCGGACGTCCTCGACCTTGGCGCGTTCGCCGGTGAGCTGGATCTGGCCCATCAGCGGGTGCCCGCTGATCCGCGACACGTACTCCTGGCCACCGTCCTGGTCGGTGTCGATCAATCCGTACCCGACATCGTCACCCACGGAGAATCTTGCGATGCGCACGTCTGCTGCCTGCCTGTTCTCGCCTGTCTCGACCGTGTTTCGTCCGCGGACCAGCGTACCCAGCCGCAACGCGCGCGCAGCGGGTCGGTGCCCCATCGGCGCGCCATATCCGGACGGCACGCACTTTTACGGACATAAGCGAAGCCCAGGGGATTCCAGGTCCCTTCTGCGATGCTGAATGTGTTCCCGAGCCGACCCTGCGCCCAGCGCGCCGCCCGGTGGCGTCCGGAGCCGTACGGAGCCGTTCCGTCCTGCGCCGAGCCGGAGCAGGCGGCGGCGCAGCCGCGGGCACCGGGACACCGGAACGGCCAACAGACGCAGGAACACCGGCACGCCGGCGCAGCGGCCCGCATTAGCCGCAGCAACCGAGCCGCAAGGGGGTCTTCCGCTTGTCGCACCCGTCACAGCATCCGCTTCGCCGCCGGCGCGCGGCGCGGCGGCGGCGCTACGGCCTCGAACTGCTGCTCGGGCTGGTCGTCCTCGCCGCCGGCACCGGCCTGCTGGTCCTCGACCGGCACGCACCCGGCCTGAGCGGCGGCGAGTCCGGCAGCGCCGCCTCGAAGGCGCCGCCCCCGGCCGGCGGCGGCGCGG
>NZ_BAAGYZ010000076.1:0-1386 GCF_054778995.1 Streptomonospora sediminis
AGTCATGCCGGGGCCGAAGGCCGGGTGTTCCCTTGCGGAACTGCACTAAAAGGTAATGGGGGGAGACGCGGCCGCCGGTCGAGCCGGGTCCGGTCACCGCGCACCGCTGCCCGTGACAATGAAAGGACCGTGCTCGGGCACGTCGTGGTGAGTGGCCGAGAGAATGTCGAGCTTGTCTGCGCGGCCTCGTAAGCGTAACGCGCGGTTCGGTTCGAGGTGGTTTGTCGCTGCCTGTTGTTAGAACTGCGGTGCTTGAACTGCAGTGCTCAACTTCTCCCCCCGACCCGATGAGGTGCCTGCCGATGCGGCCCGTCCTGCCCTTGCCCCCTGCCTCCGATGACGGCGAAAGCCGTGTGCACGGGCTGCTGCTCGTGCGCACCGACTACGGCGACGATGGTGCATGGGCCGACGTGCGCCACCGGATGGGGGAGCTGCCCGGGCTGCACCCGGCCGCCGAGCCCGTTTCCGCTGCCCATGCGACCATGCAGGAATCCATCCCCCGGCGGCTCATCGTGGTGGACGATCCCGGCTGGGAGGGCGCCACCGCTGAAGAAGTGCGCGCGGCGCTGAAGAGCGTTGCGAATGGGGCCCGGCCGTGGGTGCCCGACCTGGTCCTGGTCGCCAATGACGTGACGATGGCCGATGCCGAGTACCGCTCGCTGCTGGCGGTTTCCGGCACGGACGAGGACTACGCCGTTTGGCTCTCCGCGCGCCACGCGGCAATGCTCCACCTGGTGCTGCACCGGCCGTCGCTGGAATACGAACTGGAAACCTACCCGGAGGACTTTGCGACGGATCCGGAGTGGCGTCCCGGCGACGACGAGGACGACGAAGATCGGGACTTCCCCGCCGGCATGGAACTGGAGTCGCTGAACCCGCCGCCCCGCTACGAACCCCCGGCTCGGGTTCTGCCCCCGCTCACCGAGGGCTTCAACACCGTCCTCGTGCGCACCGACTTCACCGACGACGCGGCCCTGTCGTCGCTCGCCGCGGCCGTACACAGCACACCGGACGGGGCGGACCCGGCGGATTGGCACAGCTGGGTCGACGTCGTGGACGACCGCGCATACGAGGACGCCACCCCGGAGCAACTGATGGCGGTGCTCCGTCTCAGCCCGGAAGATGAGGACGAGATGACCGCGGATGTCCTGCTGATCGCGGACGGCACCGCCATGCGGGCCCCCGGCCAACCCGTCCTTGTCGTGCCGCTGGCTGACGAGCTCGGGCGCGCCTTTCGGGTGAGCGCCGACCTCGTCTCAGGCATGGTGGTGAATCTTGCGCTCGCCAACATGGACATTGACGACTGGAGAGGCGACGACGGCAGCTAGATCGTTGATGGGAGTTGTTGTGTGTACCGGTCAGTGGTCGTAGGCGATCAGTGACCGC
>NZ_BAAGYZ010000077.1:0-104313 GCF_054778995.1 Streptomonospora sediminis
GGATTCGAACCCCAGACCTCCTCCATGCCATGGAGGCGCGCTACCGACTGCGCCATAGCCCCGTGTGTTCACCTTTATATCATCTCCCGGATGCGGTTCCGGCCGCCGCTGCGGCCCAACGGCGCAGGTGGTTCAGCACCGCAGGGCAGCCGCGCACCCGCCCGCGGCTTCTGCGTGCGGGTGCGCGGAGCCCGTGTCTAGTTGCGGTAGGCCGACGTGGTGCCCAGCCTCCGCACCAGGACCGCTGCGGCCACGGCGGCGAGCACGTAGAAACCGGTGAGGATGCCGATGCTGCCGTACACCCCAGTCGCCGTCTGCACGTTCTCTCCGGCGACGGTCGCGTCGGTGGCCGAGAGCAGCGCCGAGACCAGAAAGCTCATGACCACGGAACTGGTCGCCAGCATGACGATGACGAGGCTGGACATGACCGCCTGCTGTTCGGCGCGCGCGTGGATCGCCATCATGTTGAACCCGGATGTCATGAGCGTTCCCGCCGCGAAAGCCATCAGCATGGAGAAGAACAGCGCGGCGTAGAGGTTGGTGGCCCCCGCGAACATCCCGATGGTGCCCACCGTGCCGATGGCCACGCCCGCGGCCAGTGTCGCGGGCGGCCCGATGCGGGTGGCGACCCAGCCGGCCAGCGGGCCGCCGATCATGATGCCGATGCCCGGCAGGCCGAACAGCAGGCCGACTATGCCGGGAGGGCCGGCGAGCCCGTAGCCGAGCTGCTCATCCGGCGAGACGTGCGCGAGGATGCTGACGATCGGGTCGATCGCCCGGACGGTACCGGCTCCGAGGACGAGCACGAGGAACGTGAGCACCAGCGGCCGGTTCAGGCTGCGGATGTCGATCACCGGTTCGGGTTTCCGGCTCGACACCAAGTACCACCTGGCGAGCGCCGCAATACCGCCGCCGAGGACGATAAGCGGCCCCAAAGCGAGCCAGCCGAACTCCGGACCGAGGCTGATGTAGCTGAGGACCGCTGCCAGACCTCCGCCCAGCATCACCGCGCCGGCGACGTCGACGGTGCCCGGTGTCCTGTTCGTGGACCTGGGGATGAGGGCGCGTACACCGAGCACCGCGATGACCGCGATCAGCGCCGCGGCCACGAACACGACCCGGTAGCCGAACTCCGCGGAGAGCACCTCGTAGATGAACGGGGTCCCGATGCCGAGGACCCCGGCGCCGGTACCCACGATGCCGACGATGGGCATCGCGATGCGGGGTGCGCAGAGGTCGCGGACGATCGCCATCGAGAGGAACATCGCGGCCACGGCGGCTCCCTGCACCAGCCGACCGAAGACGAACACCCAGATGTTGGGCGCCGCGAGGCAGATGAGGGAGCCGATTCCGGCGGTGAGCAGCGTGATTACGAGCATTCTGCGTTTGCCGTAGATGTCGGCGCTCTTTCCGATCAGCGGCGCCCACATCGCTCCCGCCAGCGTCGCGCTGGAGCTTAGCCACGCCGCTTGGTCGGTGCCGAAGTGTTCGAGCATCTGGGGAAGGACCTGGGTCGGCGCCAGGACGACCGTGTCGGCCAGGGCGTTGACCACGATCAGCGCGACCAACTGGCTGAACAGCAGGGCGCTCCAGCGCGTGTGCTTGCCGGCGTCCGGCGATTCGGGCGGGTCTGCAGGCGGACCTTCCGGGGCTTTTTCGGGCGGGCTGTTATCAATACCGTTTGTGTGCATGAAGCGGTCGTGACGCCTTTCTGGACTCGTCTGGGCGTGCGAGGTGCCGAGCCGAGCGGATGGCCGCACCGCCGCACCGCCCGCTCGCTCCGGGCGGCTGCGCTGCGCGGCCGCACCCCGGCCGCGTCCGGCCGCGTCCGGTCGCGCCTGCTGCGCACCTGGCGCGGCAGAGGCCGGGGCCGGGTGCACCGGTGCTATGCGTAGTGGACGCGGCTGCCGTGCGACCGGAACGCGGCCAGGTGTTCCACGACGCCGGACACCTGGTCGGCCGGGGTACGGGCCGCGATGTAGCCGTCCGGCCGGATGAAGATCAGCTCGCCCGGGACGGGCCGGTAGATGCGTTGGAACTCGCCCTTGCCGTCGGCGATGGCGCCGGCCGGGGCCGACCCGATGCGGTGCACCTGCAGGAGGGCCGGGTCGGCTTGGTCGAAGACGACCGGTTCGGTGTGCTCGTGGAGGAGCACCGTCCAGTGCGGTCCGCGCATGAGGTCGAACAGTTCGCGGGTGCCCTGTTCGCCCTCCAGCCCGCTGACGTTGGGTGCCCGGTCGCCGGCCGCCGGGCCGGCCGGGGTTTGCGCTCCGCCGCTGTAGGCGAGCGGGCCGGTGCGGTAGTGGATGCCCAGCCCGGTCGTCCATTCGTCGGAGATGTCGGCGATTGCCGAGCCCAGTCCGTCTTCGGTGCTGCGATCCGCCTTGTCCATGGTCTCGGACATCTTCCGGGTGCTCACCGCGAGCACGGTGCGGGCCACCGGCATGCGCTCGGCGCTGTAGGTGTCCAGCAGGTCCGGCAGGGCGCCGCCGCCGAGCACACTGGCGAGTTTCCAGCCGAGGTTGTAGGCATCCTGGATGCCGGTGTTCATGCCCTGGCCGCCCGCGGGCGGGTGGACGTGGGCGGCGTCCCCGGCGAGCAGGACGCGGCCGCTGCGGTAGTCCTCCACCATGCGGACGTTGACCTGGTACACCGACAGCCACGTCGCGCTATCCAGCACGACGGCGCCTTCGCCCGCGCGTTCGTCGAACAGCTGCTGATACCACTCCAGGGACGGGGTACCGGGTTCGACGCCCGCCGGGATCGGGCTTTGGAACTGCCACAGGTCGCTGCCGGGCAGCGGGGTGAGGCCGAGCATGCCGTGTTCGGACGGCCAGATGTGCATGCGGCTGCGGTCCAGGGCCGGCACGGTGACGTCGCCCAGGTACCAGCGCTGCTGCTCGATGGTCTCGCCGACCATGGGCAGCCCGGCCAGCTTGCGGGTGGTGCTTTTGCCGCCGTCGGCCGCCACCACGTAGCGGGCGCGGACGCTCCGGTCGCCTTCGGGGGTACGCAGGAGGGTGGTGGCGCCGGATTCGTCCTGGTCGAGGTCGACCGCTTCGGCGCCGAACTCTACTGCCCCGCCGAGTTCTGCGAGCCGTCGCCGCAGCGCGTACTCGGTGTCGAACTGGCCGAGCCACAGCCCGTCGGGGTAGGGCGTGCAGCTCGATTCGTCGGCGCGGGTGCCGATCGGAGGCCGTTCGGTGACCGTGCCGGAGCGTTCGTGGAAGCGGATGGGTAGCTCGGCGGTGCCGGTGCGCAGCACGTGTTCGACGGCGCCGAGGTCGTCGAACACCTCGATGGAGCGGGAGTTGATCTTCTTGCCCTTGGATGCGCGGTTGGGTTCCGGGGCCTGCTCGACGATGCGGCAGGCGACGCCGCGGCGGGCGAGGTCGCACGCCAGGGTCAGGCCGGTGGGGCCGGCTCCGATGATGAGGACGTCGGTGGTGGATACGTCGGTCATGGCGATCCTTTCGTTATTACACTGCACCGTGCAGTGTAGTTACTGGATCGCCGTTGGCAACCCGCGCCGGACACGGCTGCAGAGGATGACAGCGCCTGCGCTCCCCGGTCGATGCGGGTACCGGTCGCGGTGGCCGGAGCGGGCGCAGCGGTACCCTGCGCGAGCGCGTACAGACCTGGGCGCCGTGGACGTGACCGCCGCGGCCTCCGCCCTCGCCGCCACCACCGGGCCGGACGGATCCGGAGCGCGCGCCGGGGGACCGCTGGACCCGTTCACCGGCGGACTCGCACCCGGGCCGAGTGAAACGAGCTGCAACCGCCCGTCCCCGCCCGCTCGCGGGAACGCCCGCACGCGCGAACACAGCGGCGGGCGCGGCGTGCTGGCGCTTAGCGGCCACCGCGAAGCGTCAACGTGGCCGGGGCCGCCCCTGGGCGATGGCCGCCTCGACGAACCGCCTGAGTAGCGCTCCGGCCCGGCTGGGGACCCAGGCCAGGCGCAGCGCCGCGGGCGGCGCGTCCTCAAGGGGGACGAACTCGATGCCGGCGGGGGCGTTCGCATACGCGGCCGACAGCGCGGTCGCCCCGACGCCGCGGTCGGCGGCAACGAGGGCGACCCACTCATCGTAGTTGCCGCACTCGACCACGCGCGCCGGGCGGTGCTCGGCGTCCCACAGACCGGGCTGGGTGCTGCCGCTGCCGGCGTTGATGACGACGGGGTGCTCGGCCAGCTCGTTCCAGGTGAAGCGGTCCCGGCCCGCGAGGGGCGAGCGGCGGCTCACAGCCGCGACGCGCTGCTCCTCGAACAGGGTGAGAGTGGTCGCCGTTTCGCTCGCGAGGCGGTGCCGCGCGATCGCGATGTCGACGTCGCCCCGCTGGAGCGCGGACTCGAGGTCGTCGCGGCGCATGAGGCGCGCTGTGGCCCCGGTCGTCTCCTCGAAGGCCGAGACGAGGTCGCCGGCCCACGGATCGGGCAGCCCCCAGGCGAACCCGACTCTCAGCTCGCGCTCTCCGCGCGCCTGCGCCACGGCGACGTCGAGGTCGCGCAGCACCGACCGGGCCCGTGCGAGGAACGCGTGCCCTGCCTCGGTCAGCCGCACCGAGCGGGACGAGCGTTCCAGGAGCGTGACCTCCAGGACCTGCTCAAGCTGCTGGATCGTGCGGGTCAGGGCCGGCTGAGTGACGAGCAGTTGCCGGCCGGCCGCCGTGAAGGACAGGTTCTCGGCGACCGCGGCGAACGCCCGCAGGTGCCGCAGCTCCACATCCATGTCTCGCGAGCATAGATGATGCGCAGCGGGCAATTCCCTTCGGCCGCCAGGATGCGTAGCGTCGGAGTGGTATGCAAGGGCGGCAGGCCGTGGAGGGCGGGAGACGGGCGGTGGCGAGCGCGGCAGGGGTCAGGGGCGAAGCGGGCGGTCGCGGTGCAGGCGGCGGCCACGCTCTCCGCCGGGGCCAGTGCCGACCGGTTCGTGTTCCCTCTCATCCTGCCGTCGATGCAGGCGCAGGCACGGGTGCCGGCGCAGCTGCCGGCCACGCTCGCCCCCGCGAACCGCGCTTGATGTCCCGTGGGCGCGTTCGCCGCGATGCCCGTGCCCGCGCTCGGCCGCAGCGCGCCGCGTGTCCGGGCCGGCGCGGTGGCGCTCCCGCAGGAGCGGACCGTGCTGCGGGGGCTCGGAGCCGCCCCTCAACCGCTGAAAGGAAGCACGCATGCCCGCTCCTCTCCTGGACTCCCGAGCGCCGATCGTGGCCGCGCCCATGGCGGGCGGCCCCTCGACGGTCGCCTTGGCGCGCGCCGTGGCGTCCGCCGGCGGCTTCCCGTTCCTCGCCGGCGGGTACAAGGCCCCTGAAGCCTTGGCCGCCGAGATCGACGAGGCCCGCACGCTCGGTGCCGGGTTCGGTGTGAACCTGTTCGTGCCCGCCGCGGATGCCGTGGACCAGGCCGCGTTCGCCGCCTACGCCGCAGAGCTGCAGGCGGAGGCCGATGAGTACGGCCTGCAGCTCGATCCCGTTCCCGCCGCCGACGACGACCGGTGGCGCGAGAGGCTCGCCCTGTTGGTCGAGCACCCGGTCCCGGTGGTGTCGCTGACCTTCGGGCTGCCCGACCCGGCCGACATCCGCGCGATGCAGAGCGCGGGCAGCCGGGTGCTCGCCAGCGTGACCTCGCCGGACGAGGCCCGTCTCGCCCGGGAGGCCGGTGTCGACGGGCTCGTCGTCCAAGGGCCCGACGCGGGCGGGCACAGTGCAACCTTCGACCCCGCCGGCACCCCCGGCCATGTCGACACCGCGGCCCTTGTTCGCCGCGTGCTGGAGGCGGTGGACCTGCCCGTCATCGCCGCCGGCGGCGTCGACGGCCCCGCGGCCGTACGCCGGATCCTTGAGGCCGGGGCCCAGGCCGCCGCGGTCGGGACGCTGCTGCTGCGCACCGACGAGGCCGGCACCTCCCCCGCCCACAAGCGGGCCCTCGGCGACCCCAGGTTTACCGAGACCGTCCTGACCCGCGCATTCACCGGCCGGCCCGCCCGCGCACTGCGCAACGGGTTCGTCGACCGCCACCACGGAGCGGGCCTGAACGCCTACCCGGCCGTCCACCACCTCACCCGCGCCCTCCGCCAGGCCGCTGGGCGAGCCGGCGACACCGACCGCCTCCACCTCTGGGCCGGCACCGGCTGGCGCAGCGCCACCACCGGCCCGGCCGCCGACGTCATCCGCCGCCTCGCAGCAGGAGCCTGACCCATGCCGCGCCCCTGAGCGTGCGGTTGTGCCGTGGTCCGGCGCCGGACCACGGCACAACCGCACGCTCGTTTCCGCACACCGCCCCAATAAGCAGGGTCGTCCCAGAGTGGGTCCCATCGGGGGTTCGGGGGTCGCCCCCCGAAAGAAACAACGAGACGACCCGGCGATACGGCGAAGCCGTGAGCAGGGCCGTCCCAGAGTGGGTCCCATCGGGGGTTCGGGGGTTGCCCCCCGAAAGAAACAACGAGACGACCCGGCGATACGGCGAAGCCGTGAGCAGGGTCGTCCCAGAGTCGAGCCGAGTGGAGCTATGGGGATTCGAACCCCAGACCTCCTCCATGCCATGGAGGCGCGCTACCGACTGCGCCATAGCCCCTGCGTGGGCACCGCATGAGACTGCGCGGCGCCGGGACCGACTCTATCGGACTCCGGCGCCGCCGTCGAAACGGACGCCCGTGCCCGGCCGCTCCCCCGCAGCCGCGCGGCCCGGTCCTGCCGCCGCCCCCGCCCGAATCCCGGCCAGGTTCAGCGGTCGTCGCTGAGGGTGCGGGGTTCCGGCAGGCTTGCGGCGTTGTGCTCCAGCAGCCGCCAGCCGCCGGCCGGCAGGGGACCCAGCAGGGACCAGGAGCAGTTGCCCAGCGGCCCCAGTGCCTGGCGCCGGTCGGGCGGCAGGCCGAGCATGCGGTTGATGCCGGCGCGCAGGGCCGCCCCGTGGCCCACGGCCACCAGCAGCCCGTCCTCGGGCACGAGCGCGAGCCCGCGCTCGATGGCGTCCATCACCCGCTCCCCCACGGCGCCGATGTCCTCGCCGCCGGGCGGTTCCATGCGGGCGTCCTCTTCGGGCCAGTTCCGGCGGATCTCGGCGGTGGTCAGCCCTTCCCACTCACCGCCGTAGCGCTCCCGCAGCCCCTTGTCGGAGATGATTTCGAGCCCGGTGGCCTCGCCGAGGACCCGGGCGGTCGCAGCGGCGCGGTTCAGGTCCGAGGAGACCACGGCATCGGGCCTCAGCCGCGCCAGCAGCGCAGCGGCGCGCTGCGCTTGGGCGATCCCGTGCTCGTTGAGCGCGATATCGGTCTGGCCCTGGAACCGTTTCTCGGCGTTCCATGCGGTCTGGCCGTGGCGCCAGCAGACGACTCGGCGGGTCTCAGGCACGGGCGGCCTCCCTGCTGATGGCACCTGCGCCGGCACCGCCGGACGCGCCGCCGCGGGGCCCGCTCATGCGCCTTCGGTGTCGTCGGGGTCGGCGCGCCAGCGCCCGCGGGCGGTTTCGGGCAGGGTGATCTGCGGGCAGTCCTTCCACAACCGCTCCAGGCCGTAGTGGCCGCGTTCCTCTTCATGCTGGATGTGGACGACGACGTCGGCGTAGTCCAGCAGCACCCAGCGCCCGTCGCGTTCGCCTTCGCGGCGGACCGGCTTGACCCCGCCCTGCTCGCGCAGGCGTTCCTCGACCTCCTCGACGATGGAGCGCACTTGGCGGTCGTTGGGGGCCGAGCACAGCACGAACGCGTCGGTGATCACCAGCTGTTCGCTGACGTCGTAGGCGATGATCTCCTGGGCGAGCTTGTCGGCGGCCGCTTCAGCGGCGATGTTGACGAGCCCGACGGCCCGGTCGGTGGCGGACACGATGTAGCAGCAGCCTCCCTCGGGTGCTACCCCGCTGTCGCGTCGTCGAGGTAGAGCCCGGTCTTGTTGATGTAGCGGACGATGCCGTCGGGTACCAGGTACCAGATGGGCTCGCCCTTGCGGACGCGTTCCCGGCACTCGGTGGATGAGATCGACAGGGCCGGAACCTCTACGAGGCTGACCTTGCCGTCGGGCAGACCTGGATCGGTCAGCCGGTGGCCGGGGCGGTTACAGCCTACGAAATGCGCCAGTTCAAAGAGTTCATCCACGTTCTGCCAGCTCAGGATAGCGCCCAATGCGTCGGCGCCGGTGATGAAGAACATCTCGACGTCGGTTCCATAGAGCTGGCGCATTTCACGCAGGGTGTCGATGGTGTAGGTCGGGCCGCCGCGGTCGATCTCCATCCGGCTCACGCTGAACTGCGGGTTCTCGGCGGTGGCGATGACAGTCATCAGGTAGCGGTCTTCGGCCGAGGTCACCTGCGTGAGGTCCTTTTGGTAAGGCTGCCCGGTGGGCACGAAGACCACCTCGTCCAGGTGGAACAGGTGGGCGACCTCGCTGGCCGCCACCAGGTGCCCGTGGTGGATGGGATCGAACGTACCGCCCATGACGCCCACGCGGTGGGGGTTCCGGCGCCGCTGCTCTGCAGTGGAGAGCACCCCCGGTTCGTTGCGCACGTGCCGCTCCGTTTCCTGCGTGTACTGATCGGTCCGCCGGCACCGCCACCGCACCTGCGGTTTGCACCGTTTTACTACCGATGATGGGGATACCGCGGACTATCCCGAGGTTAGCCGACCGCTGTCCTCTCCCCGTCAGCAGCTACCCGGACCCGGCGCAAAATCGCGTCATATCTCGAACCGCCGAAACCGTGGCATCGGGCACCGGCGCCGCATAGCATGCCGACATGACCACCAACGCTCCAGACCGTGCACGGGTCCGTTTCGAGAACATCAGCTCGCGGGCGTACGAGCATCCGGCCGACCGCGGCGCGCTGGTCGCCCTGCGCTCGCTGCGGGGCTTCGACGAGGTCTTCAAGCGCCTGTCCGGCATGTTCAACGAACGCGCCCTGCGCCTGATGTTCCTCTCCAGCGCCGTCCGGGTGAACGAACAGCAGTTCCCCGAGGTTCACAACTACGTCCGCGACGCCGCCTACATCCTGGACCTCGATGAGGTCCCCGAGCTCTACATCCAGATGAACCCCAAGCCGAACGCCATGGCGATCGGCAGCAGCAAGCCGTTCATCGTGATGACCACCGGGCTGTTCGACCTCCTCGACCCCGAGGAGCAGCGGTTCGTCGTCGGTCACGAGGTCGGCCACATCCTCTCCGGACACGCCGTCTACCGCACCATGCTGCTCGCGCTGGTCCGCCTCGCCCTGCGCGTGGCCTGGATCCCGCTGGGCTTCATCGGCATCAGCGCGATCGTCATCGCGCTGGAGGAGTGGTACCGCAAATCCGAACTCTCCTGCGACCGCGCGGGCGTGCTCGCGGGCCAGGACCCCGAGGCCGCCAAGCGGGCACTGATGAAGCTGGCCGGCGGCTCGCGGCTCGCCGAGATGAACCCCGACTCCTTCATGGAGCAGGCCCGCGAGTACGAGAGCGGCGGCGACGCCCGCGACAGCCTGATCAAGCTGCTCAGCACCATGGGCCAGACCCACCCGTTCGCGGTCATCCGCATGGCCGAGCTGAACCGCTGGCTCGAAGACGGCGCCTACCAGCGCATCCTCGACGGCGACTACCCGCGCCGCGATGCCGACAAGGACGCCTCCGTCGGCGACGAGGCCCGCAGCGCCGCCAACCACTACAAGGAAGCGTGGGGACGCTCGGAGGACCCGCTGGTGGGCACGCTGCGCGACGTCGCCGGCAGCGCGGCCAACACCAGTGGGCGGATCTTCGACTCCGTCGCCGAGCGCTGGAAGAACGCGGGGCAGCGCCGCAACGACGGCAACGGCGGCTCGGCTTCCTGACCCGCGCTGCCCGCCGCGCCCTCGGGCGGCCTGCCGGCCGCTCCCCGGCCCGGCCGCCGCGGATACCGCTTGCCGGCACCCGCGGCGGCCGGGTCAGGGTTTGCGGGCGACCCCGCCCGTCATGAACCGGGCCGCCACCGATGTGCTGTCGCGGACGATGCCATCGGGCCGCCACAGCGGCAGCGGCACCACCCCCGGCGGCAGCAGCTTAAGGCCGCCGAAGAACGCATCCAGCTCCTCGGTGGTGCGCACCCGCCCCGTACCGAGCTGGCTGAGCAGCACCCGCTCCAGCTCGGCGCTCTCGGGCGCATCGCCCAGCCGGGTGAAGTTGGTGATGAAGAAGAACGAGCCGGGCACCACCGCGTCGACCAGCGCCGACACGATCCCCTGGGGGTCCTCCTCGTCGAGGATGTGGTGCAGGATCCCGCAGAGCATCACGCACACCGGGCGGTCGAAGTCGATCAGGGCGCGCACCGCGGGATCGGCCAGCACCCGGGCGGGCTCGCGCAGATCGGCCGTGACCACCTCGGTGTTGCTGTCGCCGCCGAGGATCGCCCGCCCGTGCACCGCCACCAGCGGGTCGATGTCGACGTAGACGACCTTGGCCGCGGAGTTGGCCTCCTGGGCGACCTCGTGGGTGTTGCGTGCGGTGGGCAGCCCCGAACCCAGGTCCACGAACTGCGTGATGCCCTCTTCGGTGGCCAGGTGGCGCACCACGCGGTGCAGCATTTCGCGGTTGTGGATCGCGATCTCTTTGAGCTCGGGCATCACGTCCAGGCTGGCGCGCGCGACCTGGCGGTCGGCCGCGTAGTTGTCCTTGCCCTCCAGCATCACGTCATAGACACGGGCCGCAGTAGGCACACCCGTATCGAAACCGGCTGAACCGTTGGCGTTGAAGGACCGGCTCGGATCATCGGCCATGGCTGCTCCTAGCACGGGGGGTCGCCGAGTATCCCGGCATCCTAGCGCCCGCCCTGTACGCGCCGGCACGGGCTCCGGCCCGAACGCAGCGGGCTTCCGCCGCGCCGAACCGCCGAGCCCGTCTGCGGCCGAGCGGTCGGCCCGGGCAGGGCCGACCGGGCCGGTGCCGCGCGGGCCCTCAGCGCACGTGGCCCTCGCCGGTGACCACGTACTTTGTCGAGGTCATCTCGGCCAGCCCCATGGGGCCGCGGGCGTGCAGCTTCTGGGTGGAGATGCCGATCTCGGCGCCGAACCCGAACTCGCCGCCGTCGGTGAAGCGGGTGGAGGCGTTGACCATGACCGCCGCCGCGTCCACCTGCGCCACGAACCTCCGCGCCGCCGTCTGCGAGTCGGTGATGATGGCCTCGGTGTGCTTGGTCGAGTAGCGGCGGATGTGGGCGACCGCGTCGTCCAGGGAGTCGACCACCTTCACCGCCAGGTCGGCCGACAGGTACTCGGCGGCCCAGTCGGATTCGGTGGCCGGCACGGCCGAGTCGTCGTAGCCGCACACCCGGTCGTCGCCGTGCACGGTGACACCCAGCTCGCGCAACGCACCCAGCACCCGCGGCAGGAAGCGGTCGGCCGCGGCCGCGTGCACCAGCAGGGTCTCAGCGGTGTTGCAGGTCGACAGCCGCTGGGTCTTGGAGTTGACCGCCACCGCCAGCGCCATGTCGGTGTCGGCGGAGTCGTCGACATAGACGTGGCAGTTGCCCTCGCCGGTCTCGATCACCGGGACGGTGGACTCGCTGACAACGGTCCGGATCAGCGAGCCGCCGCCGCGCGGGATCAGCACGTCCACCAGCCCGCGGGCCCGCATGAGCGCCTGGGCGGATTCGCGGCCCGCGCCGGGCACCAGCTGCACAGCGTCCACCGGCAGCCCGGCCTTGTGCAGCGCGCCGCGCAACACCTCGACGATGCGCGTATTGGAGGAGTGGGCTGAGGAGGAACCGCGCAGCAGGGCGGCGTTGCCGCTCTTGAGGCACAGGGCGGCGGCGTCGGCCGTGACATTGGGCCGGCCCTCGTAGATGATGCCGATGACACCGAGCGGTACCCGCACCTGGCGCAGTTCCAACCCGTTGGGCAGGCTGGAGCCGCGCACCACCCCGCCGACCGGGTCGGGCAGGTCGGCGACATCGCGGACGGCGTCGGCGATGTCGCCGACACGCTCGGCGGACAGCGCGAGCCGGTCCAGCATGGCCGGGCTCTCGCCGGCGGCGCGGGCGCGCTCGACGTCTTCGCCGTTGGCGGCCACGATGGACTCCGCATCGGCTGCCAGAGCATCGGCCATAGCCAGCAGCGCCTGGTCCTTGACGGCCCGGCTCAGCGGCGCGAGGGCGGCCGCGGCGTCTTGGGCGCGTTCGGCCGCGGCACGGACATCGCGCTCGGTATCGCTCATGGTGCTGGTCGCTTTCCAGGTGGTTCAGCGGACTCGGAAGGTGCGGTGATCCGGATGATCCAGGTGGTCCGGATGTTCCGGATGGCCTGGATGGCCCGGCGGCCCCGGCGCGTTGGGCGCCCGGATGCCGCCTCCAGCGTATCCATCCGGTTGCGGCCGCCTCCGGCAACGACGGGCTTGGCCGTTTCGCGGACAGCCGCGCTGCCCAGCCGATACGGTAACGGCGCCAGGTTGCTCGGTCGAGAGCTCAGGTGGTGTCGATGTCGGCATGTCCCAACGGAGGAGAACACGATTGGGTGTTAGGAGGCGATAGGAAGTTCCACTGCTCCAAGTGCGGAGCCGAGAGCGCTCGCAGACTCTGACGCGCCGGTCGACGGCATAGCGAACAGCGAGCGCAGTACGGCGGCGCGGGCGAATGCGCCGCCGCGAGCGCAGGTGGCCCCGCTCAGCACGCCTGGCCAGGATCCCTCTCGGCCGCGCGCTTAGCGGGGTGCACCGTCTCCTCCTCCACCACCTCGCCCTCGGAGCTGGCCCGCCAAGTGACGGGGCCGCCCAACTGGTCTGCGAGGTCCTGGGCCCACCGGCGCAACGGTGCGAATCGGTCCGGTCCGGGGTGCAGCACGGTCCGGCCCTGGTAGGTCACCGCTCCCAGCGTGACGACTCGGCCGTTGTAGCGCAGCTCGGTGTCGAACTCGTGCGTGGTGGACCTCATCCCGCAACCCTACTGGCAGGCGGGTTCGGGCCGAGGGTGGCACGCGGTAACCGATCGCCTTAATCGGTCCCCCGAAAACGCCCCGACCCTGTGTCCGTATCCCCGGCCGCCCACTGCGCGGTCCGGGACCGCTCCTACCCGGCTCCTATCCGGGGCCGCCCCGGGCGCCGGCGCCGGCGTGCTCCAGCAGGACCAGGTCGTCGCGGTGCACGATCTCGCGTTCGTAACCCGGCCCCAGCTCGCGCGCCAACCAGCGGGTGGAGCGGCCCATCAGGTCGGGGATCTCGCCCGCGTCGTAGTTGACCAGCCCGCGGGCGATCGCGGCGCCGTCCTCGCCGCGCAGGTCCACCGGATCGCCGGCGGCAAAGTCGCCCTCGACCTTGACCACCCCGGCCGGCAGCAGCGACGCCCGCCCGCCCGCGACCGCGTGCACCGCTCCGGGGTCCAGCACCACACTGCCGCGCGCGGCGGTGGCATGAGCCAGCCACAGTTGCCGGGTGGACGGCCGCCGCCGCGTGCTGGCGGCGAACAGTGTGCCCACGCTCCGGCCCGCCAGTGCCGCGCGGGCGTTGGCGGCCGAGGTCAGCACGGTGGGCACTCCCGCTTCGGTGGCGATGCGGGCCGAGGACACCTTGGTCACCATGCCGCCCGTGCCCACCCCGCGCTTTCCCGTACTGCCGATGTCGGCACCGTCCAGGTCGGCGGGGTCGGCGATGTAGGGGATGGCCCGGGTACCGGGGCGGTCGGGGTCGCCGTCGTAGAGGGCGTCGACGTCGGAGAGCAGCACCAGTGCGTCGGCACGCAGCAGGTGGGCCACCAGGGCGGCCAGGCGGTCGTTGTCGCCGAAGCGGATCTCGTGGGTGGCCACCGTGTCGTTCTCGTTGACGATGGGCATCGCGCCGATGTCCAGCAGCCGGCGCAGCGTGCGCTGGGCGTTGCGGTGCTGCACGCGGCGGATCATGTCCTCGACGGTCAGCAGCACCTGCGCGGCGGTGAGGCCGTGTTCGGCGAAGGCGGCGGTGTAGTGGGCGATGAGCAGCCCTTGGCCGACGCTTGCCGCCGCCTGCTGCGTGGCAAGGTCGCGCGGGCGCCGGGTCAGACCCATCGGGGCGGCTCCGGCGGCCATAGCGCCCGAAGAGACCAGCACCACCTCGGTTCCGGCGGTGCGGCGCTCGGCGAGCACGCCGGCAAGTTCGGCGATCCGCGCCCGGTCGATGCTGCCGTCGGGTGCCGTCAGCGATGAAGACCCGATCTTGACGACGACCCGGCGGGCCCGGGTCACCGCGGTGCGCGCGTCCTGCGCGTCGTTCCCTTCGGACGATTCCGACTCTGACTGTGCGTTGCGCACGTCGCACTTCTTTCCATGGGTATCGGTCGTATCGGCGGCCGGGCCACCGCTACCCCGCGCGACACGGGCGGGCGGGAGCGCGCATACGGCGCTCCCGCCCGCCTCAACCCAGCCTGGAGTCGGTGCCGCGCGGGCCGATCGGTATGCCGCCGGAATCGATCGACGGGTCCCAGTCGAACACCACGGAGTTGTCTTCGTCGCCGATGTAGACTTCGGCGCCCTCGGTGGCGCCCGCATCGGCGAGCGCCTCCTCGATGCCGATCCGGTTCAGCCGGTCGGCGAGGTAGCCGACGGCCTCGTCGTTGCCGAAATCGGTCTGGCGCACCCAGCGCGCGGGCTTGCTGCCGCGCACGCGGAACGTGTTGTCGCCGAGCGCGACGATCTCGAAGGGGGCCTCGCCGAGGCGGCGGGGGCGCAGCACGATCCGGCTCGGCTCGGGCGCGGGGCGCGCGGCGCGGGCCGCCTCGACCTGCTCGGCCATTGCGAACGAGAGTTCGCGCAGACCGTCGCGGGTGGCGGCCGACACCTCGATCACCTGCAGTCCGCGCTCGCGCAGCATCGGGGCGACCATGTCGGCCAGTTCGCGCCCATCGGGCACGTCGAGCTTGTTGAGCGCGGCGATGCGCGGCCGGTCGGAAAGGTCGATGCCGGTGGCCTCGCCGTAAGCGGCCAGCTCGGCCTCGATGGCGTCGAGGTCGCTGATGGGGTCGCGGTCGGGTTCAAAGGTCGCGCAGTCGAGCACGTGCACCAGCGTGGCGCAGCGCTCGACGTGCCGCAGGAACGCCAGCCCGAGCCCGCGGCCCTCGCTTGCGCCCGGGATCAGCCCGGGTACGTCGGCCACCACGAACTGGCTGCTGCCGGCCTCGACGACGCCGAGGTTGGGGATGAGGGTGGTGAAGGGGTAATCGGCGATTTTGGGGCGGGCGGCCGACATGGCGGCGATCAGCGAGGACTTGCCCGCGCTGGGGAATCCGACCAGTCCCGCGTCGGCGATGGTCTTGAGCTCGAGGCGGATGTCGAGTTCCTCGCCGGCCTCGCCCTTGAGCGCGAACCCGGGCGCCTTGCGCCGCGGTGAGGCCAGTGCCGCGTTGCCCAGCCCGCCGTTGCCGCCGGCGGCGATGACCATCCGGGTGCCCTCACCCACCAGATCGGCGATCAGTTCGCCGGCGGAGTCGAGGACCACGGTGCCGTCGGGTACCGCGAGCACGGTGTCGTCGCCGTTGCCGCCGGAGCGGTGCCCGCCCTGGCCGGGCGTGCCGTTCTGGGCCTTGCGGTGCGGACGGCGCTGGTAGTCCAGCAGCGTGGCGGTGTTGCGGTCGACCTCAAGCACCACGTCGCCGCCGTTGCCGCCGTTGCCGCCGTCGGGGCCGCCCAGCGGTTTGAACTTCTCGCGGTGCACGGAGGCGCAACCGTGCCCGCCGTCACCGGCCTTGATGTGCAAGACCGCTTCGTCGACGAAGTCAGGCATGTGTCCTCTCCCGTGCGGGGTGTCCGCTGACCAGCCTATGCGCCGCTCAGGCGCGCGGTGCCGAAGGCGGCCGAAGGTGTTTACCGGTGCAGTGCCGGTTCGGAGGTGGTTGAGGTGGTGAGGTGGTACCGACACGCGTAGGGCGGGCCAGAACGTGCTGGCCCGCCCTACGCGAAGCGTCTTCCGCGGCGGCCCTACTGAGCGGGGGCCGGAGCGGGGACGATGTTCACGGCCTTGCGGCCGCGCCGCGAACCGAACTCCACCTTGCCCTCGACCAGCGCGAACAGGGTGTCGTCGCCACCGCGGCCGACGTTGTCGCCGGGGTGGAAGCGGGTGCCCCGCTGGCGGATGAGGATCTCGCCCGCCTTGACGGACTGGCCGCCGAAGCGCTTGACGCCGAGCCGCTGAGCATTGGAGTCGCGGCCGTTCCGGCTGGACGATGCGCCCTTCTTATGTGCCATCTCGCGCCCCTCTCCTACTTGTTGTTGTTCGACGCGATACCGGTGACACGGACCTGGGTGTACTTCTGCCGGTGGCCCATGCGCTTCTTGTAGCCGGTCTTGTTCTTGTACTTGATGATGTTGATCTTGGGGCCCGTGGACTCACCGAGAACCTCGGCGGTGACGGAGTAGCCACTCAACTCGGCGGCTTCGCTGATGACCTTGCCGTCGTCGACGACAAGCAGCGGCTCCCACTTCAACGTGGCGCCCGTCTCGTCGGAGACCCTGTCGATGGCCAAGACGTCGTCGACAGCCACCTTCTCCTGTCGGCCGCCCGCTCGCACGATCGCGTACACCGGGGAACTCTCTTCCTGCTCGTGTGGACCAGCCCCGCCTGAACGGGGGAGGATATGCGCTCAAAATCGACCTTCGACCCGCGCGCTCGCCCGCGGCGGCGCGAAGTCGAGAAGTAGGTCTCGGGCGCGCGAACGATGGGGGCGCGCCGACGCACCGCCTTCTAGGTTACCACCGGTGGGGCGGAGCGCAGCACGCCCGTAAGGGCCCGCGCGCGGGGTGTGCGGGCCGGACCCGCGAAGGTCCGGCCCGCGCACAGCGGTCCGCCGCCGGGAGCGGTGCGCCCCCGGGGGCGGAACCGCTCAGGTCGCCTCGGCCACCGCCGACTCGGCGGAGGTCGCGGCCTTGGTCCGCCGGGTGCGGCGCCTGCGCGGGCGCTGCTCGGCGGAATTCTCGGAATCGGCCGGCTCGCCGCCGTCGGCGGCGGAGTCGGCATCGCCCGCTGCACCGGACCCGGACTCGGGTGCGGCTCCTTCGGCAGCCCCTGCGCCGGCAGCGCCGGCGCCGGAGTCCTCGGAGCCCTCCGGTGCGGTGGGTTCGGTCTCGTCCTCGGCCGCCGCAGCATCGCCCTTCTTGGTGCGGCGGCCGGTCTTGCGGCCGGCGGACTTGGTGGCGGCGGACTTGGCCGCGGTCTTGGCGCCCGCGCGCTTGCCCTTGGCAGGCGCCGGCTCCTCGATGGCGTCCTCGGCCTCGGCCGCCGCCACCGCTCCGGCCGCGGGCTCGAGCTCGGCGTCGTCGGCTGCGGCCTCGGGGTCGGGCACCGCGGACTCGGGCCGGTCGGCCTGGTCCTTGTCGCCCTTGCCCTTCTTCTTGCGGCCGCTGCCACCGCCGGCGCCGGTGCCGCCCCCGTTGGCCTTGGGGCCGACCGGTTCGGTGGAGACCACCACGCCGCGCCCGGCGCAGTGCTCGCAACTGTGCGAGAACGCCTCAAGCAGCCCCTGGCCGACCCGCTTGCGGGTCATCTGCACCAGCCCGAGCGAGGTGACCTCGGCCACCTGGTGCTTGGTGCGATCGCGCGAGAGGCACTCCAGCATGCGCCGCAGCACCAGGTCGCGGTTGCTCTCAAGCACCATGTCGATGAAGTCGATCACGATGATGCCGCCGATGTCGCGCAACCGCAGTTGGCGCACGATCTCCTCGGCGGCCTCCAGATTGTTCTTGGTGACCGTCTCCTCAAGGTTGCCGCCCTGACCGGTGAACTTGCCGGTGTTGACGTCGACCACGGTCATGGCCTCGGTGCGGTCGATGACCAGCGAGCCGCCGCTGGGCAGCCACACCTTGCGCTCCAGCGCCTTCTGGATCTGCTCGTCGATGCGGTAGGCCTCGAAGACGTCGCCGTCCTCGGTCCAGTGCGAGAGCCGCTCGGACAGGTGCGGCGCCACATAGTCGACGTAGTCGTGCACGGTGTCCCAGGCTTCGCCGCCCGAGACCACCAGGCTGGAGAAGTCCTCGTTGAAGACGTCGCGCACCACCCGCACGGTCAGGTCGGGCTCGCTGTTGAGCAGCGACGGCGCACTGGCCGAGCGCGACTTGCGCTTGATGGAGTCCCACTGCTTGGCCAGCCGGGTGATATCGCGCTCCAGCTCTTCCTCGCTGGCGCCCTCAGCGGCGGTGCGCACGATCACGCCGGCGTTCTCCGGCATGACCTTCTTCAGGATCTGCTTGAGCCGCGCGCGCTCCTTGTCGGGCAGCTTGCGGCTGATACCGGTCATCGAGCCGTCGGGGACATAGACCAGGTAGCGGCCGGGCAGGCTGATCTGGCTGGTCAGGCGGGCGCCCTTGTGGCCCAGCGGGTCCTTGGTGACCTGCACCAGCACCGACTGGCCGGACTTGAGCACCGACTCGATCCGCTTGGGCTGGCCCTCGAAGCCCGTGGCGTCCCAGTTGACCTCGCCGGCGTAGAGCACGGCGTTGCGCCCCTTGCCGATGTCGACGAACGCCGCCTCCATCGACGGCAGCACGTTCTGCACCCGGCCCAGGTAAACGTTGCCGACGTAGGACTTGTGGGCGGCGCGGTCGACGTAGTGCTCGACGAGGACGTCGTCCTCCAGCACCGCGATCTGGGTGCGGTCGCCGGTGCGCCGCACCACCAGGTCGCGTTTGACCGACTCGCGGCGGGCCAGGAACTCGGATTCGGTGATGACGGGTGCGCGCCGGCGCCCCTGCTCGCGGCCCTCGCGGCGGCGCTGCTTCTTGGCCTCCAAGCGCGTGGAGCCCTTGACCGCCTGGACCTCGTTCTCGGCCGTCTTGTTCTCGGTGGCCTTGCCGCTGCGCGGTTCGCGCACCTTGACGACGGTGTTGGGCGGGTCGCCCTGGTCGGCGGCACCGTCCTCGCCCTCGCCGCCGGTGCGGCGCCGGCGGCGGCGCCTGCGGCGGCTTCCGGCCGATTCGTCGTCGGACTCCTGCTCGTCGGCAGCCGCCCTGCGGGAGCGTCCGCCGGTACCGGCTCCGGCGGCGGAAGCGGTGTCGGCGGCGGATTCGCCGGCCTCGGTGCCGGCGGCACCGCGGGTGTCGGCGGCGGGCTCGGCTTCGTCGTCGCCTTCGTCCTCGCCGAAACGGGCGCGCCCGCGCCCGCGTCCACCGCGGCGCCGGCGGCGGCGCGAGGGGCGCTCGTCGTCGGTTTCGTCATCGTCGGCGCCGGGTTCGGCCGCGCGGTCGTCGGTGTCGTCGGCGGCGGAACCGGTGTCGCCGCCGGCGGAGCCGTAAGTGTCGGTGGTAGCGGCGGCGTCGGCTGCGCCGGTGTCCTCCGGGGACGGCGCGGAGCCGTTGCGCTGGGCCCGCCCCGCCGGCTCGGCCGGGGCGACCGGCGGCTGGAAGAGCACCATCGGCGCCTGGTAGGCGCCTGTGCCCGAAGCCTCGGGGGCGATGCCGCCGCCGGCGGCGGACGAGCCGGGTTCGGCATCGTGGCCGGTTTCCGCGGCTTCGTCGGGGGCGGCACCGCGCGAGCGCCCTTGGGCGCGGGTGCCCTTGGTGCGGGTGCGGCGCTTGGTCGCGGCAGGCTCGGCGGGTTCGGCATCGGCGGTCTGGTCGGGAGCGGTGTCGCCGGGGTCGGTGTCCTCAAGGGACGCCTGGCCCGCAACCGTGGTCAACGGCCCCTCGGCCGGTGCCACCGGTTCGGGCTCGGGCGGCGGACCGGCCGAGCGCAGCGCTCCGCTGCGCCGCTCGGGTCCGCTGACCCTGACCTCGCTCTCCTGCGGCGGCGCGAAGGTCGCCTGCACATCGGGTGTCTGTGTCGCTTCAGTTGTGCCCTCGGTGCCTTCAGCACCGTTGTCGGGCTCGTTGTCGAGCATCCGGGCGGTCTCCCGTCAAGTCCCCGGGCGCGGCGTGGGCGCTGGCGCTCCGGCCGCTGCGCGCGGGGACTGTTGTCGCTATGTCGGCGCCGGCAGCCGGTTTCGGGCTGGCCGGGGCAAAGTCGTTTCGGGTCGCCCGCGTCCCCAATGGAGTTCACGCATACGGCGCGCTCCGCGCGGGCGAGAACGGTCGCGGCTGGTCCGCCGCGCGTCCGGCCGGATCCGCCAGGGCATCCGCGGTGAGCGGATCGGCGATCGCTTCGGACGCATCGTCGAGCGGCCCCTGCGCCAGCCGGGTCATCACTGGCGATGACAGCGGCGCGAGGTCGGCCACCTGGCGAAGGCCGTTCACCACGTCGTCCGGTCGAACAGCAGGTGTCGTGTGCCGAACAACCATACGAAGTGTGGCATATGTCGCATCTCGTTCCGTTGTGGCGCGCCCGTCCACCCAAAGATGGAGGACGGCCGCACGGGTGTCGAAGCGGCGGCGGCCCTTCTTGGTGAGCCGCTCCACCTCGACGGTTTCGGCCGCGTCGAACGCGGCCACCGCCTCCGCTGCGTCGTCGGGGTCGACGCCGGGCAGTTCCACAAGCCACTCCGATGCCTGGAGGCGGTCGGCAAGACCGCCCGGCATCGCCGCCACGACCTCGGCGACGTCGAGCCCGTCGGGCATGGCGTCGTCGAGCCGGACACGGACCTCGTCGTGGGCAACGGGTTCGGCCAGCGTGATCTCGAAGTACTCAGCCTCACTGGCCACCCCGGTGGGGGCGGCGTTGACGTAGGAGAGCTTCGGGTGCGGCGAGAACCCCGCTGAGAACGCGACGGGGACACCGGCTCGGCGCAACGCCCGCTCCAATGCGCGGGCGATGTCGCGATGGCTCGCGAAGCGCATCCTGCCGCGCTTGGTGTAGCGGACCCGCAGCCGCGGGCCGGCGTGTCCGGTGGAGGGCGGGGTGGTGCCCTCAGGTGCGGGGGGCAGCTTTTCTCCTTTCCTCGGTAACTCCCCAGTGGGCGGGCTGATTCCTCCCTGCCGCACCCACCTGGGAGATTCACGTCTTACTTCAGCGTACGGTGCGCTCCAAGGAGCATGCGCCATCGGCCGCGGAGGTGAACGATCGGACACCCCGATCGGGCCAGTGGGCGGATGACCCGATGACGCACCGCTCCGTACTGGATCACCCACGTATGTGCTGTTCCCGCCCGCCGACAGGTTGAAAAGCGGTACACGGGTCCGGATCACATCGTCCCGCTCTGGCCGTATCAGGCCACCCTGCTTGGTGACCTGCGACTCCGGGTCCGGGAAAAAATTCTTTAAGGAAATCGCGCAGCCATGCCAACCCCTGGCACCACCGGCCCGTCTTACATGACGTATGGCCCGGCGCGAGCGGGGCGCCGGGCCATACCTTGCTCCTCATCCCGGTTCCGGGTTGTACCGGACTCCGGGCGGCACCGGGCGCCAAGCGACCCAGGCACCGCCCGGCGCCGCTTCAGACCACCGTCAGCGGCAGCGACCGGCCCGGCTCGCTCGGCCCGATCTGGATCTCGGTGCCCATCGTGGGGCAGACCCCGCAGTCGTAGCACGGGTTCCACCGGCAGTCGTCGACCTCCACCGACTCATCGCCGTGCAGCGCGTCCTCCCAGTCCTGCCACAGCCAGCCGCGGTCGAGCCCGGCATCGAGGTGGTCCCAAGGCAGCACCTCGTCCTGGTCGCGCTCCCGCACGGTGAACCAGTCCAGGTCAACGGGTTCGCCTGCCAGCGCCTCGGCGGCGGCCGCGCTCCAGCGCTCGTAGGAGAAGTGCTCGCTCCAGCCGTCGAAACGGCCCCCGGCGCGCCACGCCGCCTCGATGACCCGGCCCACTCGCCGGTCCCCGCGCGAAAGCAGCCCTTCGATGATCGAGGGCTTGCCGTCGTGGTAGCGCAGCCCGATCGACTTGCCGTAGCGGCGGTCGGAACGCAGCGCGGCCTTGAGCTTGTGCAGCCGCGAATCGACCTCCTCGAAGGGTGTCTGCCCTGCCCACTGGAACGGGGTCTGCGGCTTGGGCACGAACCCGCCGATGGAGACCGTGCACCGGATGTCGGAGCGCCCAGTGGCCTCGCGCCCGGCGCGGATGACCTCCTTGGCCAGCTCGGCGATTGCCAGCACGTCCTCATCCTGCTCGGTGGGCAGACCGCACATGAAGTACAGCTTGACCTGGCGCCAGCCCGCCGCGTAGGCCGCCGTGACCGTGCGGATCAGGTCCTGCTCGGTGACCATCTTGTTGATGACCCGGCGCATGCGCTCGCTGCCGCCCTCGGGCGCGAACGTCAACCCGGAGCGGCGGCCGTTGCGGGTCAGCTCGTTGGCGAGGTCGATGTTGAACGCGTCCACGCGGGTCGAGGGCAGCGACAGCCCGGTGTTGGTGCCCTCGTAGCGGTCGGCCAGGTCCTTGGCGATACCGCCGATCTCGGTGTGGTCGGCGCTGGAGAGCGAAAGCAGCCCGACCTCCTGGAACCCCGACGAGCGCACCCCCTGCTCGACCATCTCCGTGATGGTCTCCTTGCTGCGCTCGCGCACCGGGCGGGTGATCATCCCGGCCTGGCAGAACCGGCAGCCGCGGGTGCAGCCGCGGAAGATCTCGACGCTGTAGCGCTCGTGCACCGACTCCGCCAGCGGCACGACCGGGTTCTTCGGATAGGGCCACTTGTCGAGGTCCATCACGGTGTGCTTCTGCACGCTCCACGGCACGCCCGCGCGGTTGGGCGTATAGGACTCGATCCTCCCGTCGGGGTGGTAGCCCACGTCGTAGAAGCGCGGCACGTAGACCCCGCCGCCGCCGGCCAGCCGCAGCAGCAGCCCGTCGCGCCCACCGGGGCGGCCCTCGCGCTTCCATTCGCGGATGACCTCGGTGATGGCCAGCGCGATCTCCTCGCCGTCACCGAGCACGACCGCGTCCAGGAAGTCGGCGACCGGCTCGGGGTTGAAGGCGGAGTGCCCGCCCGCCAGCACGATCGGGTGGTCATCGGTGCGGTCGGCCGCGCGCAGCGGGATACCGCCGAGGTCCAGCGCGGTGAGCATGTTGGTGTAGCCCATCTCGCTGGCGAAGCTGATCCCGAACACGTCGAACGCCGCAACGGGCCGGTGGGCGTCGACGGTGAACTGGGGAACGCCGTGCTCGCGCATCAGGCCCTCCAGGTCCGACCACACGGCGAAGCTGCGTTCGGCGAGCACGCCCTCGCGCTCGTTGAGGACCTCGTAGAGGATCTGCACACCTTGGTTGGGAGCACCCACCTCGTAGGCGTCGGGGTACATCAGTGCCCAGCGGACCTCGGCGGTGTCCCAGTCGGCCACGACGGAGTTGAGTTCGCCCCCGACGTACTGCACCGGTTTCTGCACGCTCGGAAGCAGCGCTTCCAACTGCGAAAACACGCTTTCGATGGGCATGGTGGTTCCCCTGCGTCGGCTGTCGCGGAAAGTCCTGTCGAACCTCCACAGCTTAGCGAGCGGCCGCACGCGCCGGACCGCTACTCCGCCGCGAGCGGTCAGTGGACCCGGCGGTCGCGCGCGTGCACGTTGAGCACCAGGCCCAGCACCACCATGTTGGCGACGGTGGCCGTGCCGCCGTAGGACACGAACGGCAGCGGGACACCGGTGATCGGGCTGACCCCCAGGGTCATGCCGATGTTGATGAAGCTCTGGAACCCCAGCCAGGCCGCCGCGCCGATGCACACCATGCGGGCGTAGGGCTCCTCGCAGCCGGCTGCGACCCGCAGGATCCGCCACAGCACGAAGACGGTCAGGCCGATGATGGCCGCCCCGCCCACGAAGCCCAGCTCCTCGCCGGCGACCGTGAAGATGAAGTCGGTGTGCTGCTCGGGCACGAACCGGCCGCGGGTGTGCTCGCCCTGGAACAGACCGGTGCCGTTGAGACCGCCGGAGCCCACCGCGATCATCGACTGGTTGGCGTTGTAGCCGGCGCCGCGCGGATCGGCGCCGGGGTCGATGAACGTGGTGAAGCGTTCCAGCTGGTAATCCTTGAGCAGGCCGAACCACCACACGCTGAAAGCCGCGAGGAGCCCGCAGCCGATGAGGCCGCCCACCCACCGCACGGGCGCCCCCGACAGCGCGAGCATGCCCAGGTAGGTGCCCGTGAGCACCATTGCGGTGCCCAGGTCGGGCTGGCCCAGGATGAGCCCCAGCGGCACCGCCAGTACGGCGAGGCTGAACAGGACATCGCGGCTGGTGGGCGCGTACTCGCCGTCGCGGGGCTCGCCCAGCAGCATCGCCACGGCCAGCACCAGCCCCACCTTGGCGATTTCGCCGGGCTGCATCTGCAGGGGCCCCACGACCAGCCAGGAACGCGACCCGTTGATGGTCTCGCCCAGTGGTGTCAGCACCAGGAGCAGACCCAGCGCGGCAACGCCGTAGATGAAGGGCGCATACGCGCGGGAAACCCGGAAGTCCACCGCCGCCACGGCCAGCAGTGCGACCGCGCCGACGGCCAGGTGTATCGCCTGGCGTTCGACGTGGCCGACAGCGGCCGCCGGGTCGGTGGGGTCGTAGGTGGCCGACCACACCAGCAGGATGCCGATCGCGGACAGTCCTGCGACGGCGACCAGCATCGGCCAGTCGAGCCGGCGCGGCGCCGACGTGGCGATCAGCCGCCCGGCGCGGTCGGCCAGGCTCGGCGGGTACGGGCTGGGAATGGTCATCGGTTACCGCCAGCGGTCTCGTCAGTTGTCGTCGGGCGGCGCGATCGAGCCGTCCTCGCGGACACTCGGCAGTTCCTCGGGCGGTTCGCCCCCCTTGAGCGCGGGACCGGCAGCGGCGGAGCCGCCGCCTGTGTCCTTGGAGCCGGCTTTGGCCGAGAGGCCGTAGATGCCCTCGTAGATCTCGCGGGCCACCGGAGCCGCCGCGGTACCGCCGGTCCCCGCCTGCGGGAGCATCACCACCACCGCGAACTGCGGGTCGTCGGCGGGTGCGTAGGACGCGAACCAGGCGGAGTCCTCGCGGCCCAGCATGGTTGCCGTACCGGTCTTGCCCGCGATCGAGACCCGGCCCTGCGGGAACCCGTCGAAGGCGCCTGCTGCGGTGCCGTCCTTGGGTACCTGGGTCAGCGCGTCCTGGATGTACTCCAGGGTCCGGTCTTTGACCGGCAGCTCGCCGGCCTTGACGGGTTCGATCTCCTCGACCCGCTCGCCGTCGGGCGAGAGGAACGCGCGGCCCACCCGCGGCTCGTACACCGTGCCGCCGTTGGCGATGGCGGCGTAGGCGCGCGCCAGTTGCAGCGGGGTGACCAGCACGTCGCCCTGGCCGATGGCGAAGTTGATGGCGTCGCCGGCACGCCAGCGGTCGCCGTCGACGCAGTGCTCGTGGGCGGCGCGTTTCAGGTAGGAAGCCCGTGCGGGGTCCTCCTTGGCCACGTCGGGATAGCCCTTTTTGGCCATCTTGCAGCTGTGGTCGCGGGTTTCCTTCCAGTATTTGCGCTTCCACTCGCGGTCGGGGATGCGTCCGGCGGACTCGTGCGGCAGGTCGACACCGGTGGGCGCGTCGAATCCGAATCCGCGGGCCATTTCGGCCATGCCGTCTTCGGGTTTCTTCTTGGGCGAGGTACCGCCGTCCTCTGCCCACATGTCGTAGCCGAGCTGGTAGAAGACGGTGTTGCAGGAGACGGTGATGGCCTTGCGCAGGCTGATCGTGCCGTACCCGCCGCCCTCGAAGTTCTGCCAGGACCGGTTGGCCAGGCCGATCGAGCCCGGGCAGCTGTAGGAACCGTTGAGCGACGCGCCGTTTTCGACCGCGGCGGCCAGCGAGGTGGGCTTGAACGTCGAGCCGGGCGGGAACTGGCCCTGCAGCGCGCGCGAGATCAGCGGTTCGCCCGCTTCGTCGCTGAGCAGCCGGTTGTAGGTTTTTGCATCGATTCCGCCGTTCCACACCTCGGGGTTGTAGGTGGGCTCGCTGGCCATGGCGACCACCCGTCCGGTGCGCACGTCCAGGACCACGGCCGCGCCGGCGTCGGTCGGTTTGCCCTGGTTCTGCGCCTTCTGCACGGCGCGCGCCAGTGCGTCTTCGGTGAGCCGCTGCACGCGGGTGTCGATGGTGGTGACCAGGTGCATGCCGGGTTCGGGCGGCGTGTGCGAGGTTGTGCCGCGCACGTCGCCCTGGCTCGACACGGACAGGATGCGTTCGCCGGAGTCGCCGCGCAGCCGTTTGTCGTAGACCGCCTCAAGGCCGTCGCGGCCCACCCGGTCCACACCGCTGAACTCGGCGCGCAGGTCCTCGCGGGCCTCGAACTCCTCCTGGGTGATGGGCTGCAGGTAGCCCAGCATCTGCGCCGCGAGCTTGTCGTTGGGGTACTCGCGCACGGCCATCTGCTGGGCGGAGATTCCGGGGAACTCGGTCTTGCGCTCCATGATCTCCAGGGCGGCTCGCGGCTCGATGTCCTCGGCCAGCGGGATGGGCTGGTACGGCGAGCCCTGCCAGCACGGGCGGCCGGTCTCGGGCCCGCACAGCCGCACCCGGCCGCGCAGCCGTTTGTAGGGTTCGCCGAGCAGGTCGGCGACCTTGCGCAGCACGGCCTCGCCGTCGTCATCCTGGTTGAGCAGGGCGTGGTAATCGGCGGTAACGGTCAGCACGGTGCGGTTGCGCACCAGCGGGCGGCCCGAGGAGTCCAGGATGCGGCCGCGCACCGCGGGCTGGATCAGCTTCTGGGTGTGGCTGGCCAGCGCCAACTCCTGGTAGTGGTCGGCCATGGGCACCTGCATGTGCCACATGCGGGCCGTCAGCGCGGCGAACAGGGCCAGTACCAGCAGCTGCACGGCGAGCATGCTGCCCCGGCGCGCCGTACGCGGCCGGGTCGAGGCGGCCGGCGCCCAGGGGCTCTGATGGTGCCGCCCGCTCAGCAGTCTTCGCCTGCCAAGTGGTCTCATCTCCCCTATCCCTTCGCGGTGGTCCAGGGCACGGGCAGGTCGTCGCGGACTTCGCCGGACAGCCGGCGCATCACCGGCATCAGCGGGAGCAGCACCACCGGAGAGGCCAGCAGGGTGGTCGCCGCGCCGGCGAGCACCACCCACAGCGCATCCGGCAGCGCCGAACGGGAGTCGCCCAGCACCAATCCGATGAGCGCGAAGCCCGCCGACACCCCCAGCGCGGTGCAGGCGGCCACCAGGTAGGGGCCCAGCCCCGAGCGCACGCTGAAGTCGCGGATGGAGGCGATCAGGTAGCCGGCCAGGCACAGCAGCAGCGCGGTGCGGCCGATCTCGTGGTCGGCCGGCGGCAGTACGTCCACCGCCAGTCCGCCGGCGAAGCCGAACGCCGCCGCAGCGGCCGGTGTGGACCACAGCGCGATGCCGGTGACCACGAGCAGCACCAGATCGGGTGGCGGCACCCAGGGCAGCGGCGCCCGGTTGACGACCGCCGTCTGCAGAAGCACCGCGGCCAGCACCAGCAGGGCCGAGACCGTCGCCTTCATCGTCCGCCCTCTCCGCCGTTGCCATTACCGCCGTCGCCGCCGTTGCCATCGCCGGAACCGGAGCCGGAGTCTCCGCCGTCCGAGGCCTTCTCGCTGCCCTCTGCCCCCGGGGCGTCTCGCTTGGGCCCCGGCAGGAGGGAGTCGCGGGGGTCACCCTCGGGTCCGGCCACGATGACCCCCACGACATCTAGTGATCCGAAGTCGACTGCAGGATCGGCGCGCCCGGTGCGGGTCAGTTTCGCCGGAGTGTCCTCGACCTCGGTGATCGTTCCAATGGGCACGCCGGGCACGAACGGCGCGCCCTCGTGCGATCCCAGCGTGACCAGGCGCTGGCCGCTCTTCATCCGCGCCTCGGTGCTCATCAGCTGGACCTGCAGCGGTTTGCCGTCGCCGATACCGCTGGAGTCGCCCTTGGCCACGCCGATCTCGCGGGAGTCCTCCAGCCGGGCGCCCACCGCCGAGTCCTGTCCGGTCACCAGCATCACCGTGGCCGTGGCTCCGCCCGCCTGGATCACCCGGCCCACCAGGCCGTCGCCGTTGACGACGGTCATGCTCGGCCGGACACCGTCGTGGCGCCCCACGTCGAGGGTGACCGTGTCGGAGAACCCGCGCGCGGTCACCCGGGTGACCGCCTGGGCGGGCACGACCTCGTAGCCGCCCTTCCCTGCGAGCTTGAGCATGTCGCGCAGCTCCTGCGCGCGGTCGGCGTCGGTCTCTTGGCCCCGCAGCCGCGACCGCAGCTCCTTGTTGCGTTCCTGGAGCTTCTCGATGCGCGCGCCGGCGTCCGGTGCCGCGGCCAGGGTTTCGACGGTGCCCGATACCGGATCGGCCACCGCGGAGACCCCCTTCGACACCGGGTGGAAGGCGACCTCGCCGACTGTGCGCGCCGCGCTGGTGACGGGGTTGGCGCCCTCGCGCGAGTCCAGCACGACCAGGACCAGTGACAGGGCGGCGAGGACCCCGACGACCAGCCGTGCGCGCGAACCGTCGCGCCCCATGTCAGCGCCGCCGCTCGGGAACGAGGACCTGGCTGAGCCGCTCGTAGTTCTCGACGCAGGTGCCCGAGCCCACCGCCACCGAGTCCAGTGCGTTCTCGGCGACGTGGATGGGCATGCCGGTCTCGTGGCGGAGCCGGCCGTCGAGCCCGGCCAGCAGCGCGCCGCCGCCGGTGACGGCCACGCCCCGGTCCATGACGTCGCCGGAGAGCTCCGGCGGGCACTTGTCCAGGGTGGTGCGTACCGCATCGATGATGGCGGTGACCGGCTCATCGATCGCCTGGCGGATGTCGGCCGCCGACATCACCACGGTCTTGGGCAGCCCGCTGATCAGGTCGCGGCCGCGCACCTCGGCGTGCAGTTCCTCGCCCCCGTTCGGGTAGGCGGAGCCGATGGCGACCTTGATCTCCTCGGCGGTGCGCTCGCCGATCAGCAGCGAGTACTCCTTCTTCACGTAGGTCATCACGGACTGGTCGAGTTCGTCGCCGCCCACCCGGATGGATTGCGAGGTGACGATGCCGCCCATCGAGATGACCGCGACCTCGGTGGTGCCGCCGCCGATGTCGACGACCATGTTGCCGGTGGGCTCGTGGACGGGCAGTCCGGCGCCGATGGCCGCGGCCATGGGTTCCTCGATGATGTAGACCCGCCGCGCGCCGGCCTGGTAGCCGGCCTCCTTGACCGCCCGGTGCTCCACGGAGGTGATGCCGCTGGGCACCGCCACGATGATGCGCGGTTTGGCGAAGTGGCGGCGGCGGTGGATCTTCTGGATGAAGTACCGCAGCATGCGCTCGGTGATCTCGAAGTCGGCGATGACCCCGTCCTTGAGCGGACGGACGGCGGTGATGCTGCTGGGTGTGCGGCCGATCATCTGCTTGGCCTCGATACCCACCGCGACGATCTTGCCCGTGGCGGCGTTCAGTGCGACGACGGAGGGCTCGTTGAGCACGATCCCGCGGCCGCGGACGTAGACGAGTGTGTTGGCTGTCCCGAGGTCGACCGCCATATCGCGGCCCAGAAAGGCGAGGTTATTGGTCATGAAGCGTCCTCAGCGGCACGAAACGGGTGAGGCCCTCACAGGGCGGTCAATACGGACTCGTTCCAGTACGGATGTGGATCCAGTACCCGTATCGTAACGCTGCGGAGTCGATCGACTACGCAAACACTCCGGATGGATCGTGTGCTCAGAAACCAAAAAAGCGCCGGGCACGGCCCGGCGCACAGGGGAAAACGGTCGGATCAGCCCCGCAGATCAGGGAAGAACAGCTTGATCTCGCGCTCGGCGGAGTAGGTGGAGTCCGAGCCGTGCACGATGTTCTGCTGCACCTCCAGAGCAAAGTCGCCGCGGATGGTTCCGGGGCCCGCGGCGATGGGGTCGGTGGCTCCGGCCAACGCGCGGAAGGCCTCGACGGCGCGCTCGCCCTCGACCACCATGGCCACCAGCGGGCCGCCGGTGATGAACTCCACCAGCGAGCCGAAGAACGGCCGCTCGGCGTGCTCTTCGTAGTGGGTCTTGGCGGTGTCGGCGTCCAGCGTGCGCAGGTCCATCGCGGCGATCTTGAGGCCGCGGCGCTCGATCCGCGAGATCACCTCGCCGATGATGCTGCGCTCTACGCCGTCGGGCTTGATCAGGACAAGGGTGCGCTCCACGGTGCTGTTACTCCTCGGCAGTCGGTGTGCAGGATCGGGCAAAAGGCCGGGATCGGCACCGGGCTGCACCCGACGCGCGGCCGACCGCTCCATGGGCGGGAACGAATGGACCGCGGTCCGGCGGCGCCGGCGGGGCAGCGGCCCGCTGCGCGCTCGGCGCAACGGGCACACGGGTGCGCCGCTCGCGCTCGCTGCGGACCAACCCGTCGAACACACCCCGGCCGTGGTCACCTTACCGCTTCGGCCGCTCGCCCCGAGCCGCCGCAGAACCGCACCCGCGGCCGGGCGGGCGTGCAGCGCTGAACGCTACCCCTGCTGAACCCGCTCGCGCGCCGCGGCCTGGGCGTCGGTGCGCCGCCCCAGCAGCACCCCGGCCACCCACAGCGCCAGGAAGATTACGCCGAGGATCGCCAGCCCCGGCACCACAAAGCTGCTGACCACGAACGCCACCTGCAGCACCCAGGCCGCGTAGTATGCCCAGCCGAAGCGCTGCAGCGCGCTCAGCACCAGCGCGACGACCGCCAAGCCGCCCCACACGCCGCCGGCGACCGCCGCCGGGATACCGGCGACCTGGATCGCCACGGGTACGGCGAGCCCGATGACCACGGCCTCGATGGCCAGCACCACCGCACACAGCCTGCGCATGGTCACTCCCCCTTGATCAGGTGGCGGGCGTCGCCGGCGGTGACGACGGATCCCGTGATGAGCACGCCGGTGCCGCTGGGTTCGCCTTCGGCCTCGGCCAGGGCGATGGCGGCGTCGATGGCGTCGTCCAGCCGCTCGGCGCGGTGCACGCGGTCGGCACCGAAGACGGACTCGGCCACCCGGCCGAGGTCGTCCATCGCAAGGCTGCGCCCCGAGGAGTTGCGGGTGAGCACGATCTCGCTGAGCACGGGCTCAAGCGGCTCCAGGATCCCCTCGACGTCCTTATCGGCCATGACCGCCACGACTCCGATGAGCCGTACGAAGTCGAACTCCTCCTGCACGGCCGCAACCGCCGCGGTCATCCCCGCCGGGTTGTGGGCCGCGTCGACGAGCACGGTGGGCGTGGTGCGCAGGATCTCCATGCGGCCCGGCGACTCGACACCGGCCAGCGCCTCGCCGACCAGCTCAGGGTCGAGCCGGTCGTCGGTCTCGCCGGGTGCGAACGCCTCGACGGCGGCCACCGCGACGGCGGCGTTGCCCGCCTGGTGCGCGCCGAACAGGGGCAGGAACAGGCCCTCGTAGCCGCCGCGCAATCCCTTCAACGAGACCTGCTGGCCGCCAACTGCGATCCCGCGCTCGGCAACGCCGAACTCCAGGCCTTCGCGTGCGACCTGCGCCCCGATCTCGGACACGTAGCGCATCAGCACCTCCGCGGCGGCCAGCGGCTGCTGGGCGAGCACGGCGATGGAGTCGGGCTTGATGATGCCCGCTTTCTCCTCGGCGATGCCCTCGACCGTGTCGGGCAGGAACTCGGTGTGGTCGATGGCGATGGGGGTGACCACGGCGACATCGGCATCGATGACGTTGGTGGCGTCCCACGCGCCGCCCATGCCGACCTCGACCACCGCCACGTCGACCGGGGTGTCGGCGAACAGGGCATAGGCCATACCCGTCAGCACCTCGAAGAAGGACAGCGGGACCTCGTGGGAGGAGTCGACCAGGTCCAGGTAGGGCCGGATGTCGTTGTAGGCCTCGACGAAGCGTTCCTCGCTGACCGGTTCGCCGTCGATGACGACGCGTTCGCGCATCGTACGCAGGTGCGGGCTGGTGTAGCGGCCCACGCGCAGATGGCGTTCGCGCAGCAGCGCGTCGATGATCCGGGCTGTTGAGGACTTGCCGTTGGTACCGGTGATGTGGATGGTCCGGTAGCTGCGCTGGGGATCGCCCAGCACGTCCATCAGGGCGCGGATCCGCTCGGTCGAGGGGTCGATGTCGGTTTCGACCCTGCGGGCGGTGATCTCAGCGACGGCCCGGTTGTACTGCTCGTGGATATCGGCCTCGCTCACAGCGCGGCCGGCTGTTCTGGGGTGCACACATACCCAGCGTACTCACCCCGCCGACCGTGCCGGTGCCCGGCACGCACCGCACCCGCCGCCCCAGATCGGGTGCGGCGGGTGCGTTCCGGTGCGTGCGGCGGTTCGCTCGGCTAGTGCCCGCGTCCCGGGCGGTAGCGCGGCTGGCTCTGCGGGTTGAACTCGTCGTAATGGACGTTCTCGGCCTGCTTCAGCCGGCGGTCGTCGAGCTTCAGCACGTCGAAGCCCTGCTGGATGTCGGAGGAGTAGACGTGCCCGTTGTAGTAGTAGGCCGACCAGGAACCGGCGACCTGCAACTTGTCGCTGTAGGACCCGCGGTCGAAGTAGCCGATCTCGCGCGGGTTCTCAGGGTCGTTGAAGTCGATGACCGAGACTCCGCCCTGGTACCAGGACTGCACGAAGTAGTCCTTGCCCGGAACCGGGATCAGCGAGCCGTTGTGGGCCACGCAGTTCTCGGTGTCGGCCTGGTGGCGGTCGATCTTGAAGTAGCTCTCGAACTCCAGCCTGGGGTTCTTCTTGCCGCCCTTGAGGCTGTAGACGGCGTCGGCGCCGCGGTTGGGGCCGACCTCCTCGTTGCAGGTGGCGGCACCGCCGCCGCCGAGCTCGTCGGTGAAGATGACGGTCTTGGCGGTGTTGCTGAAGGTGGCCGAGTGGTAGAAGGCGAAGTTGTCGTCGGTCACCCGCTCGGTGACCCGGGGTTCGACCGGGTCGCTGATGTCCATCAGCACGCCGTCGCCCATGCAGGCGCCCGCGGCCATGTCCTTGCCGGGCAGCACGGTGATGTCGTGGCAGCCGGTGGTGGGCAGCAGCAGGCCTTCCTGGTCCTCGTTGCCGCCGTCGGGGAACATCACCGGCTTGTTGACCACCTCGGCCGATGCCGGGTCGTCCTTGTCGACCTCGATCACCGAGATCTTGTCGTGCGGCGGCCGGCAGTTCGGGTAGTCCTCGGCGGGCGAGTAGGAGGACACGTAGATGTAGTCGGTACCGCGGTCGCCGGGCACCAGTGTGTTGGTGTGCGAACCGCAGTCGGTCGGCACGGCCGACACGTACTCGGGGGCCGACTTGTCGGAGATATCGAAGATCCGGATGCCCTCGAACGCGTCGGCGTCGGCCGGTGTGCTCGACGGTGCGCCGCAGTCCTCGCCGGCGCGCGGGTAGTCGACCGAGAAGTAGAGCAGGTCGCCGCTGACCGACACGTCGCCCTGGCCGCCTTCGCACAGCACCTGGCTTGCGACCTGCGGTGATTCCGGATTGGAGATGTCGTAGATCGTGAAGCCGTTGTAGTTGCCGTCGATGGCGTAGTCGCCGGTGAAAGCAAGATCAGAATTGAAAGCGGCCTCGTCGGCGAAAGGTCCCTCTTTGGGCAGATTCGCCAGGTGAACGACATTTTCGCTGGTACTGACGTCGTCGGAGGCTGAATCGGCGCCCGCGGCCGGTGCGAAAGCGGTCGCGGCGACCAGCGCGGCGGCGCCTGCAGCGCCGGCAGCGCCTGTAGCAGCGCTGAAACCGCGCCGACGGTTGCGCCGCGAACGGAACGGCCAGGGGGATGTCGACATGTGGACTCCTTATCCGATGCATCCCGAGTGATGAGAAAATACCCAGCCTGGGGTTGTGTTGTACAGGGGAGCATCTCGACGGAACCGGGATTCGACAATCGGCTATCGTCAGCGACCGCCATTGCGCAACACGCCGGTTTATCCGAAAACATTGCCTTTCACCTGGCCGGATACTGCTCAGCAGGAGCTTCGCGCCGCGCCGGAACCTGCGCAGCCGACCGCATCCGCCCCGCGGGCCGCACTGGACAAACGGCGGGCGCGGTGAGTAAACAATCCTGCAAGGCGGTCCGCGGGGCCGCTCCGCCCCCTTGCGAAAAGGAGCCCACGTGCGGCACCGGGTCGCGGCGGCCACCGCCGCCATCGTTCTCACCGGCCTGACAGCCTGCACCGGCGGCTCATCGGCCGTCGGCAGCCCGCCGGTGCTCGCACCGGGTTCGCCCGGGGAGTCGGCCTCGGCCGCCTCGCAGGACCAGCTCGACGCCGCCGCGGCGGGCCTGGAGCACAACAAGGCCGATGTCACCTACGTGCTGATGATGATCGAGCACCACCACCAGGCACTGGTCATGACCGATATGGTCCCCGACCGTGTCCACAGCGGCGACCTGGCCAAGATCGCCGACCGGATCGCGGCGGCTCAGGAACCCGAGATCGAGGCGATGGAGGCGTGGATGGAGCAGAACGTCTACGGCCCCGCCGAGGACAATCCGGATGCGTCCGGGTTCTGCGCCCACGGCCCCGACGGCGGGCACGGGGGCCATGCATCGGGCCCGCCACAGGGCTCGGGCAAGGGTTCGAAGGGGTCCGGCTGCCCGGTGAACCTCGACCACGACGACATGCCCGGCATGGCCGATCAGCAGCAGCTCGACGAGCTGCGGGCCGCCGAAGGCCCGGAGTTCGACCGGAAGTTCGTGGAACTGATGACCGCCCACCACGAGGGCGCGATCACGATGGCCGAAGAGGCCTCCAGCGAGGGCAAGCACCCGGAGGTACTGCGCATGGCCGGCGATGTCATCGCCGAGCAGACCGCCGACATCAACCGCATGGACGAGATCATCGGCGGCTGAAGCACCGTATCGGCCTCAGCCGCCGATTGCGCACGCCCCGCGGCGCGGGGGTTGCTCAGGCGCTCTTCTCTTCGCGTTCGGGCCCGCGCTTGGTGCGCGGCACGATGGTGGGGTTCACGTGCTCCAACACCGCCTCGCGGGTGATGATGACCTGGCCGACGTCCTCGCGGCTGGGGACCTCGTACATCACCGACAGCAGCACTTCCTCGATGATGGCGCGCAGACCGCGCGCGCCGGTGCCGCGGATGATGCCCTGCTCGGCGATGGCGTCGAGCGCGTCGTCGCTGAACTGCAGCTCGACGTTGTCCAGCTCGAAGAGCCGCTGGTACTGCTTGACCAGCGCGTTGCGGGGTTCGGTGAGGATCTGGATCAGCGCCTGGCGGTCCAGGTTGTGCACGCTGGTGATGACCGGGAGGCGGCCCACGAACTCCGGGATCATCCCGAACTTCAGCAGGTCCTCGGGCATGACCTCGGCCAACTGGTCGGTGTCGTCCTCGCCGCTGGTGGCCGAGGGGCGCAGCACCGCGTTGAAGCCCATGCCCTGCTTGCCCACCCGGGACTCGATGAGTTTCTCCAGCCCGGCGAAGGCGCCACCGCAGATGAACAGCACGTTGGTGGTGTCGATCTGGATGAACTCCTGATGGGGGTGCTTGCGCCCGCCCTGCGGCGGCACGCTGGCGGTGGTGCCCTCAAGTATTTTCAGCAGCGCCTGCTGCACACCCTCGCCCGACACGTCGCGGGTGATCGACGGGTTCTCGCTCTTGCGGGCGACCTTGTCGACCTCGTCGATGTAGATGATGCCGGTCTCGGCCTTTTTGACGTCGTAGTCGGCGGCCTGGATCAGCTTCAGCAGGATGTTCTCGACGTCCTCGCCCACGTAGCCGGCCTCGGTCAGCGCGGTGGCGTCGGCGATGGCGAAGGGGACGTTGAGGATCTTGGCCAGAGTCTGGGCGAGCAGCGTCTTACCGGAACCGGTGGGGCCCAGCAGCAGGATGTTGGACTTCGCGATCTCAACATCCTCTTCGCGCGGGCGGTCCCCCTCGGACTGGACACGCTTGTAGTGGTTGTAGACGGCGACCGACAGGGCCTTCTTCGCCTGCTCCTGGCCGATCACGTAAGAGTCGAGGAACTCGTAGATCTCACGCGGCTTGGGAAGGCTGTCCCACTTCATCTCGGTGGAGTCGGCGAGTTCCTCTTCGATGATCTCGTTGCACAGGTCGATGCACTCATCGCAGATGTAGACACCCGGGCCGGCAATGAGCTTCTTCACCTGCTTCTGGCTCTTGCCGCAGAACGAGCACTTCAGCAGGTCTCCACCGTCGCCGATGCGTGCCACCCAGCCACTCCTTAAAACGTAGGCCACCCCGTCATCGGCCACCCGGCGGTGCCGCGAAAGCGGATGACGTGCCCTCTGTGCGAGCAAGCTACCGCTTCTGCAGGATATGCCCTCCGGGCGGACGATGGGCGGGGCGATCTGTGCGTCGCTCCTCCGAGACTAAGCGAAGTTGCGGACCGGCTTGCCCACGCCTCGGCCAACGGCGTGTGGCCACCGGCCCGCCTCCGACGCTGGCGGCCCGGTCCGCCCTACTTCAGGGACGTCTTGCGATACGGGAGAACGTAGTCGATCATCCCGTAGTCCTTGGCGCCTTCGGCGGTGAGGATCTTGTCCCGCTCGATGTCCTTGGAGACCTGCTCCTGGGGCTGGCCGGTGTGCCTGGCGAGCGTGGTCTCCATCTGCTCGCGGATCCGCATGATCTCGTTGGCCTGGATCTCGATGTCGCTGGCCTGACCGTGAGCACCCTGGTACTCGGGCTGGTGGATCAGGATGCGGGCGTTGGGCAGGCAGCCGCGCTTGCCCGCCGTGCCGCCCGCCAGCAGCACGGCCGCAGCCGAGGCGGCCTGGCCGATGCACACCGTCTGGATGTCCGGGCGCACGAACTGCATCGTGTCGTAGATCGCCATCAGCGCGGTGAACGAGCCGCCGGGAGAGTTGATGTACATCTGGATGTCCCGGTCGGCGTCGATCTGCTCAAGCGTGATGAGCTGCGCCATGATGTCGTTCGCGGAGGTGTCGTCGATCTGCACCCCCACGAAGATGATCCGCTCTTCGAAGAGCTTGTTGTAGGGGTTCATCTCCTTGACCCCGTACGACGTGCGCTCGACGTAGGAGGGAAGGATGTAGCGGCTCTGCGGGCCCGCCGGCGCCATGCCGCCGCCGTAGGGGCTGGGGTTGTACTCGGTCATGTTCTGGCCTTCCACAGTGAACCTGTCCACACGGATGGGGTCGCCGGTCAGCTCGCCTGCTCGCCGGTCACGTCGAGGGTGCCCTCAAGCACCTCGTCGATGAATCCGTAATCCTTGGACTCCTGGGCGGTGAACCAGCGGTCGCGATCGGCGTCCTTCTCGATTTCCTCCTGGGACTGGCCCGTGTGCAGCGAGACGCGCTCGAAGAACATGCGCTTCACGTACAGCAACTGGTCGGCCAGAATGCGGACGTCGGAGGCCGTGCCCCCGATTCCGCCGGAGGGCTGGTGCATCATCACCCGGGTGTGCGGCAGCGCGTAGCGCTTGCCGGGCGCACCCGAGCACAGCAGCAGCTGGCCCATCGACGCGGCCATCCCCATGCCGACCGTGCGGACGTCGTTGGGGATGTACTGCATGACGTCGTAGATGGCCATGCCGGCGGTCACCGAACCACCCGGTGAGTTGACGTAGAGCGTGATGTCGCGCTGGCGGTCTTCGGCCGACAGCAGCAGCAGCTCACCCACGATGCGGTTGGCGATCTCGTCGTCGACCTGTTGGCCGAGGAAGACGATGCGCTGGCGCAGCAGGCGCTGGGACGTCTGCTCGTACTGCGTGGGGCTAGGCGACTCGGGCGTACGGGCTTCGATTCGCTGGGACTCGTTGGAGGTCTGCGGCACTCTCGTCACCTGCTCCGGACTCGAAACGGTTGCGACGCCTGCGACACTAACGCCCGCAGCAGCCCGGCTCGCACGTATCGCGCGCCTGTTCGCTTTGAGCGCAGGTGCCGCGGCGCCTGCCTGGTAGTTGCCATTGCGCCAGCGAGCCCCGACGCCGACCCGGTGGGCCACGGCGCGGGGCTCGCTGTACGGGGATACCGCGGCGGCGCTACTTGCGCTCCGCCGCGTCGTCGCCGGCACCGGTGCCGGTTTCGGTTTCGCTGCCGGAACCGTCGGTGTCGCGGGCTTCGGGGCTCTGCGGCTCGGAGTCGAGCTCCTCGGCGCCCTCGGCCACGGCCACCTCGGTGTCGGCGGCGGACTCGGCCTCGGCGGCACCGGCTTCCTCGCCGGTGTCCTGCTCGATCACGTTGCCGGACTCGTCGGTGATGGTGGCCTTCGCCATCACCAGGTCCAGCGCCTTGGCGCGCACGACCTCGGTGTAGGCGACCTGGATCTGGTTGGACTCAACGAGGTGCTGGGCCAGCTGGTCAGGGGAGATGCCCATGCGCTGGGCCTGCTCCATGACGTACTGGCTCAGCTCGTTGTTGTCGGCGGCGAGCTCCTCCTGCAGCGCAAGCTGGTCCAGGATGAAGCCGGCCTTGACGGCCGAGGTGGCGCCGGTCTTCAGCTCCTCCTCGAACTCCTCCTCGGACTGCTCCTGGGACTCCAGGTAAGCCTCCTTGGACAGCCCGCTCTGGCCGAGCTGCTGCTCAAGGCTGTCGCGGCGGCGCTTGAGCTCGTCCTCGATCACGGAGTCGGGCAGCGGGACATCGACGGACTCGACCAGCTTCTCCAGGGCGCGGTCGCGGCCCTGGTTGAGCTGCTGCAGGCGGCGGACCTCGTCCATACGCGAACGGACGTCGGCGCGCAGCTCCTCCATCGTGTCGAACTCGCTGGCCATCTGCGCGAACTCGTCGTCGAGCTCGGGCAGCTCCTTGACCTTGACGCTGTGCACCGTGACGGTGACGTCGGCCTCTTGGCCCTCGTAGTCGCCGCCGACGAGCGTCGTGGAGAAGGTGGCGGACTCGCCCTCGGACATGCCCGTAAGCGTGTCGTCGAGCCCTTCGAGGATGGTGTTGGTGCCCACCTCGTAGGACAGGCCGCTGGTCTGCACATCCTCAAGGGGCTCGCCATCGATGGCGGCGGCGAGGTCGATGGAGACGTGGTCGCCCTGCTCGACCGGGCGGTCGGCTCCGACGAGCGTGGAGAACCGCTCGCGCAGGTTGTTCACCTGCTCCTCGACCTGGTCCTCACCCGCCTCGGCATCGTCGACGGTGACCTGCAGGCCCTCGTAGTCGGGCACCTCGAACTTGGGGCGGATGTCGACCTCGGCCGTGAAGGCGAGCTCGTCGTTGTCCTCCAGCTTGGTGACCTCCACATCGGGCTGGCCGAGAGCGAAGATCTCCTCCTTCTCGATGGCCTCGTTGTAGAGCTCGGGGACGGCGTGGTTCACCGCCTCGCTGATCACCGCTCCGCGCCCGACGTGCCGGTCGATCAACCGAGCTGGCGCCTTGCCCGGGCGGAAGCCCTTGATGCGGACCTGCTTGGCGAGCGACTTGTAGGTCACGTCGAAGGCATGCTCAAGTTCCTCGAAGGGAACCTCGATGGTCAGCTTGACCCGGGTCGGGCTGAGCTCCTCGACATCGGTCTTCACGGGGCGGTACTCCTAGGTTTCCGGCGGTTTTCCGGGACGTCCCGGCACGCAGGGCGCAACTTGCGACCACCGGACTGACGTACCGGCGGGCCGGCGCGCTGTGGCACCGAGCTGCGGGGCCTGAGACTGGATTTCACGTTTTCCTGCTGATCGTGCCAAGTCTAGGGCAGTCAGAGGGGCCCTCACGGCGCCCGCGGACCACGCCCGGCGCCACGGGTCTTCTCGTCGGGGAGGCGGGATTCGAACCCGCGGCCTCATGCTCCCAAAGCATGCGCGCTAACCAAGCTGCGCTACTCCCCGTGATCCTCGCACCGATGCCCACCCAAAAAAAATGGCACAACCCGCGCTGCGGAGACTGTAGTCTGGTCCCCGTCGGCCCCACGAGTCTAGAGGAAACTCCGGGGTACTGGCGCCATCATGCGGGCGTAGTTCAATGGTAGAACTCCAGCCTTCCAAGCTGGCCATGCGGGTTCGATTCCCGTCGCCCGCTCCGCAGAGCGAAGGGCCAGGTCTACCGGGACACCCGGTCGGCCTGGCCCTTGATCGTAGACGGTGCGTGCGCAGTCGCCGTGCCGTGGGCGACGCACCGACCCTGCAGATATGCCTGGATATCAAAGCTGATGGTCAGTTCTGCATGGCCGCCGCCGAGCACCCGACCCACCCGGGTCGTCCACCAGCGGCCTGATGCGACCCGGCCAACGTTTCCAGTCAGAGCACTACGTATCGGCCGACTGCTGTTCCGCGGCTTCGGAACGGCCGCTGAGGCGGTCGTGGCGTTGGCGGGCGGCTTGCGGGGTTGCCAGGCCGAGGCCGTAGGCGATCTCCTGCCAGGTCATGCCGCGGCCGCGGGCCATGGCGAGCAGGCCGGCTTCCAGAGCGTCGAGTTCGGCGCGCATGCGCGGGGCCAGCGTGAGGGCGGCGTTGAGGTCGTCGGTGTCCAGCGGGGGTTCGCCGGGCTCGGCATCGGCGGAGCCGGCGGCGAGGTCGTGGACGCGGCGGACGGCGTCGAAGGGTTCCATCACCATGGAGCGCTCCTGCCAGCGGCGCCGGGCCTCGCCTGCTGCGTGGCGCTCGGTGAGGTGGAACAGGGCGGTGTACTCGCGCCGCTTGCGGGCGGCATCGGCGGCGGGCCGGGTGAACGCGTCGGCGGCGGAGCCGGTCTTCTCATCGCTCATGGGGATCCTCGTTTCGTGAGGGCGGGTACGCGGCCGTCGGGCACCGCACGCCGCACTGCTGGCCGGATGGCCAATGCCAATGACCGGACAGCCGGACGACCGGCCGCATGGCCGGACGGCCAAGGTTTTGAACGGAATGTTTTCAACATTATCTGTTGAACAACCTGTTTGCAACGGAATACCGCACTGCGGGGATATGTTGTCGATGCGGGCGGAACCGGATGGGTAGCCGACCGACGAAGGTGTGCCGGCCGTGAAGGTGAGCGATGACGAATCCCGATCCGCTACACGTCCCCGCCCTGACGTCGCGCTGGTTCGCCCGGGCCGACTCCCCTGCCGCCCCGGTCGTCGTCACGGGCGCCTTTGATGTGCTGCATGTGGGGCACGTGCGTTTCCTCGCCGCAGTACAGCGGCGCCGCCCCGACCTGCCCGTCATTGTCGGTGTCGAGGACGACGAGCGCGTGCGCGGGTGGAAGGGCCCGACCCGCCCGGTCAACCCCGAGGACGAGCGCGCCGAACTGCTGGCCGCCCTGCGCTGTGTCGACGGCGTATTCGTCATCTCCGGCCCCGCCGACGTTGCCGGCTGGGACGCCTACGCCGACCTGTTGCGCCCGCTGGGGATCGCGGCCCTGGCCTTCACCAGCGGCGACCCCTTCACCGAGGCCAAGCGGCGCGGCAGCGACGCACTCGGCGCCGAAGCCTGGGAGTTGCCCATGACCGAGGGCCGTTCGACCTCTGCCGCACTGAACCGGCTCACCGGCTCCCTGTAACCGCCCCCGCCGCGACCGGTTCCGGCCACGGTTCAACAGGACACCCCCGCAGCCGCCCGGGCCAGGGCCATACCGGCATACGCGGCGTACCGGCCGACCGGTACCGTCCTGAGCGACCCGGGCGCATCCGTGCGGGCCCATGCGCACCTGCGCCTGCGGGGAAGGAGTTGTGTATTGGCGGTGTTGAGGCAGCCGAACGCACATTCGACTGCGTGACGGCGGCAGAGTCCTGCTGACGCGGAATGGAACGGGGAAAGCGCAATGATGACGGGCGGTGGGCCACCCATTTACCGGTCGCTGGTCAACGACGGCAGCGCCAAGCGCACCAGCCTGCCGCCGGGCACGGTAGGGCGCATCGTCGGCTATGCGCGCCCGCACTGGCGCTCCATCCTGTTCTTCCTGCTGACGACCTCGATCAGTTCCGGCATCGTCGTCGCCAACCCGCTGCTGCTCAAGACCATCATCGACCGCGGCGTCTCCCAGCAGGACACCTCACTGGTGACCCTGCTGGCGGTCGGGGTCGCGCTGCTGGCCGTGTTCGAGGCGGCACTGGGCCTGACCAGCCGGTGGCTGTCCTCGCGTATCGGCGAGGGCGTGATCTACCTGCTGCGCACCCAGGTCTTCCGCCACGTGCAGCGCATGCCGCTGGCGTTCTTCACCCGCACCCAGACCGGATCGCTGATCAGCCGGCTCAACACCGACGTCGTCGGGGCCCAGCGCGCGATCACCTCGGTACTGCAATCGGTCGTCTCCAACCTCATCAGCGCCATCGCGGTGATCACGACCATGGCGCTGCTGTCCTGGCAGATCACCCTGATCGCGCTGCTGCTGGTGCCGCTGTTCGTGCTGCCGGCGAAACTCATCGGCCGCAAGGTCGCCGACATCTCCCGCGACGGCATGGACCTCAACGCCGGGATGAGCTCGCTGATGACCGAGCGGTTCAACGTCGGCGGCGCGATGCTGGTCAAGCTCTACGGCCGCCCTGAGGAGGAGGCCGACTCGTTTTCGCGGCGCGCCGCCCGGGTGCGCGACATCGGTGTCTCCCAGGCGGTCTACGGCGGCCTGCTGTTCACCCTGATCGGGCTGATCACCTCGCTGGCCACCGCGGTGGTCTACGGCGTGGGCGGCAACCTGGTGATCGGCGGCGCATTCGAACTCGGCACGCTGGTCGCCCTGACCACCCTGCTCGCCCGGCTCTACGCCCCCATCACGGCGCTATCCAACGTGCACGTGGAGATCATGACGGCTCTGGTCAGCTTCGACCGCGTGTTCGAGGTGCTGGACCTCAAGCCGATGATCGACGAGCACGCCGACGCCCGCGATATCCCCGACGGCGGGCTCTCGGTGGAGTTCGACGGGGTCTCGTTCCGCTACCCCACCGCCGATGAGTCCTCGCTGTCGTCGCTGGAGCTCACCCCGCAGGCCGAGAGCGTTTCGGACACCCAGGTCCTCAGCGACGTGTCCTTCACCGCCGAGCCGGGGCAACTGGTCGCACTGGTGGGCCCCTCGGGCGCGGGCAAGACGACACTGACCCACCTCGTCTCGCGGCTGTACGACCCGCTGGACGGCGCAGTGCGCATCGGCGGCCTGGACCTGCGCGACGCCAAGACCCGGTCGCTGCGCGACACGGTGGGCGTGGTGACCCAGGACCCGCAGCTCTTCCACGAGACGGTCGGGGCCAACCTGCGCTACGCCCGCCCCGACGCCACCGATGACGAACTGGTCGAGGCGATGCGCGCTGCGCAACTGGAGCCGCTGCTGGCAAGCCTGCCCGACGGGCTCGACACGATGGTCGGCGACCGCGGCTACCGCCTCTCCGGCGGCGAGAAGCAGCGGCTGGCCATCGCGCGCCTGCTGCTGAAGGCTCCCTCGGTCGTGGTTCTGGACGAGGCCACAGCCCATCTCGACTCCGAGTCGGAGGCGGCGGTGCAGGAGGCGCTGCGCACGGCGCTCGCCGGACGCACCTCGCTGGTCATCGCACACCGCCTGGCGACCGTGCGCGAAGCCGACCAGATCCTGGTACTGGAGGACGGCCGCATCCTGGAGCGCGGCACCCACGACGAACTGCTGCACGAGGGCGGGCTCTACACCGCGCTGTACCGCACGCAGTTCGCCGCCCAGGAGAACTCCACCCAGAACGCCGACGCCTCGCGGGTGTAGCGGCACCCGCATACCACCGCGCGGCGGCGCCGACCGCGCCGCCGCGCTGTTACGCCGTGCTGCCGTGCCTCCGAACCGCCGTGCCGCCGTAGGCCGCACCCCGCTGCGCGCCGGCGGACGGGCGCGCAGGCCGCGGCGCGCGGGTCCACCGGCAAGCCGGACGAGATACACGTCACGCATTAATTCACTTTGCGCATCTTTGCATCAAGTGCAATTATTGAGCTGTGGGGATACGAGGGACGCAAAGCGACGAGCCGATGGGCCTACGCGAACGCAAGAAGCTGGCCACTCGGCGCACGCTCCTGCACGAAGCCATCCGGCTGGCGGCCGAGTTCGGCTCCGAGCAGGTGACCGTCGATGACATCGCCGCTGCGGCCAATGTCTCCAAGCGGACGTTCTTCAACTACTTCTCCTCCAAGGAGGAGGCGATCGTCGGCGACGGTCCGCCGCGCCCGGACGACGAGGCCCGCGCGGTCTTCGTCGGCAACGGGCCCACGGGGGATCTGTTGGAGGACCTGCGGGTCTTCCTCCTTTCGTCCTTCGACAGCGCCGAGGCCGAGGAACTCCGGGCGCAACTCGCCGATCTGCGCGAGCGCAAGCGGCTCACCCAGCGCGAGCCGCATCTGGTCCCGCGGGTCATGGCGTCGTTCGCCGAAATGGAGTGGTTCATCGCGGGGAGCGTCGCCGAACGTCTGGGCGACTCCCCCGACGACATCCGTCCGCAGGTCGTCGGCGGCCTCGGCTCCACATCGATGCGGTTCGCGATGCGGCGCATGCACCACCGCGCCCACTGTGCCACCGGTTCGGGGCAGCACGCCCCCGCGGATACAGCACCCGGTGCCGAGCCCGACTCCGCGAGCGCCGACGAGGAGATCGCCGAGCTCCGCTCGCTCGTCAACCAGGCGTTCGCCGAACTCCGGCTCACATTCCGCGCGGCCGAATAGCTCCGTTCGCTCCATTAGCCCCGTTAGCCCGATCCGGCCCAGAACCGGCATAGCCACCCCGAACCGGGCCAACCGGCCCGACCCAGCTCAACCGGCCCAGCCGGCTCCCGATAGTCAGGGGCGCGTACCCGCCCGCGCCCGAATTCCAGGGGAAGCGAGTATCCGAAAGATGACATCGACCCAGGCCCAATCGCCTTTACCGCCCGATCCGGAACAGGCACCGCAGACCTCGGACACGGGCGCACTGCCCCGGCGCAAAGTGCTGTGGGTCTTCGCCGCGGTCATGGTGACAATGCTGCTGGGCGCTCTCGACCAGACCATTGTCTCCACCGCGCTGCCGACCATCGTGGGCGAGCTCAACGGCCTGGAACAGCTCTCGTGGGTGGTCACCGCCTACATGCTCGCCGCCACGGTCGGCATGCCCATCTACGGCAAGGCCGGCGACATCTTCGGCCGCAAGATCGTTTTCCAGTTCGCCATCCTCACCTTCCTGCTCGGGTCGGTGCTCTGCGGCATTGCCCAGGACATGACCCAGTTGATCCTCTTCCGCGCCCTGCAGGGCATCGGCGGCGGCGGGCTGATGATCAGCGCGCAGGCCATCATCGCCGACGTCGTCCCGGCGCGTGAGCGCGGCCGCTACATGGGCCTGATCGGCGGTGTGTTCGGCCTGGCCTCGGTCGCCGGCCCGCTGCTGGGCGGGGTGTTCACCGACCACCTGACCTGGCGGTGGATCTTCTACATCAACCTGCCGCTGGGCGCCGTCGCCCTGCTCATCAGCACGCTGGTGCTGCAGCTTCCCAAACCCTCGGGCCCCCGTCCCAAGTTGGACTACCTGGGCACCCTGCTGCTCGCCGCCGCGAGCGTGTGCATGGTGCTGCTCACGAGCTGGGGCGGCACCGAATACGACTGGACCAGCCCGGTCATCATCGGCCTGGGCATCGGCACGGTCGTCGCGGCGGCACTGTTCGTCCTGGCCGAACGCCGCGCCAGCGAGCCGATCATCCCGCTGCAGCTCTTCCGCGACCGCGAGTTCGTGCTGACCTCGCTGGTGGGCATCACGGTGGGCATCGCGATGTTCTCCACGGTGTCCTACCTGCCGACGTTCCTGCAGATGGTAAACGGCGCCAGTGCCACCGAGTCGGGCCTGCGCATGATTCCGATGGTCGCCGGCATGCTCACCGCCACCATCACCACCGGCCGCCTCATCAGCCGCACCGGCCGCTACAAGATCTGGCCGATCGCGGGCACCGCGACCATCATGGCCGGGTTGGTACTGCTTTCCCAGATGGGCGCCGACAGCTCCTATCTGTACAACGCGACGGCAATGCTGGTCCTGGGCCTGGGCGTGGGCATGGTGATGCAGAACCTGGTGCTGATCGTGCAGAACTCGGCGCCGCGCCGCCACCTGGGCACGGCCACCTCGGCGACCAACTACTTCCGCCAGATCGGCGCCTCGTTCGGCATCGCGGTGTTCGGTTCGCTGTTCGTGAGCCGACTGAACGACGAGGTGGCGCAGATGCCGGGCGGCGGCGCCGGCCAACTGCAGTTCGAAGGCGGTGAGGCGGGCATCAGCTCGCTCACCCCGGAGATGCTGCAGCAGCTTCCCCCGCAGGTCCAGCAGTTCATCGTACAGGCCTTTGCCGACGCGCTTCCGCCGATCTTCGTCTATGGCGTGCCGATCGTGCTGGTCGGTTTCGTGCTGGCGTTCTTCATCCGCGAGAAGCCGCTGGCGACCTCGGTGGGCAAGAGCTCGGACGAGGAAGCGGCAGAAGCCCAGGCGGCGCAGGCCCCGGCAGCGGTCGGCGAGTAGGACTCGGTGCCGCGGACCCGGTAGCGGCCGGTTGCGGGCCGCCGGGCCGCCCGCCGAGGGGGCGGCCCGGTGCGTGCCCGCCGGATCCGGAACGGACCGGGTACCGAAGCAGCGAGCAGGAACGGACGTGTGGCCGAGGCCGCGCCGAGTGCGCGGCCGGCGCCGCGCGTCCGTTCCCGTGTCGCGCCGGTTTCTCGCCCGCGGCCTTACCCCCGCCCCTTCTTGTCCTTCTTGCGTTTTTTATCCTTCTTGTTCTTCTTGTCCTTCTTATGGTGCTTCGCGCCATTGTGTGCCTGCGCACCGAGCTCCCCGGGACTCTCCTCGACTCGCGCGCCGTCCCGCTGCTCTTGGTCCTGCCCGTGCTCTTGCCGATCGGGGTCCGCACTCTCCGCCGGTCCGCCGCCCGCGCCCTTCTTCTTCCGCTCGGACTTCTTGAGCTTTTTGCCCTTCTTGCCCTTCTTCGGCTTCTTGGCGTCCTTGGACGTGACCAGGTCGGCGAGCGGTCCGGGCAGCGGCGCGCACCGGGGCCGCCGGCGCGGAGCCACCCGTCGAGGTCGCCGATCAGCCGCTCCTCGGTAAAGTCGCCGAGCCAGACCGGCCGGCCGCCGGCATGGCGGCCTGCGGCCGACGGCTGGACCACGACGACATTGGCTTGAAAACAGGGCCCCAGGCAGGTGCTGGTGCGGACGGGGACCTCGCGCCCTTCGCCGTCGCGCAGTTGGCGCAGCCGCGCCAACTGGTCGTCATGGTCGACACCCGGCCGCTTTTTGGCGGTACCGCAGCAGCAGCCGCGGCACACCACCAGTTGGCAGGGGCGGCCTGTGGGTGTCACCGGTTTCGCGCCTCCTCGGGGCAGACAGCGCAGACAGGGCGGACAACGGTCGGCGCACGGTCGGCGCACGGGCGGAGCCGGGCGGGGCCGGGCGGGGCCGGCCGCCCTTCGGTCTTCCGAGGCACGGCCACGCCACCAGACCAGGATATTCAGCCAGCAAACCGGCAATTAGGACGGGCATCTCCGGGGGCCACCCCCGCGGGCGCCGTACCGCGCGCAGCTACCCTGGACCGGTGACCTCGCAGACCACCCCCGTAGTACACGCCGACGGCGTCTCCGTCGTCCGCTCCGGCAAGCGACTCCTCGACCAGGTCAGCATCGATGTGCGCCCCGGTCGGCACTGGGCCCTGCTCGGCCCCAACGGTGCGGGCAAAAGCACGCTGCTCAGCCTGCTCAGCGCCGAGCAGCACCCCACGAGCGGCACGGTCGAGGTGCTGGGCCGCACGATCGGCCGCACCGACCTGCGCGAGCTGCGTCGGCACATCGGGCACGTCAATCCGCGCCACGACCTGCGTTCGGCGCTGCCCGGGCGCGCGATCGTGCTCACCGGCGCCACCGGCACCATCGAGCTTCCGCCGCGCTGGCGGCCCTCGGCCGCCGAGGAGGCCCGCGCCGACCGGCTCATCGACATGATGGGGGTCGGCGCGTTGCGCGACGCCGAATGGCCCACGCTGTCCCAGGGCGAGCGGGGCCGCTTCCTGATCGCCCGCGCGCTGATGCCCACTCCCCCGCTGCTGCTGCTCGACGAACCCACCAGCGGGCTCGATGTCGCGGCCCGCGAGCAGCTGCTCGCCGCCATCGACGACCTGCGCCGCGCGCATCCGGAACTGGCCACCATGCTGGTGACCCACCATCTGGAGGAGCTGCCGGCCTCGACCACCGACGCGCTGCTGCTGCGCTCCGGACAGGTCGTGGCGGCGGGCGAGGCCGATTCGGTCCTGACGACCAAGCTGGTCACCACCTGCTTCGACCACCCCATTGCCATCGAGCGCCGCGGCGGCCGCTGGAGCGCACGCGCCGACTCGCAGCCCGGCTGAACCGCGCCGCTACGGCGCCGGCCGGGCGAACGCAACGCGGCGGTCGCCGACCGTGCCACCGGTCCGCGACCGCCGTTGCCGAGCCGCCTTACTGCGGCCGGGCCGGAACTACTGCTGCCGGGATCCCCCGGACCGGCCGCTCTCGCCGCCTTGGTCGCTCTGGCCGCGCTGACCGCCCTGGTCCTGGTTTTCGCCGCCCTGGCCGGTCAGGTAGTCGGTGGCGGAGTCGCCGGCTTTGTCGATCTTCTCGTCGTACTTGCCGCCGGTCTTCTCCTTGGCCATGTTCTTGAGCCTGTCAACGCTCTGGCTGACTTTCTCGCTGTTCTGACTGGCCGCCTGCTTGATCTTGTCGAAGGCACTGCCCCCCGACATGTCGTCCACCCCCTGTTCGGGACGAGTTGCGGCGGTTCCGCTGTCATCGACGGCGATACCCGCTCGGCGCGGGGTTATACCTTCCGTAGGCGCGGCCCTGCAGGCTGCGACGGCCGCCGGCGCGCTTGGGCCCGGCCGCACGTGCCCGATGCAGCAGCGCAGTGCCTCACACGCCCAGGACCAGCCGCGCGATGGTGAAATAGATCAACAGCCCGGTCGCGTCGACAAGGGTCGACACCAGCGGAGCCGAGACCACCGCCGGATCGACCCCCACCCGCCGCGCCAGCAGCGGCATGGTGCTGCCGATCACCGCGGCCCAGGTGCAGATGGCGATCACCGATGCCGCGACCACCGAGGCGACCTGCACGCCCACCAGCGCCGTGCCGATGAGCATGGCGATACACGCCAGCATCAGCCCCAGCAGCAGGCCGACCCGCGACTCCTTCCAGGCCACCTTGGGCAGGTCGCGCAGCCGGACCTCGCCGACCGCCAGGGCACGCACGATCGCGGTGGCCGACTGGGAGCCGACGTTGCCGCCGGTACCGGTGAGCATGGGCACGAACAGCGCGAGCGCGGTCACCTGCTCCAGGGTGGCCTGGAAACCCTGCATCACGTTGACGGTCAGCGTGGCCGCCACGATGAGCAGCAGCAGCCATACCGAACGTGCCCGCGCCAGGCGCACCACACCCGCGGCGACATAGTGGCCGGCCACCGGGCTCGCACCGGACTGGCGGGCGATGTCCTCGGAGTCGGCGGCTTCGATCAGTTCCAGCGCATCGTCGAAGGTCAGCAGACCCACGAACCGCTCCTCGGAGTCCACCGCCGGCAGCGCGACCAGATTGGCCTGCTGCATCAGCCGCGCCGCCTCCTCGGCGGGCTCGGTGGCGGACACCCGCGGCACAAGCACGTCGACGATGTCCTTGACCAGGCTTTCGTCGTCGTTGATGACCAGGTCGCTGAGCTGCACCGTGCCGGCCAGCCGCCGCCCGTCGTCGACAACCGGCAGCGTGTAGACGGTTTCGGCGTCGGCGCCCTTGGCCCGCACCACCTCCAACGCGCGGCCGACAGTGAGGTCGCGGTGCAGGATGACGGTCTCGGGGGTCATGAACCGCCCGACCGAGCCTTCGGGGTAGCCCAGCAGCGCCGCGGTCATCTTGCGCTGGGCGGGGCTGAGCCCGGCCAGTGCGCGGGTGGCGACCTTGGCCGGGGCCTCGCCGATGAGCCGCACCCGGTCGTCGGGGTCCATCGACTCCAGCAGCTCGTGGAAGGCCGCGTCGCGCAGGCCCAGCAGGATCTCCTGTTGGTGCACCGGGTCGAGTTCCTCGAAGACCTCCAGCTCGCGGTCCTTGTCCAGCAGCCGGAAGGGAACCAGGGCGACGTGGCTGGCCATGCGTTCGAGCTCGTCGGCGATCTCGAAGGGCTGGTGTTCGGCCAACCAGAGCCGGATACCGGTGAGGTCGTTGGTTTCGACCAGCTCGGTCAGCTCTTCGCCGGGCTCGTCTTCGGCCATGCTGAGCACCCCCTCGTCGATCGCGAGAATTCCGCATGGGGCGCGGGGGCCTCTGGCCAGGGACCTAGCTAGGGAGGCAACGAGGCGCCACTCGGCTGCCCGGGGAACATGACGACCCTACCGCCACAGGCGCGGCCCCGCTGACGCCGAGCGGGGCCGGGTCAGTCGCGCCAGATGACCACGAGCGCGGTGTCGTCGTTCTTGCCCTTGCTGAGCGAGTCGACGATGGACTCGGCGCCCGCGCCGAACCCCTGCAGCGCGGCGGTATCGGCCGCGTCGAGGAGGCGGTCGACACCGGTGTCGAGGTCTTCGCCGGGGGTTTCGATCAGGCCGTCGGTGTAGAGCATGATGGCGTCGCCGCGGCGCAGCCGCCCCTTGACCGGCGTGTACTGGATGCGGGGCATCACGCCCAGCACGATGCCCTTGGCGTCGGTGGTGTACCACTTTCCGGCGCCGTATTCGTACTGCGCCGCCGGCGGGTGGCCCGCCGACGCCAGGAGGTAGTCGCCGCTGCTCAGGTCCAGGCTCAGGTGCACCGCCGTAACGAAGCCCTCGCCCAGCGCCGTGCGGATCAGGTGGTCGTTGCAGTGGGCCAGGAACTCGCCGCTGGGCACGGCGGTGATCAGCCCGCTGAACGCGCCCGACAACAGCAGCGCGCGAGTGCCGGCGTCGACGCCCTTGCCGGACACGTCGACCACCGCGACCTCCAGGTGGTCGCCCTGGCGCATGGACACGACGAAGTCGCCGCCGAAGGAGGAGCCGCCCGCCTGGCGCAGCACTGCAGTGCCGCCCCAGCCTTGCGGAAGTTCGGGGAGTTCGCCCTGCGAGCGCAGGCGGTCGCGCAGTTCCAGCAGCATGCGCTCGCCGCTGAGCCCTTGCATGCCCAGGCGCTCGCGCACGCCCGACAGCAGGTAGGCGACCACGGCGGTGGCGCCGATGGTGACCAGCAGTCCCGGCCCGACCTGGGCGAATTCCAGGGTGAAGGCGGTGAACAGCAGCACGGCGGCGTCGACGGCCAGCAGGAACGCCAGGCTCTTGCGTTTGAGCAGCAGACCACCCGCCACGACCGTGACGATCACGGCGCTGGGCGGGAACCATCCGGGCGGGCCCCATACGGCGCCCACACCGATGCCCACTGCGAGCAGTACGAGTGTGATCAGCACCAGCCGATAGCGGAAGAGCACCTTGCGCCGGAGCAGCGCCGCCGCACGCTGCCAGAGGGAACGCGCATAGCGGAAGAGACGGGCGATCGGCTTGGCCTTCATTGTGCCCGCACTGTAGCGCGCACGACGATCACCGGCACTCCGCCCCGGCGGCCCCCGCGCCGCGGCCGGCGGTATGGGACCAACCGATATCCCCCCAGCGTAGGCGCCGAATCCTGTATACAAATCCCCATGGTTCAGTATGGCCGGAGAAAGGCCCGCGCGTCAGTCCCGAGCCGGGCGGCTGTGGATTCGCCCCCTGATCCGCGGACGCAAGCGGGCGCGGCGGCCCGACCGGTGGCGCCGGTGCGGGCCGGCGTTGGCCGGTGCCCTGGCCCGGAGCAGGGTGCCCGCGGACCGGGCTGTATGGGCGTTTCCGCGGGCGTATCCGCGCCGGAAAACCGTTCGCGCCCTGTGCCGGTGCGGTGATAGGGACGGGAGCATGTCCTTCTCCCGTGATGCCGCCGCCACGGCGGAACCGGGACCCGGCGCTGATTGGCACGCGCGGGTACCCGAGGAGTCCGAGCTTCCAGCGATCGCGCGGACGGTGGAGGAAGCGCTGCTGATGCCGGCCTCCAGCCTTGAGCGGCTGCGCAAGGTCATCGAACTCGACCGCACCCTGGCGGTGTTCGACGGTGCCCAGCCGGTCGGCACCGCCAACATCCACTCGTTCACCATGGCCCTGCCCGGCGGGCCGCGCCCGGTCGCCGGCGTCTCGGGTGTCGGCGTATGGCCGACCCACCGGCGCCGCGGCGTGCTCAGCGCGCTCATGCGCCGCCAGCTCGCCGACATCCGCGAGCGGGGAGAGGACATCGCCGCGCTGTTCGCTTCGGAGGGCGGCATTTACAGCCGCTTCGGCTACGGGCCTGCTGCGCAGGCGGCCGAGTTCACCCTGCGCACCCGCGAGGCCGATCTGCGGGCCGACGCGCCCCGCGATCCCGCGCTGCGCCTGCGCCTGGTCTCCGGCGCCGAGGACTCCCGCAAGGAGATCGCGGTCGTGCACCAGGCCGCTGCGGTGCAGCGCGTCGGCGAGTTCCAGCGCAGCTCCGGCTGGTGGAACAAGATGCTGCGCGACCCGGCCGAGAACCGCGGCGGCTTCAGCGCGCTCAAGTGCGTGGTCGCCGAGGACGACGCGGGGCCGCTGGGCTATGCGCTGTACCGCACCAAGCAGGAGTGGGACGAATACGGCGCCGCCGAAGGCCGCCTGGAGGTCAAGGAGGTCTTCGCCACCGCCCCCGCGGCGTTCACCCTGGTGTGGGAGCACCTGCTCACCCGCGACCTGGTGGCGTCGGTGCACCACGACATGGCACCGACCGACGACCCGCTGTTCCACCTGCTGGCCGATCCCTACCGCGCCCGCCGACGGCTGATCGACAACCTGTGGGTGCGGCTGGTCGACCTGCCCTCTGCGATGGAGAAACGCAGCTTTGCGGCACCGGTCGACCTCGTGCTGGAGGTAAGCGACCGCTACTGCCCGTGGAACGCCGGCCGCTGGCGGCTCAGCGCCGACACCGCGGCGGCCCGCTGCACGTCCACCGGCGATGCCCCCGACCTGGTCCTGGACGTCTCCCACCTGGGCGCCGCCTACCTCGGCGGCACGGCGCTGGGCGGCTACCTGGCGGCCGGGCTGATCAGCGAGACCACGCCCGGATCGGTGCAGCGGCTCGACGCTGCGCTGCACCGATCCGATCAGCCGCACTGCAGCAACATCTTCTAGTCGGCCAACGACTTCCGCCCCGGCCTGCGCCGGCGCGCTCGGCGGAGCCGCGCCGGCGCATCGGCGCGCCCGCCCGCTGGTCAGCCGCTGCCGGGCAGCGGCGGCAGTTCGGCTGAGCGCTCGTAGGCGGTGAGCATGTCGATCCGCCGCGTGTGGCGGTCCTCGCCGCTGTAGGCCGTGGCCAGGAAGACGTCCACGAGGTGCACGGCCTCTTCGGCGGTGTGCATCCGGGCCCCGATCGCAACCACGTTGGCGTCGTTGTGCAGGCGGGCCAGGCGCGCGGTCTCCTCGCTCCAGGCCAGTGCCGCCCGCACGCCGGCGACCTTGTTGGCCGCGATCTGCTCGCCGTTTCCGGAACCGCCGATGACCACACCGAGGGATCCGGGATCGCGGGCCACCCCCTCGGCGGCGCGCAGTACGAACGGGGGGTAGTCGTCAACGGGGTCGTATCCGGCCGGCCCGGCGTCGGCGACCTCGTGGCCCTGCTCCTTGAGCCAGGCGACGAGGTGCTCCTTCAGTTCGAATCCGGCATGGTCACTGCCAAGGTATACACGCACGTCCACAAGTTTCCCATGAGAAGCGCCCGCCCCGGTGGCGGACACCGGTTGCGGGCGTACGGATACCGGAAGCGCTGCAGCGCCTCAGCGCCGCAGCGCGGGTCACAGCGCCTGGAACAGCGACTCGCCGGTGGCGACCGAGGCGATGGCCAACCCCATGGCGCCGAAGACGACCAGCGAGGCCACGGCGATGACGTTGGCCATGACAATGGCTTTGATGTCCTTGCCCAGCGGGCCGGCCTTCGACTCCGTCAGCTTGCTCAACTCACACCTCGTAATGGAGACCGGACACGGGGGCACGAAGGTGTCAAGCGCACACTCCGCGCGGTCTTTCGATCCTGCCATATTGCCGCGACCGGCCCGCACCGGGACCGCACCGGCCGCGCCTACCGCTGGATCCCTTTGACCTCGCAGAACTCCTCGATACCGTGCAGGCCCCACTCGCGGCCCACGCCCGACTGCTTGTAACCGCCGAAGGGCAGCCGGGGCTCGACTCCGGCGCCGTTGATCTTGACCTGGCCGGTGCGCAGCCGCCGGGCCACCGCCAGGGCGCGGTCGCGGTCGGCCGACCACACCGCCCCCGAAAGCCCGTATTCGGTGTCGTTGGCGATGCGCACGGCCTCCTCCTCGGTGTCGTAGGCGATGAGCACCACGACGGGTCCGAAGATCTCCTCCTGGGCGATACGCATGGCGCTTGTCACGTCGGCGAAGACGGTGGGCCGCACAAAGTAGCCGCGCTCGCGGTCCTCAGGTGGCGCCGCACCGCCGGTGACCAGGCGGGCGCCTTCCTCGATACCGGCGCCGATGTGGCCGCGCACCCGTTCGCGCTGGGCGGCGGAGACCACCGGCCCCATCCGCACCCCCTCGTCGAAGGGGTCGCCCGGCGCGTACTTCAGGGCCGCCGCGGCGGCCGTGCGCACCGCTTCGCCGTAGTGCTCGCGCGGCACGAGCAGCCGGCTGAGCGCGTCGCAGCTCTGCCCGGTGTTGCGCATGACGTCGGCCACCCCGTTGTTGACGGCCGAGGCGAGGTCGGCGTCGCGCAGTATGACGCTGGCCGACTTGCCGCCCAGTTCCAGGGCGACCTTCTTGACGGTGGCAGCGGCTGCCGCGCCGACCTGCTTGCCGGCCCGCCCCGAACCGGTGAACGAGACCATGTCGACGTCCGGGTGGGCCGCGATGCCCGCACCCACCACCGGGCCGGTGCCCGAAACGAGGTTGAACACGCCGGCGGGCAGCCCGGAGTCGTGCAGGGCTGCGGTGAGTGCGTAGGCGGCCTGCGGTGCGACCTCGCTGGGTTTGAGCACGAACGTGTTGCCCGCAGCGAGGGCGGGCACCGCCTTGAGCACGATCTGGTGCAGCGGGTAGTTCCACGGCGTGATGGCGCCCACGACGCCGCAGGGTTCGCGCACGACGAGCGACTCGCCCACCTCTTCGCCGGTGAACAGCCGCTCGCCGTGGGCCTCCATCAGCTGCAGGAACGTCTGGAACATCAGCAGCGGAAAGCCAGTCTGCACCTTCTGCGCGAACTTCAGCGGGGCGCCGATGTCGGCGGCAATGGCGCCGGCGATGTCGCCGGCCCGCTGCTGCAGCAGTTCCAGGGCCGCGGCCAGGTGCGCGCACCGCTCGGTGTGGTGCAGCGCCGACCACGCGGGCAAGGCGCCGCGGGCCGCGGCGACGGCGCGGTCGACGTCGGCGGGGTCACCCGCCGGAACCGTGTCGAGGACCTCCTCGGTCGCCGGATTGATGACGTCGATGGCCGCGCCGGAGGCGGAGGGTGCCCAGGCGCCGTTGAGGTAGAGGGAACGCATGGAACCCACGTTCCCAGAACGGTGTTCGGTTATGCCGTGCCCGGCACCGATCGGGTATCGGCGGATTCACCAGTGCGGCGGGCGTTCCTCCAGCAGCCGGTCGGTGTCGTCGTCGCGGTCGGAATCGCCCCAGCCGGGGCCGCGTTCGTCGCCGGTGGTGTCGGGCAGGATCTCCAGCCCGTCGTCGAACATCTCCACCAGGCGGTCGTCCTCGGGTGCGCTCATCGTGCAGACCTCTCTGTCCGTTGCTGCACAGGGTCAACGGCGCCGGACGCGCCGGGGTTCCGCCTTCGGCCGCAGGCTCGCCCGCTCCACCGCGGCGAAGGGGGCGGGGTAGGCACCTTACTGGTCGAAAACGGGGTTGCGGGTGCGGCTGCGCTTGAGCTCGAAGAATCCGTCGGTTCCGGCGACCGCCAGGACCCCGTCCCACAGCTTTCCGGCGGCCCCGCCCTTGGGTGCGGGGCTGACCACCGGGCCGAAGAAGGACACGCCCTCGACGGAGATCACCGGGGTGCCGACCTCGTAGCCGACACGGTCCATGCCGTCGTGGTGGGATCGGCGGAGTTCGTCGTCGTAGTCGGTGGAGCGGGCGGCTGCAACCAGGTCCTCGGGCAGGCCGGCCTCTGCCAGCGCCGCGCGGTAGGTCTGCTCGCTGCGCGGTTCCTTGCGGTTGTGCAGGCGGGTACCCAGCGCGGTGTAGAGCGGGCCCAGTACCTCGCTGCCGAACCGCTGTTCGGCGGCGATCGCCACGCGCACCGGCCCCCAGCCGGTTTCGAGGATCGACCGGTAGTCGTCGGACACGTCGCGGCCCTCGTTGAGCACGCTCAGGCTCATCACGTGCCAGCGCGCGCGTACCGGCCGCACCTGCTCGACCTCGAGCAACCACCGCGACGTCATCCACGCCCACGGGCACACCGGGTCGAACCAGAAATCGACGGGGACGGTTTCGGCCTGGTCATTACCGGCAACCATGGAATTCTCCTTGCAACGTCATCGTGCTCCGGAACCGTTCCAGTGCGCCGCCGCCCCGAAGGCCGCACCGCACTCGCTCGGCACACACGCTGCAACCTCGGCAACGGGTTCAGCATTCCTCCGCCGACCGTGGCAGGATCGGACACGGCATGCATTGCACCCCTCGATTCCGGCAGGGCTGCAGCGGGGGAAACAGCGACTTAGGCCGGCGGACACCGGCGGCCTGGAGGGAGCGGACGTGGCGGGCAATCTGACACGTGACGAGGCACGGGAGCGGGCTCGCATTCTCAGCGTGGGCTCCTACACCGTGGAACTCGATCTCACCGAGAGCGACCAGACCTTCCGGTCCAACACGGTGGTCAGATTCGACTGCGCCGAACCGGGGGCCGAAACCTTCATCGACCTGACCGCACCGAGCGTCACCTCGGTCGTGCTCAACGGCGAGGCGCTCGATCCGGCCCAGGTGTTCGACGGCGGCCGGATCGCGCTGCGGGGGCTGCAGGCCGAGAACGAGCTGCGGGTGCTGGCCGAAGCGGCCTACATGCGCACCGGCGAGGGCCTGCACCGTTTCGTCGACCCGGTCGACGGCCGCACCTACCTCTACAGCCAGTTCGAGACCTCCGACGCGCAGCGGATGTACGCCTGCTTCGACCAGCCCGACCTCAAGGCGTCCTTCGAGCTGACCGTCTTCGCACCCGCCGACTTCGAGGCGGTCTCCAACAGCGCCCCCGACGTCGCGGGCCAAGCGGTGGAAGACCCGGCGGGCCCCAAGTCGCGGTGGCACTTCCCGGCCACCGACCCGGTCTCGACCTACATCACGGCGCTGATCGCCGGCCCGTACCACGTGGTGCGCGACGAGCACGACGGGATCCCGCTGGGTGTGTACTGCCGGGCGTCGCTGGCGGAGTACCTCGACGCCGACGCGATCCTGGACGTCACCAAACAGGGGTTCGACTTCTACCACCGGCTTTTCGGGCGGCGCTACCCGTTCGGCAAGTACGACCAGTTGTTCGTCCCGGAGTTCAACGCCGGCGCCATGGAGAACGCCGGCGCGGTGACCTTCCTGGAGGACTACGTCTTCCGCTCCCGGGTCACCGACGCCCGCTACGAGCGCCGCGCCGAGACCATCCTGCACGAGATGGCGCACATGTGGTTCGGCGACCTGGTGACCATGCGCTGGTGGGACGACCTGTGGCTGAACGAGTCCTTCGCGACCTTCGCCAGCGTCTACTGCCAGGTCAACGCCACCAAGTGGAGCGAGGCCTGGACCACCTTCGCCAACGTCGAGAAGGCCTGGGCGCTGCGCCAGGACCAGCTGCCCTCCACCCACCCCATCGCCGCCGACATCCCCGACATGCAGGCGGTCGAGGTCAACTTCGACGGCATCACCTACGCCAAGGGCGCCTCGGTCCTCAAGCAGCTCGTCGCCTACGTGGGTGAGGACGCCTTCTTCGCGGGGGTGCGCGCCTACTTCGACGAACACGCCTGGGGCAACACCAAGCTGTCGGACCTGCTGCGCCATCTGGAGCACGCTTCTGGGCGCGACCTGGCGAGCTGGTCGCGGGAGTGGCTGGAGACCGCCGGGGTCAACACCATGCGCCCGGAGTTCGAGGTCGGCGCCGACGGCGCCTTCACCTCCTTCTCGGTGCTGCAGGAGGCGACCGCCGAACACCCCACGCTGCGCTCGCACCGGCTGGCGGTGGGCCTGTACGACCGCACCGAAAAGGGCATCGTCCGCCGCGAGCGCGTCGAGCTGGACGTCTCCGGCGAGCGCACCAAGGTGCCCGAACTGGTCGGCAAGGCCCGGCCCGACCTGGTGCTGGTAAACGACGACGACCTCACCTTCACCAAGATCCGGTTGGACGAGCGCTCGCTGCGCACCGTTGTGGACGCCGCCGGGGAGATCTCCGAGTCCCTCCCCCGCGCCCTGTGCTTTGCCGCGGCCTGGGACATGACCCGCGACGCCGAGATGGCCGCACGCGACTTCGTGAAGCTGGTCGTCACGGGCATCGGCGGAGTCAGCGACGTCATGGTCGTGCAGACCCTGCTGCGCCAGGCGGTGACCGCGCTGCACCAGTACACCGCGCACTCCTGGCGGGAAACCGGCTTCGACCTGCTCGCCGGGCGGCTGCGCGGCCTGCTCACAGCGGCCGAACCCGGTGGCGACCTGCAGCTGGCCTACGCCAACGGGTTCGCCGACGCCGCGGTCGGCGGCGAGCACCTCTCGCTGCTGCAGGGGCTGCTCGACGGCGCGATCACCGTCGAGGGGCTGGCCATCGACACCGACCTGCGGTGGACACTGCTGCGCCGGCTCGTGGCGGCCGGACGCGCCGGCGAGAAGGAGATCACCGGCGAACTGGAGCTCGACCCCACCGCCACCGGCGAGCGCAAGGCCGCCGGCTGCCGCGCCGCGATCCCCGGGCCCGAGGCCAAGGCGCAGGCGTGGGACCGCATCCGCTCCGGTCAGATGGCCAACGCCGAGTTCCGCGCGACGCTGTCGGGATTCGCCGAGCCCGCCCACCGCGAGCTGTACCGGCCCTACGTCGACCGCTACTTCGACCTGATCGGCAAGGCCTGGCAGGAGTGGACCGGCGAGTTCGCCCAGACCTTCGCCGAGATGGCCTACCCCGGCCACCTGGTCGAGGAGGAGACCATTCGCCGCACCGAGGCCTACATCAGTGAACAGCAGCCGGCGCCGGCGCTGCGCCGCCTGCTCGTCGAGGGCGCGGCGGGCGTGCGGCGGGCCCTGGAGGCCCAGCGCCGCGACGCCGGGTCGCGCGAAGCCTAGGTTCCGTTCCGCAGTCCGTCTCCGCGGCCCGCGCGCACCCGGTGCGTGCGGGCCGCGGATGCGTGCGCCCGGCGACGGCCGGCCGGTGACCGGCAACCGGCGCCCGGCGGCTAGAACTGCAGGTAGGACGGTTCGATGAGCGGCCGCAGTGCCCGGCGTGCGTGCTCGGCCAGCCGGGGGTCGGCGATCAGCTCGTCCAGCAGCACCGGCTCGCCCTCGGCGCTGGTCAGCGGTATCCGCCAATTGGGGTAGGCGTCGCTGGTTCCGGGCTGGTTCTGCATCCGCCTATCACCGACCACATCGGCCAGCGATATCCCGATCATCCGCGCGGGCGTGCGCACCAGGTAGGCGTGCAGCGCGGCGACCACGGTGGCCGGCTCCGACAGCGGGTCCACCGCGGGGTCGAGCAGCCCCAGTTCCACCAGGCGCTCGCACCAGGCGGCCGCCTGCGCCTCGGCCTCGGCGCGTTCGACCGCCGCGGGGCGGTCCAGCAGGCCCAAGCGGTCGCGCAGTTCCACGTGCTCGGCGGAGAGGTAGGACGCCACCGGCGGCAGGTCGTGGGTGGCGACGGTGGCCAGGCTGTCGGGGCGCCACTCCTCGGGGCGGCGCGGGCTGCCGTCGTCGCGGCGCTCGAACCACAGCACCGAGGTCCCCAGCACGCCCCGTTCGCCGAGGTGGTCGCGCACCCAGGGCTCCACCGTCCCCAGGTCCTCGCCGACCACTGCCGCGTCGAACTCGCGGGCGGCCAGCAGCAGGCTGCCGACCGTGCCCTCGTGGTCGTAGCGCACGTAGGTCCCGTCGGCGGGCGAGCCGCCCTCGGGCACCCACCACAGCCGGAACAGGCCCATGACGTGGTCCATGCGCACCCCGCCCGCGTGGCGCAGCACCTGGCCGAGGACCTGCCGTAAGGGGGCATAGCCCTGCTCGGCCAGCTTGACGGGGTGCCAGGGCGGCTGGCCCCAGTCCTGGCCGCGCTGGTTGAACTCGTCGGGCGGCGCGCCCACTCGGACGCCGGGTGCGATGGTGTCGGCGAACATCCACGCGTCGGCGCCGCCGGGCTGCACCCCGACGGCCAGGTCGTGCACGATGCCCAGCGACATCCCCGCCGCGCGGGCTCCGGCCTGGGCGGCGGCGAGTTGGTCGTCGAGGATCCACTGCAGCCACCGGTGGAACTCCACGCCCGGCCAGCGGCGCAGCGCCTCGGCTCCAACCGTATGCGCCGAAACGTCTCGCAGCTCCACCGGCCAGGTGCGGCAGTCGGCCCCGTGCTCCTCTGCCAGGGCGCACCAGGTGGCGTACTCCACCAGGGTGGCGCCCTCGCGGCCGAGGTAGGCCTGGAATGCGGCTTCGCGCGCCGGGGTGCGCGGCACCTGGAACAGCATCATCAGCGCACTGCGTTTGGCGTCCCAGACGGCGTCCCGGTCGAGCAGGTCGGCGGTGCGGGCGTGCTCGCGCAACGGGCGGGCCAGCCGCTGGATGGTCTCGCGCTGAGCGGGCTCCAGGGCGGCGTACTCGGGGATGTCCTCGATCCGGATGTTCAGCGGCCCGCAGTAGCGGCGGCTGACGGGCAGGTAGGGCGATGGCTCGATGGGGCAGGCGGGTTCGGTGGCGTGCAGGGGGTTGACCACGGTGAAGTCGGCGCCGAGGTCGCGGGCGCTCCAGTCGGCGAGTTCGGCGAGGTCGCGCAGATCGCCCATGCCCCACGAGGCGCGCGAACGCAACGAGTAGAGCTGGGCGGTCAGCCCCCAGACCCGCCGTTCGTCGGGCAGCGGCTCCAGCCGGTCGGGGACCACCAGCAGCGGCGCCTGCTGGCGCACGGCCCCGTTCTCGACGTGCAGGGTGTGCCTGCCCAGCGGCAGCCGCGGGCCGGGTTCGCTCCAGCCGCCGCCGGCCTGCTCGACCCAGCAGCGCGAGAGGTCGGGCAGGGGCAGCTGCGGGGTGCGGCCGGCGCGGGTGACCACGCACGGCGGCAGCAGGCGGGTGGCCTGGCGGGCCCAGTGGTCGGCCAGCGCGGCGCGGGGCGAGGAGGCATCGACGTCCATGGCGCCCAGCACGTGGCGCAGCGTGTCGACGGAAACGTGGACGCGGCGGCCGCGCCAATCCTCGTACGTCGTCGCAACGCCGTATTCTTCGGCCAGCCGGGCCAGCTCCGCATCACTCACAGACAACGATAATGCCGCACTGCAGGGGTCCGTGGCGGCTGCGCCATACCCCTACTCCCGCCCGCACGACCTATTGCGAACTTTGCCGCAAATGTCGATCGGAGCGGGCTGCCGCCTGCCGGTGCGGGACTCCCCAGTAACATGCGGGAGTGTTGTCGTCCTATCGTCGGCTCTTCGCGATCCCCCACGTCCCCTCGCTACTGTTCTGGTCGCTGTGCGCCCGGGTGCAGCTCGGCGGGCTGCCGATTGCGGTGACCTTCCTGGTCGCCGGGTGGACCGGCTCCTACGCCATCGCCGGTCTCGTCGCCGGCGGGCTGACCGTGGGCACCGCCGTTGCCGGCCCGCTGCGCGGACGGATCGCCGACCGCAGCTCCAAGGCCAAGCTGATGCTCAGCTCGGCCGCGGTCTACGGCGCCGGGCTGGGTGCGCTGGCGCTGCTGCCCGCTGCGCTGTGGTGGGCGGCGATTCCGCTGGCGCTGGCCACCGGCCTGTTCCAGCCGCCGGCCACCCAGATCGCCCGCTCGATCTGGCCGCGCATCACCTCCGGACGCAACCGCCAGACCATGTTCGCCGCCGAAGCCACGCTGCAGGAGCTGCTGTTCATTGCCGGGCCGCTGCTGGCGGCGGCCATGGTCGGGCTGGCCGGCAGCCGCGCGGCCGTGGCCGTGCTGGCGGTCCTGCCGTGCGTGGGGGCCGCAGGATTGGCCTGGAGCCTGCGGCGCGCTGGGCTCTCCGCGCCCATGCCGCCCGACGCAGGGCGGGTCCCGTCCCGCGCAGACGGCCGCTCCCTGCTCACCAACCCGCGGATCGCGCTGGTCCTGGCAACGAGCGCCCTGCTGGCCGTGGGCCTGGGCGCGGTCGACCTGACCATCGTGGCCTGGGCGCGCGAGCTCGGGTCGCCGGGCTATGCCGGGGCGCTGATGGCCGTTTACGCCGCCGGGTCGGGTGTGGGCGGCCTGCTCGCGGGGACGCTGAGCGGCCCGCCGCGGCCGGCGCGGCGCGCGTTCGCGGCCGCAGCGGGGGTGGCGCTGCTGGTACCGCTGCTGCCGCCGCTGCTGCACCTGCCCTCGCCGTGGCTACTGACTCCCGTGCTGTTCGCGGGCGGGCTGTTCGCCGCACCGACCATCGCCGCCGTCACCGAGCGCTTAAGCGGGGTCGCCCCGGCCCACCGCCGCGGCGAGGCCTTCGGCTGGTTCGCTTCGTCCATCACCGGCGGCATCTCCGTCGCCGCGCCGCTGACCGGGTGGCTCATCGATTTCGGCGGTGCCGCCGCCGGGGCGGCGGGCGCGGCCGTGGCGACATTGCTGGCGGCCGCGGCCGCGCTGCGGCTGGGCCCGCCACCGGCCGCGGCAGCGGAGAGCACAGAGGCAGATGAGACCGCTGACAGCGCGGCCGCGCAGACGGAAACCGCGCAGGCCGGCGGGTCTACTCCCACCACGCGTCCGGGCGGCGCTCCGCCCATGGACGCGCCGCCTCCAGCTGGGCCGACAGCGACAGCAGAGTAGGTTCGCCGCCCGGGCGCCCGGTGAGCATGACACCCACCGGCAGCCCTTGGGGGCTCCAGTGCAGCGGGACGCTCGCCGAGGGCTGGCCGGTGATGTTGAACAGCGAGGTGAACGGGGTGAACTCGGTCATTCGGCGGAACTGCGCTGCCGGGTCGCCGCTGAAGTGGCCCACCGGAGCCGGCAGCTGCGCCAGCGTGGGACTGAGCACCACGTCATAGGGCAGCAACTGCGGCAGGGCCGCGCGTACCGCGTTCTGCAACCGGGCGGTGGCGCCCATGTAGGCCGCAATGGAGGATTCGGCGGCGCGCTCGTGCAGCCACCGGGTCAGCGGGCGCAGCAGGTGCTCGTCGACGGGATCGACGGGGTTGGCCGCCGCCAGGGCCGCCCAGATCAGTCCGAACTCCCCGAGCTCGCCCTCATTGAAGGGCGGTTCGATGTCCTCGACGTCGTGGCCGAGCTCGCCCAGCAGCGCGGTGGTGTCCTCGTAGGCGGCCATTACCTCGGGGGCGACCTCGATACCGGGTGTCGTCGGCGAGCTGAAGCGGCCGATCCGCAGCCTGCCCGGTTCCCGCAGGGCATATCCGAGGAACGTCTCGCCCGCCGGCAGCGGCGGGGCGGTGAAGTAGTCGCCGGGGCGGTTGACGGAGATGATGTCCAGCACCAGGGCGGCGTCGGCGACGGTACGGGCGAGCGGGCCGGCGCTCGACAGTCCGATGAAGTCGGGCTTGAGCGGGCCCGCGGTCACCCGTCCGCGGGTGGGCTTGATGCCGAACACGCCGCAGGCGCTGGCCGGGATTCGGATGGAGCCGCCGCCGTCGCTGCCGTGGGCGGCCGGTGCCAGGCCCGCCGCCACGGCGGCCGCCGCGCCGCCGCTGGAGCCGCCTGCCGAGCGGGTGAGGTCCCAGGGTGTACGGGCGGGCGGCGCGAGGTCGCTGTCGGTGTAGCAGGCGAGGGCGAACTCGGGGGTGTGGGTCTTGCCGGTGACGATCGCCCCGGCGGCGCGGAGCTCGCTGACCACATCGGAGTCGGTATCGGCCACGCGGTCGGTATGCACGGCCGACCCACTGGTGAAGCGCAGGCCCTCCACCGGATCGACATCCTTGATCGGAATGGGCACGCCGAGCAGCGGCGGCGGTTCGCCCGGCGTGTCGGAAAGCGCCTCTTCCTCCGCCTTTCGGGCCTGTTCGCGCGCGAATTCGCCCGCAACCGCAATGAAAGCCCCGAGCTTCTCGTTGAGGCGCTCGATACGCGTGAGGTAGTGCTCGGTGATGTCCACCGGAGAGAGGTCGCGCCGACGGACGGCCTCGGCCTGCTGGATCGCGGTCAGATCGTGGATCTCGGCCATGAGAGCCAAGCGTAGTCCGCAACAGGGGGTGTCAAGACCACATTTGCAGGGGATGAACCCGAGTGCCTCTCTAGAGACCCCGGAAAGGGTTATCCTCCCCCGGAACAACCGGACGGACACGTGAGAAAGCACCCCAGGGCGGGGAAGTAAAGTGTGAGATTCGATGTACTAGGACTCGCATATGGATCGAACTACTCTTTCCAGCGTGCAATCGGCAACCACAGGCAACGGCACCGCGCAGCAGAGCCGCTCCGGATCGCCCTTCTCCACTCCGCCCGCGACCGGTTCCACCGGCGCCCGTTCCACCGACTCCCAGGGCTCCAACACAGCGGCCCGCAAGACCTACGGCGCACTGGCCTCTGATTCGGGGCGGCGCTGGCTGCTGCGCGGCGGCGTCGCCGCCGCCGTCGGGGCGGTCTGCGGGCTCCTCACCACCGACTGGCGGATCGGCGCCACCTTCGCGGCCGCGGTACTGATCGCCTTCTCCGTCTACTCCTCCCGGCGCCAGTCCGAGGTCCCTCGCTGGCGCAAACCGGCCGCGGCCCAGCGCCGCACCGAGGCCCAACTGCGCCTGATGCGGAGGCTGGGCTACCGGGTGCTGCACGCCCGCGGCATCCCCGGCGGCAACGGCCAGATCGACCACTTCATCGTGGGTCGGCGCGGCGCCTTCGCCATCGACTCCGAGTCGTGGGACAAGCGGCTGCCGCTGCGCAACAAGCTTGAAAAGCTCTACCACGGCAAATTCTCCAAGAACGAGCGGATCGACGAGGCGCTCGAAGAAGCGCGCGCCGCCGAACGCCTTATCAGCGAGTACCTCGGGCGCGAGATCACGGTGCGCCCGTCGCTGGCCATCTACGGGCCGTCCCTGCCCTGGGACAGCCACAACCTGCGCGGTGTCGACGTCATCGGCGGCACCAAGGTCCGCAAGTGGCTGCGCAGCGGCAAGTCACGCCTGACCGACCAGGAGATCGAGGAGATCCACGAGGCGGCCAGCAAGGTGCTGCCCGCCCGGTACTGAACCGCCCGCGCGCCGCGTCCGGCTCCCCTCCCGGCCGCGCCGCCGCCCGCCCCCGTCCCGCACTCGCACCCTTGTCCGCTCCCGCCCCTCTCCCGCCGCCCGCCCGCAACCGCTCCACCCGAACGCGCCGGAGGCCGCCCCGCCCCGGCGCGTTCGGCGTGTCCGGCCCGCTACGCGCCTGAGTAGACGCGCACCCAAGAACAGGGATGTCTCACCATCCGGACATTTGATCTCCGGCAACGAGACACGTCCGGTCCCGCATCGGCGCTACCATCGACAGAGGAACACACGTCGTAAACGCCTCCCGGCGTCGATGGGAGTACCCCATGCCCGCGCTGCGCTCACGCACCGTCACCCACGGCAGGAACATGGCCGGCGCGCGCGCCCTTATGCGCGCGTCCGGCGTGGAACGCGAGGACTTCGGCAAGCCGATCGTCGCGATCGCCAACAGCTTCACGCAATTCGTGCCGGGCCACGTCCACCTCCGCGAGGTCGCCGATGTCGTCGCCGACGGCGTGCGCGAGGCCGGCGGGGTGCCTCGGGAGTTCAACACCATCGCCGTCGACGACGGCATCGCCATGGGCCACGGCGGCATGCTCTACTCGCTGCCCAGCCGCGAACTCATCGCCGACGCCGTCGAGTACATGGTCAACGCCCACTGCGCCGACGCGCTGGTGTGCGTGTCCAACTGCGACAAGATCACGCCGGGCATGCTGCTGGCCGCGATGCGGCTGAACGTCCCCACGGTCTTCGTCTCCGGCGGGCCGATGGAGGCCGGCAAGGCCACGGTGGTCAACGGCACCGCCGTCACCGAGCGCAAGCTGGACCTGATCGACGCGATGGTCGGCTCGGCCGACGAATCGGTCTCCCAGGCCGAACTGGACGAGATCGAGGAGGCCGCCTGCCCCACCTGCGGCTCCTGCTCGGGCATGTTCACCGCCAACTCGATGAACTGCCTGACCGAGGCCATGGGGCTGGCGCTGCCGGGCAACGGCACGGTGCTGGCCACCCACGTCGCCCGCAAGCAGCTCTACGACGACGCCGGGCACAAGGTGGTCGAGGCCGCCCGCCGCTACTACGAGCAGGACGATTCCTCGGTGCTGCCGCTGTCCATCGCCTCGCCGACGGCCTTCGCCAACGCCATGGCGCTGGACATCGCCATGGGCGGCTCCACCAACACCATCCTGCACCTGCTGGCGGCGGCCACCGAGGCCGGTGTGAAGTTCGGCCTGCCCGACATCGACCAGCTCTCCCGCGGGGTGCCGTGCCTGTGCAAGGTCGCGCCGAACACCGACAAGTACCACATCGAGGACGTGCACCGGGCAGGCGGTATCCCCGCCATCCTGGGCGCGCTCGCCCGCGGCGGGCTGATCGACACCTCGGTGCCCACCGTCCACGGCGCAACGCTCGGCGAGTACCTCGCAAAGTGGGACATCTCAGCTGATACCTGCGCCGAGGACGCCCGCGAACTGTTTTACGCCGCACCGGGCGGCAAGCGCACCACCAAGGCCTACTCCCAGAACGTCCGCTGGGAGACCCTCGACACCGACCGCGAGGCCGGCTGCATCCGCGAAACCGCCCACGCCTACACCGCCGACGGCGGGCTGGCGGTGCTCTACGGCAACCTCGCTCCCGACGGCGCCATCGTCAAGACCGCCGGTGTCGAGGAGGAGCTCTACACCTTCTCCGGACCGGCGAAGGTGTTCGAGAGCCAGGAGGACGCCGTCGACGGCATCCTGAACAAGCTGATCGAGCCGGGCGACGTGGTCGTCATCCGCTACGAGGGGCCCAAGGGCGGCCCCGGCATGCAGGAGATGCTCTACCCCACGAGCTTCCTCAAGGGCCGCGGCCTGGGCAAGGCCTGCGCGCTGATCACCGACGGCCGGTTCTCCGGCGGCACCTCGGGGCTGTCCATCGGGCACGCCTCGCCCGAGGCCGCCCAGGGCGGCGACATCGCGCTGGTGCGCGAGGGCGACCGCGTGGTCATCGACATCCCCAACCGCACGCTGCGGGTCGATGTGCCTGCCGCCGAACTCGACTCCCGGCGCGCCGAACTGCTGGCCGAGCTGGGCACCTTCCGGCCTGTCAAGCGCGAACGGCCGGTCACCCAGGCCCTGCGCGCCTACGCCGCGATGGCCACCTCGGCCTCCACCGGCGCTGCCCGCGACGTCGGTCAGATCGAGAACTAGCCCGAGCGCCCGGCCTTCGGCCACCGCCTCGGCCCGCCTGCCCATTGGCAGAGCGGGCCGGCAGGGGCGTTCGCGGCGCGGTATGCATGCGTCCAGACGCGAGCGCCCGGCGGCGGGTGGGACCTGGGAGCCCGCCGCCGGGCACCGAAACGCCTATCGCGGCCCTGTTGCCTGCCGGCTCAGGCCGCGACGCGCGCCATGTACGGCGCCCACTGGGGGTCGCCGTGGTTCTCACCGTTGATGAGCCGCCAGTGCAGCCCGCGGGGAACCGTGGGGGTCACGTTCAGCCGCCAACCGAGTTCGTCGAGCAGATGGTCGGCCTTGCGGTGGTTGCACGGCTTGCAGGAGGCCACTACGTTCTCCCAGATGTGCGCACCGCCGCGGCTGCGGGGGATAACGTGGTCGATGGTCTCGGCCCGCTTTCCGCAGTAAGCACAGTGGTTGCCGTCGCGCCGCATCAGGGCCACCCGGGTCAGGGGCACGCGGCGCCGGTAAGGCACCCTGATGTAGCGTCGCAGCCGAATGACCGAGGGCACCGACAGTGCGGTGGTGGCCGAGTGCAGTGCGGTGCCTGCGGCATCGCCGTGCACGACTTCGGCTTTCTCCCGCAGCACGAGCAGGATCGCCCGGCGCAGCGGCAGAGTGGTCAACGGCTCATAGCTGGCGTTGAGCAGCAGCACGTGGCGGTGCCCTGTACCGCCCTCCGTACTGCGCGCGCTGCTCACAGCTTCTCCATGACCGTCGGAGCCAACGGCCGTGTCTCATCCCCGGCCAGCCGATCGGCCAGCCAGGAGACCTCCTTGTCGACCGGCCGGACGACCGGTGCTGTTCGCGTTGCCACACGGACCTCCCGTGGGTGGTTCCCGCCGAGTAACGTCCCGCATTCAGTTTGCTAGGTCGGACCGCTCTGCCGCCACCCTAATTATGCGTAGGCAGCGAAAACCACCGGGTAACACATGGTCGTCCCAGATTGTCCCGGTGGCGCAGAGGCGCGCCGCTACGGGCCGATAGAGTTCTGGTCATGCCTGAACCTCGCTATCCCGCTGCTGAGCGCACCGACTGCGTGGAGGATCTGCACGGACACCGCATCGCCGATCCCTACCGCTGGCTGGAGGACCCCCGCTCGCCCCAGACCAAGGAGTGGAGCAGCGCGCAGGACGCGCTGTTCAGTGCGCGGTCCCCGCTGTGGCGGGGGCGGGAGCGGTTGGCCGAGCGCATAGAGGCGCTGATGGCCGCCGGGTTCGTCGGAGTCCCCGTCTGGCGGGGCGAACACTGCCTGTTCACGCGGCGCGCGGCCGATCAGGAGCACGGGGTTCTTTACGCGGCCGGGCCCGCCGCCGATGGGAGCGCACCCACCGAGCGCGCCCTGGTCGACCCGATGGCGCTGGACCCCACCGGCGACACCACACTGGACTCCTGGGTGCCCGACCGCGAAGGGCGGCTGCTGGCCTACCAGCTCTCCGAAGGCGGTGACGAGGAGTCGCGGCTGCGGGTCATGGACCTGGCCACCGGCGAGACCGTGGACGGGCCCATTGACCGGTGCCGGTACTCACCGGTCGCTTGGCTGCCCGGCGGCGAGGCGTTCTACTACGTGCGCCGCCTGGCGCCGGGGACCGTGCCCGAGGGCGAGGAGCAGCACCACCGGCGGGTCTACCTGCACCGCGTGGGCACGCCCACCGAAACCGACGTGCTGGTCTTCGGTGCGGGGCGCGACAAGACCGAGCACTACGGCGTGGGTGTCAGCAAGGACGGCCGCTGGCTGGTGCTGACCTCCGCCAAAGGGACCTCCGCCCGCAACGACGCCTGGATCGCCGATCTCGCCGCGGACGGCTGGGAGCGGCCGCGCTTCACCGCTGTCCAAGAGGATGTCGACGCCGAGGCGGTGCCGTATGTGGGCCGCGACGGCCGGCTCTACGTGTTCACCGACCGCGATTGGCCGCGGGGGCGGCTGTGCGTGGCCGACCCGCGCACGCCAGGACCCGAGCGCTGGCGGACGCTGGTGGCGGCCGATCCCGATGCGGTGCTGATGGACTACGCAGTTCTGGACGGGCCGGAACTCGCTTCGGGCGTGTTGTTGGTCTCGTGGCGCCGCCATGCCATCAGCGAGGTCACTGTGCACGACCTTGCAACGGGCGAGCAGCGCGGGACGGTGGACCTGCCGGGGCTGGGTTCGGTGGGTGCGCTGATGGAGCGGCCCGAAGGCGGCCACCAGGCGTGGTTCGGCTACACCGACAGCGCCTCACCTGCGGCGGTCTACACATACGACGCCCGCACCGGCGGCGTCAGCCTGTGGGCGGCGCCTCCGGGAGCCCCGGAGGTGCCCGATGTGCGCACCGAACAGCTCGTATTCACCTCCCGCGACGGCACGCCCGTGCGCATGCTGGTGGTCTCCCCCGCCGAGGACGAGATCCACCCGCGCCCGGCCGTGCTCTACGGCTACGGCGGGTTCCAGATCTCGATGACACCGGGCTACTCGGCCACGGCGCTGAGCTGGGTGCGTTCCGGCGGCGTATACGCAGTGGCGAACCTGCGCGGCGGTCTGGAAGAGGGCGAGGAGTGGCACCGCTCGGGGATGCTCGGCGCCAAGCAGAACGTCTTCGACGACTTCGCGGCGGCCGCCGAGCACCTCATCAGCACCGGGCGCACCACCCCGGCTCAGCTCGCCGCGATGGGCGGCAGCAACGGCGGCCTCCTGGTCGGCGCGGCCATCACCCAGCGGCCCGACCTCTTCGCCGCCGCGGTGAGCTCGGCACCGCTGCTGGACATGGTCCGCTACGAGCGCTTCGGCCTGGGCGAGCTGTGGAACGTGGAGTACGGCAGCGCCGACGATCCCGAGGCGCTGGCCTGGCTGCTGGCCTACTCCCCCTACCACCGTGTCACCGCGGGTACGGCGTATCCGGCCACGCTGTTCACCGTCTTCGACAACGACACCCGTGTGGACCCGTTGCACGCCCGCAAGATGTGCGCCGCCATGCAGTACGCCACCGCGGCGCCGCTGGATGAGCGCCCCATCCTGCTGCGCCGCGAGTCCGAGGTCGGGCACGGCTCGCGCTCGGTCTCCCGCACGGTCAGCCTCAGCGCCGACCAACTGGCGTTCCTGGCGCACCACACGGGCTTGGAGATCGGCGGCGGGCCGGCGCGGCCCGGCCGATAGCGTAATGCGGGGCGGCGTCCCGGCCGCCCCTACCGGAACCGCTGGAAGGATGGATCACCGTGGTGGAGACCGCTATGGACGCGGACGAATCGGCGACCGCCGCCGCAGGGGCGCAGCGCCACGTGTTCCACGCCCAGGTGCGCTTCGCCGACCTGGACCCGCTGAACCACGTCAACAACGTGCGGATGCTCACATACTTGGAAGACGCCCGCATCGCGTTCCTCCGCTGGGACGTCGACTCCGGCCGCCGCGCCATGCTCGGCGGCCTGGTGGTGGCCCGCCACGAGGTCGACTACCTCAGGCCCATCCTGATGCGCCGCGAACCGGTCCGCGTGGAAACCTGGGTGACCGAGGTCCGCAACGCCAGCTTCCGGCTGGCCTACGAGATCCGCGATGACGACCACCTCTACGCCCGCGCCCTCTCGGTCCTCGTCGGCTACGACACCACCACCCAATCCGCCCGCCGCCTCAACGCCACCGAACGCGAGTTCCTCAACGGGTTCCTGCATCCGGAGGAGTGAGCCGGGCGACGGCACGTGTCCGAGACCGGCCACCATCGCGCGGCAGCCGCCCCTTGACACAATCTGACCTGCCCGGCACGGCACAGCCCTCAGTCGGCGGCGTTCCGGCCGCCACCGTATGTCGCCGATGCTTGACATAATGCCATCCGTCTTAAGTGTCCGGAGCGCCCTTCCTGCGCGCGATCGCCGCGGGTGGAGTGCGCTCCGTACCGGTCGAGCAGGAGAGGACGGACGCACCGTGAGCGGATGGGACATCAGCGCAGAGGGAGTCAGCTCGGTGCTTTCCACCGTGGGCGGCCACGTCGGCGACGAGGAGATGACCGAAGGGCTCACCGGCGAGATCGACACCTTCGGCAACCACGTCCAGAGCGCCGGTGAACAGGCCGCCAGTGAGCCCATCGGGCTCGCCTTGGAGGAGTTCGTCGACCACATCCGCCCCAAGCTCTGGGGCATGGTGGGGCGGACCGCCAGCGCGATCTCCGGCTGCGGCGAGGCAACGAGCGCCTATATGAACGGCGACCTCGAAATGGCGGCGGAGGCCCAGGGCGGTGCCGGCGACATCTCCGACCTCGACCTCTGAGGCGCTTCCGCGTCCGCTTTCCCCGCAACCCGGGCAGCCGAGCGTGCGCGGGCCGCGAGTCTGACCCCCCTTTGGACGCATACGCCGCGGGCGAGCCCTGCGGCCGCGGCTGGAACACGGTGGTACCGCTTTGGCAGGCAACGAAGGCGAGATCGATCCCGGGGCGATCTGGATCCCCGGTCTGAATGCCGACGAACTGGAAGCGACCGCGAGCGACCTCGTCGGTGACGGCGAGACGATGGCCGAGTCGGGAAACGACATCAAGTCCGCCTGGCAAGGACTCCAAGAGGTCTATGCGGCGCCGGAGTCCGAGACGCTGTTCACCGCGGTCGATCCGGTGGCCGCCGACGGCGACGACATCCAGGACGCGCTGGCAACGGTGGGCGATGCGCTCACCACGTTCGCCCAGGAAGCGAAGCAGATCAAGCAGAATCTGGTCGCGTTGAAAGGCGACGCCAAGACCTTCCTGGAAAGCATCGACGGCGACGACGACTGGCGCGAGGACGAGGAGAAGGTCGAAGAGCACGAGGCGCTCCGGATCGACATCAATCACCAGATCCGCAACTACCAGGAAGCCGAACGCAACTGCGCCAACAAGATCACCGGCATCTTCGGCGGCACCACGTTCATCGGGGCCGACCCGGGAAAACCCACGGTCTGCAAGCCCAACGAACGGGTCTACGGGGTGAATTACATCCCCGAGGAGGCCGCGACCCCGTGGGGCGCGCCCCAAGAGGTGGACGAGCCCTTCTGGATGGAAGCGCTCCAAGGACTCGGCAATATCGCCGCTGGGGTGGCGGAGGGCGTGGGCGTCTACGGCCCCAACGTGGTCGGGGATATGGGGCTTGTCTACCCCCTGAGTCCGCAGTGGTTCTCCAACATGGGCGACCAGCTCAAGGACAGCGCCGCGTTCGCGGGGTCCCTGACCGGCTTCTACGACTACAAGACCGGTGAACTGGGGGTGGGCTCCCCCTATGAGTGGGCGGAGAACTTCTACCCCGCTTGGATCGAGGTCGGCCACGCCTTCGTGCCGTGGCGGGAATCGGACCGGCCCGGTTATGTCTTCTCCCAGGCCGTCTTCAACTTCGGAACCCTCGGCGTAGGAGCGGCGCTCAAGTTCGGCAAGCTCGGCCGCCTCGGCGCTGAGGCTCCCCCACCGGAGGCCCCCGCCGTCGACCCCATGAAGCACGTGCCCAACCCGAACGCCCCCGCCCACGCGGGCAACCCCGACAACCCGGTCGAGTCACCCAGCGTCCAGCAGCTCCACGAGCAGTTGGACGAGATGGCGAGTCTCACCGAAAAGGGTTACAGCCCGACCGACGCCATGGAGATCGTGGCCGGCATCCCCATGCGCGAACACGCAATGGCCGGCGGCCCCGACATCCAAGCCAACGCCGATGGGCCGAACGGACCTGACGGACCGAACAACGACCCGCCCCCGGCCGGCCCCAGCCCCACTCCGTCCGGCACGGACAACCCGACCTCAGGTGCTCCCGGCACCGGGCCGGCAGAAGGTCCCGGCCCTGGAGGCGGGCCAGGTGATCCACCGAGCGGTGGACAATGGTCCCCGCCCATTGGTTCGCAGGACGGTCCCGATGCGGACCCGCCGGCAGGGAAGCCGCCGGGCGAAACAACTCCTGCGTTAGACTCCCCCGCGATCTCGTCAGAAGGCGTAGCCACCAAACGCGCGGAAGCAGATGGACCGTTTGACCCCGCCGATCTAGGTGAATTGGCGGAACAGGGTGACGGAACACCCGAGGCGGTCAATCGTACTATCGAACAGTTGCGACGCCCGGGCGCTTTGGGAGATGAGTATAAACGGGACGTCGTCGATCCCGATAGGCAATTCGACGTTCAGCACGAACGCCCGATAGCTGATCTCCGCGACTCAAAAGGGTACCATGTAACCAGCTACAATGAAGACAGCTCACAGAAAAGCATTCCCCAATTTGACGCATGGGAACGCTCCGGGCCCGACGATCCGGGAAAACCTGTAGAATACAAGAACCCAAGCTCAATCGGATCAATGGATAAGCGACTACGCAACGCCCTGAGCAAGCTATCGCCAAATAAATACCCACTCGACATCCCTGCCAATTTCGTTATCGACACCCGGGATTCCCTCGGAACATCTGACGTCATCTCTGTACTTGAAAACCGCATACGCCAGAACCTTAATCCGTACAGCCACAAACTCGATAATCTCGACAAGATCGATGTCTACACAAGCGACAATAATCGCGTTACTTACACGGATCAGAAAATTTACATAAACGGGAACCCAATTCGAGAATGGAAGGACTCATGGCAAAACACGCCCACTTCTTCATAAAAACCAATACAGGAATTGGGCAGATCGCCCTTGAGTTGGCCTACGCATTCCAACAAGGCATGTGCAAGGTCATGTCGGACGGAACACTTTTCACTATAGCGTTCACCGATATGGCCGGTCGCTATGTTGAGGCGTATATCAACCTCATGTACACCGATTTCAGGGAGCACGGGGATCCAGGACCGACCAGAGGAACCGCCGTCGAATACTTCGACTATGAAATCGAAGCCGAATTCGGCACAAAAACCATGCGTGCCCATAGGGACGAGACCGATGCAATCGGGCGCCTGCTGTACGACCAACTCGTCCGCAGATCCCGACACAGGCGTCCGATGGCGTATGCGCTAGAAGGGACTGATATCGCAGCCTTAACTTTCCCTGGCGGCCGAACGCTCACCGTGAGTCCGGCAGTTCCCAGCGAATCCCCAGAGATGCGGGATGCACTTGCTGTACCGGAGGTGCAAGATTTCCACGAAGAACCCGTTGCGTTGCTTCAAGACAATTCCGGGGTTTGTCATATCCGATTCGACGGCGAATCCATAAAAATCCTGCCTCTTGTCAATAACGCCACCAGAGACCCGGTCGCTCCGGGAGTGATCATCAATTCACCAGAAGACCCAATATCAGAAGGCCCACAAATCGTGGGCGAGGCTCTCGCATACTCAATAGAACACAGTGCGGCGGCAACCACAGGCGAAGTTGAAATTTACCCGCCTTCCACCGAAGACCTTATTGATATGTCAGGCTCTGACCGTCTGCTGGAAGCACGCACACAGCAGGGACGCTTGACCTTGACGTGGGCCCCGCCGCAGGGATCCCCCGTAGGCACTCCCGTCTATGACGGTCCGCCGCCGGACACTCACGTCGGTTTGGGAACATTGATCGAAAACACACTGGCACTTTGACTGGACTTCCCGGACCGCAGCCGGGACCATGCCCGCTTCAACTCCGGTGACCGGCGCTGGCTAGGCTGTCCTGGTGGGGAGTAGACGTTGGGTCATCCTGGGAATCACGGTCGTCGCGCAGGTGGCCAGTGTCGGGGCGATGTTCGGGGTGCCGTTCGTGTTGCCCGAACTGCGGGATGCCTACGGATTGAGCGTCGCGCAGGCCGGGACTCTGGCGGGGCTTCCCGCTCTTGGGCTGCTGGCGACCCTGCTGGGGTGGGGCGTGGTCATCGACCGCTACGGGGAGCGGTTCACGATGGTGACCAGCCTGGTGCTTACTGCGCTGGCACTCGGCATGCTCGCGACCGTGGACGGTGTGATCGGCGCCGGCGCCGTGCTCGTCTGTGCGGGGGCGGCGGGCGGGCCGGTCAATGCCGCCGGTGGGCGGTTGGTGCTGGCCTGGTTCGATGCGCGCCGGCGCGGGCTGGCGATGGGCATCCGGCAGATGGCGCAGCCCATTGGCATCGGCTGCTCGGCCACGTTGATGCCGCTGGTCGCCGAGCGTTGGGGGTTCGTCGCGGCGATGCTGCTGCCGGCCGGGCTCGCGCTGGTCATGGTGCCGTTCGTGATGGTCTTCGCCCGGCCGCCCGAACGGGACCGCAGCACGGCTGAGGACGGTACGGCCGAAGACGATGCCGAAACCGCGGCCGCCGGCGACGGCGCCCGGCAAGCGGAAAGCCGCCCCGGGGCGGACCACGCGGCGCAACCAGCCACCACCTCCCGCGCAGCGGCGCCGGGCACCCGAGCGGCCGCGGTCGCCGACTCCCGCCCCTACTCGCCCTACCGGCACGCCGCCATCTGGCGTCTGCACGCGGTCAGCATGCTGCTCGGCGTGCCGCAGTTCTCCATGACGACCTACGCGCTGGTCTACCTGGTCGATGAGCACGGGTGGGCCGCGCCCGCCGCCGGTGCCCTGATCGGCGCGGCGCTGGTGCCAGGTGCGTTGAGCCGGTTGGCGCTGGGTGTCGTCTCCGACAGGATCGGCAGCCGACTGCGTCCGGTGCGCGTGCTCGCGGCCGGGTCCGGGCTGGCGCTGGTGCTGCTCGCGCTCTCCGCGTCCGTTCTTCCGGCCGCTTCGGTGCCCCTGCTGTTGGTGTGCCTGATATTCGCCACGGCCCACAACGGGCTGATGTTCACCGCAGTGGCCGAGACCGCCGGGCTCGCCTGGGCCGGGCGGGCGATGGCCGCGCAGAACTCGTTGCAGGCGCTCAGCAACACCCTCGCACCCGTGCTGATGGGCGTGGTGATCCACCTGCTGGGGATCGACGCCGTCTACGCGGTGGCGGCCGCGTTCTGCATCGCCGCCGCAGCCGTCATCCCGCGCGGCGCCCCCGCGGGCAGGCGGGTTACCGAGCCCGCTGGGTGAACACCGGCTTGCACCCGTCTACAACTGCTCCACCTCGCCGTCCTTGACGCTGCGGAGGAACGCGGTCCACTCCGTCGGATAGAAGGCCAGGTAGCCGAGATCATTGTTCCGGGAGTCTCGGACAAGGGTCTGCGGGCCTTCGGCCACCTCCACGCAGTTGCCACCGGTGCTGTCGCTGTAACTGCTCCTGTGCCAGTCACTCACTGAGGGCTCCCATCGCATTCTCCAGCATCTTGACCGAGTCATCGGGCGGCAGAGCGTCCGCCTGGAGGGACCCGAATACGGTCACCAGTTCTCCGATGTCCTCCGGCCGGTCGTACGTCTCTCCGCCCAAAGCGTGTTCAACGTAGGCCACCGTTCGCGTCTCGCTGAGGACACTAAGCCGGAACGGAGCATAGAGCCCGGATCGGACGCACGCACTCGGGAGGATCTGGAGCTGGATGGTGCCCTCTTCGGCGAGCTTGATGATGTGCTGGAGCTGTCTTCGCATGATCCTGGCAGTCCCAACCGGCCGGGAAAGGAGCCAGGCTCCCATGACGAACCACAGCAACGGGCGCTGCTCGACAATCGCAGCCAGCCGCTCGGTACGCGCATTGGTCACCTGATCGACCTGTTCCCGAGTACGCCGTGTGTGACGCGTATCGATCACCGCTCTGGCGTAGTCGGAAGTCTGCAGCAGCCCTGGAATCACGACTGACTGGTATTCCCGGATCTCCGTGGCCCGCCGTTCCACCTTCAGCGCATCCCGGAAGAAGGCCGGTACATCCCTCGTGTCGCTCAGCTCCGCCCACAGGCGGCGCAGGACTCCACCTGTGGCAAGAACGCTGTCCAATTTGTCGGCGTGATCGGATTTTGGAATACGTGTGGCTTTCTCCAGCGCACTGACCTGCTGGCGACTCATGAGTGCCGCATGCCCGAGTTCGGACTGCGTCTTTCCAGCTAACGCACGCAGGCGGAGAAGTTCAGCGCCCCACTGAGCCCAGACTGGGTCGGCCTTCTCATTCATGCTCCCATCATGCGTGCCGCCGACACGCTGTGCCACCGGTTCTCCAAGATTCCACAATCACCCCGCAGATTCCCTGAACATGTGGAATCCCTCGCAGGTCATGGCATGTGGCAGACACACTTAGGTTCTCTTCAGCAAAGGAGACGGACATGATTCTCTGCCGACTTTCCGGACAAGGTGCGCATACTCGGGTGGATCTGCTCAGCGCAGCCCAGGTCTTCTATGACCGGACGCGCGCGCCCGCTGTGGGCTTCAGCGCCGTGAGCCTCAATGATCCCGGAAACCGCCTCGAACGGGTCGGCGCCGATGCGGTGTTGGCCTGGCTCGTGGAAGAAGGCATCGCTGAGGAGTGGGCCCTGCGCGCCGTGCAATCCGCGCGCTCAGGGCGGCTCGTCTACAAGCCGTGAGGAGGGAGAAAGCGCAGCGCGGATACGCCCCCCGCTCGCGCGGTCTCAGTGGGCGCACACGATCAGGAGTAGGAATGGGACACACGGATAGACCAGCCGAAACAGATGAATCACCTGCCACCGGCCCCACGCACAGCAACGGGCAGTGGGACTGCCGACTGTGCACTCGGCCCAACCAGAAGGAGGAGATCTGCGGGTACTGCGGTAATCCGAAGGACGCCAACGCGTCGCTTCCGCCGCTTCCGCGTAAAAGACGGTGCCGACGATCCGCCGCGCGGGTCCGCCCCTACGCCCGGAGGCTCCGGGCCGCATTGACACCGCCCGATGGCCCCGGTTGCTCGTGCTGCCCCTGGGGGCACCGGATCGCCGATGCCTACCGCGGCGCCCGTCCCGCCCACCCGGTCCGGACGGCCGACCGCACACGCCCCGGCTGCCCCGGCTGCTACCGGCTCATCGGACGGGCAGGCCGGTATCGGTCTCGGCAGGGTCGTCAGGGGTGTTGACCATGCTGTGGGCAGCGTAGACAAGGTACTCCCACAGCTGGTGGTCGAGGGCCTGGGGGAGGTCGAGTTCGTCCACTGCGGTGCGCATGTGGGACAGCCAGGCGTCGCGTTCGCGCGAGCCCACGCGGAAGGGGCCGTGGCGCATGCGCAGCCGCGGGTGGCCGCGCTGTTCGCTGTAGGTGCGGGGGCCGCCCCAGTACTGCATGAGGAACAGGCGCAGCCGCTCCTCGGCGGGCCCGAGGTCTTCTTCGGGGTAGAGCGGCCGCAGTACAGGGTCGTCGGCGACGCCCTCGTAGAAGCGGCGGACGAGGCGGGTGAAAGTCGGTTCGCCGCCGACGGCGTCATAGAACGTCTGGGGTTCTTCGCGCGGGGAAGTCATAATCGGTCGTCAGCTTATGCGGTGGCGTCCCCGGACGCGAGTCCGGTCGCGGACCCGGCGGGGCCGGGCGGCGTGTGGAACCGGGGCGGGTGCGGCTTTTTCGGGTGCGGCGCCGCAGTGCGCGCCGCACCCGAAAAAGACCGGATGCCGGATTCCCGAGAACGGTCAGCGGGTGAGCTTGCGGTGTGTCACCGCGTGCGGCCGAGCGGCGTCGGCGCCCAGCCGCTCAAGCTTGTTCTTCTCGTAGGACTCGAAGTTGCCTTCGAACCAGAACCAGTCCGAGCCGCCCTCCCAAGCGAGGATGTGGGTGGCGACGCGGTCCAGGAACCAGCGGTCGTGGCTGGTGATCACGGCGCAGCCGGGGAAGTCGAGCAGCGCGTTCTCCAGCGAGCCCAGGGTGTCGACGTCGAGGTCGTTAGTGGGTTCGTCCAGCAGCAGCAGGTTGCCGCCCTGCTTGAGGGTCAGCGCGAGGTTGACGCGGTTGCGCTCGCCGCCGGAGAGCACCCCGGCCTGTTTCTGCTGGTCGGACCCCTTAAACCCGAACGCGGCCACGTAGGCGCGGCTGGGGATCTCGACGTTGCCGACCCGGATGAAGCTCTCGCCGTCGGAGATGGCCTCCCAGACGTTCTTGTTGCCGGCGATACGGCCGCGGGTCTGGTCGACATAGGAGATCTGCACGGTGTCGCCGATGGAGATGCTCCCGGAATCGGGCTGTTCCTCGCCGACGATCATCTTGAACAGGGTTGTCTTGCCCACACCGTTGGGGCCGATGACACCGACGATGCCGTTGGGCGGCAGGGAAAAGCTGAGGTTCTCGATCAGCAGGCGGTCGCCGAATCCCTTGTTGAGGTTCTTGACCTCGACCACGCTGGTTCCCAGTCGCGGGCCCGGGGGAATCTGGATCTCCTCGAAGTCCAGTTTGCGGGTCTTGGCGGCCTCGGCGGCCATCTCCTCGTAGCGCTGCAGGCGGGCGCGGCTCTTGGTCTGGCGGGCCTTGGCATTGGAGCGCACCCACTCCAGTTCGTCGGAGAGCCGCTTCTGCCGCTTGATGTCCTTCTGCCCCTCGACCTTCAACCGGGCGGCCTTGGTGTCGAGGTAGGTGGTGTAGTTGCCCTCGTAGGGGTAGAGCTTGCCCCGGTCGAGCTCCAGGATCCACGTGGCGACGTTGTCGAGGAAGTAGCGGTCGTGAGTGATGGCGACGATGGTGCCGGCGTAATTCTCGAGGTGCGACTCCAGCCACTGCACGCTTTCGGCGTCCAGGTGGTTGGTGGGCTCGTCGAGGAGCAGGAGGTCGGGCTGTTCCAGCAGGAGCCGGCACAGCGCCACGCGGCGTTTCTCGCCACCGGAGAGCGTGTTGACGTCGGCGTCGGGGGCGGGGCAGCGCAGCGCGTCCATTGCCTGGGCGAGCTGGCTGTCGAGGTCCCAGGCGTTGCGGTGGTCCAGCTGCTCCTGGAGCCTCCCCATCTCGGCGAGGAGGTCGTCGGAGTAGTCGGTGGCCATTTTCTCGGCGATCTCGTTGAACTGCGCGAGCATCGCCTTGGTTTCGGCTACGCCGTCCTCGACGTTCTGGAGGACGTTTTTATCGGGGTCGAGTTGCGGCTCCTGAGCGAGTAGGCCGACGCTGTAGCCGGGCATGAGGCGGGCCTCGCCGTTCGAGGCCGGCTCGACGCCGGCCATGAGCTTCAGCAGCGTGGACTTACCTGCACCGTTGGGCCCGACCACACCGAGCTTTGCTCCGTAGAGGAACTGCCCTGAGACGTCGTCGAGGACGACTTTGTCGCCGTGCGCTTTGCGCACGTTTCGCAAGCTGTAAATGAACTCCGGCATGTCTCCAGCCTAGGGTCTGACCGCCGGTGCAGCGGCCACCCGGGGAAGGCCGGGATCATGGTTCCTCAAGCGGCCAGGCGGCCTGCAGAGCCTCGGGAGCGAAGCCTTTCCACGGCAGCCCCGCGCGCAGGGCGCGCTGGATCAGCGCGGCCATGGAGTAGTCGGGGTCGGACTCGCGCACGCGCTCCAGTGCGGCGTCGGCCAGCGCGGTATCGCACCGGGTCCAGGCCGCGACTGCGAGCAGCGACCCCGGCGCGGGGCGGTAGGCGGGTTCGGCGTAGCGCAGCACCCGCCGCCACAGCCGCTGATGGACCGCAGCGCTGGCGGGGTCGATGAGTGCCCAGGCTTCGTCGCGCACCCGCACGCAGCCCAGCAGGACTCCCAGCCAGGCGATATGGCCGGGGTCGGCGGGGAGTTCGCCGCGTTCGGCATCGGCCGCCGCGGCGCGCACCGCGCGGGCGCCTTCGGCCCGGAACCGGGGCCCGAAGGTGTCGCGCCCATCGGCGGCGGTATCGCGCAGCCGCCGGCCGCGTTCCTCGGCCGCGCGGGTGGCCGCGCGCATCGCGGTGCGCCGGTGGTCCTCGACGGGGGCGAGGTGGTGGCGGATGCTCTGGCGGCTGGGCCAGGCAGTGAGGCCGTTGGCGACCGCGGTGGCCGCCACCGCCGAGGCCGCGGAGTCGTACGGCGTGCCTTCGGGCGGGCAGCATGCGGGGGTGTCGCACAGGTAGGACCAGTAGCGCCCTTGGGCCGCCCGCAGCGCCTCGCGCAGCGCGACCCCGGCACGCTCGCAACCGCGCCGCAGGGCATCGATGTGCCGGGTGACCTCGGCCGCGGGGCCGTAGCCCACGGCAAGCGCGGTGCTGCAGCCTTCGCCGTGCAGCGCAGCGGCGATGCGGTCGGCGGCTTCGTCGGCGCCGGGATCGGCGAGATCGGGGAGGTCGCAGCAGAAGGTGGTGTGCAGCCGCGGCGGCTCGCCGCGCAGGCCGAGCACCAGCATGGCGTCGCGCGGGTGGTAGCCGACGACGTAGGGGGCCGCGGCAAGGATGTCCTGCGGGCCGCTGAGGGTGAGCCGGGCGGTAACCTGTGGTGACTCATGGTTCTGTTCCATGCACCCACGGTCGCCGGTTGCCAATACCCGGCTCAACGCCGATTCGCGGGCTGTGGACAACCGGCCGGGCAGGCACGCGGCGCACACGAGGGCCCGGGAGCAGCGACCTAAGACCCGGTGGCAGCCCGCCGCAGGCACTGGCGCGGGCGCAGGCTCAGGAACCGATTCCGGCACCGGCGGCGGGGCTGCGGATGCCGCCGCCGGTGCCGGTTGCATACGGTCGGCGCGCCGACCGCTGCGGGCTTATCGGGCTCAGCCGTGCTCGCTGCCGTCGGCGGCTGCGGCACCGGACGGCGACGGCACCTGGGAGGGCGCCTGCGCAGGGACCTCGCCGTCGCAGATTCCGCCGAAGTCGCAGTCGAGCTGTGCCGGGATGGCCGTGCGCGCCACCACCGGCAGGCACACCCGGTCGCGCCCGGCGCCCTTGGCGCGGTACAGGGCCAGATCCGCGGCGGCGAGCAGCCCGACCAGTTCGTCGCCGTGCACCTGCAACACGGCCAGCCCCAAGGACACGGTGATGGCGACCTCCTGGCCATCGGCTTGGAGCTCCATGCCACCCACCCGCACCCGCAGCCGTTCGGCGACGCGGCAGGCCTCGGCCATGTCGGCTCCCGGCAGCAGCACCACGAACTCCTCGCCGCCGAACCTGCCGACCAGGTCGCTGGAGCGCAGTTGCCCGGTGATGGTGTTGGCGACCCCCAGCAGCACATGGTCGCCGAAGAGGTGGCCATAGGAGTCGTTGACGGACTTGAAGTGGTCTATGTCGACGATGAGCACCGCCGCCGACTGCCCCACCCGCCGCGCCCGCGCGAGTTCGGTGCCGGCCTCGGACTCCCAGGTGCTCGCATTGAGCAGGCCGGTCTTGGGATCGGTGCGCGCGGCGGTCTGCAGCTGCTGGAACAGCAGGCTGCGCTGGAGCAGCAGCACCGGCGGCAGCACCACCGCCAGCAGCAGCGGCGACAGCCCGGTGACGATGGCGGCGGTGATCCCCGCGCACAGTTCGACGCCGTCGACGATCAGGGCTTCGCGGTCGCACAGCATCTTGCGCCACTGCGCTCCCGAGGCGCTGAGGCTCATCGCCACGGCCACGGCGAGGTTGTTCAGCACGGTGAAGGCGGCGCAGCAGGCCAGCGCCAGCAGCGCGCCATGGACCGAGGAGATCGCGTCCTTGGTCGCCGACAGCGGCAGCGCCAGCCCGGCGACCCAGCCGCCGGCCACCGAGGAGTGGAACAGCACCGAGGCCGCGAACCCGGAAACGGCCACCGAGGCTGCGTTGAACACTCGCCGGTGCACCACTGCACGGCGGATGCGGTACTGCAGCAGCAGATACACCGGGATGGGGATGAGCAGCGAGTACAGCGGCGGCAGCATCAGCACCGTGGGTAGCCACCAGGCGCCCAGCAGGTCGCGGGTGAGCCCTGAGGGCTTGCCCAGCCGCCGCATCGCCTCGACGCAGAGTCCTGCACAGCCCGCCAGCGCGGCGAAGGTGGCCAGCTCGTTCGCGCGGAACGGCGTGAACGCCGCCGCTGACGCCGCCAGCAGCAGCGCGCCGCCGACGACGGCGCCGATCAGCACGACCAGGCCGGTCGGCTGGGTGCGGAGTGGCCAAGGGGTGGGGGTATGTCGCCGCCGCCACGCCCACATTCGACCCACCGCGCTCCGCTCGGCCACCGCCACGTGGATCTCCCCCGCTCAAACTCAGGTCGTCCAGCTCGCCACCGCGGAGTCGGGCGCCGCGGGCCGCCGGTGAGCGTGCCCTTGCGCACCGGAGGCCGGTCGCTGAGACCCCATCTTGAATCACAGTCAGTGATATTTTAATCGCTGGTTGTGTAAACCTCAGCGGAACCGGCAGATTCAGCGCCTGTGGTGTACGTCCCATGCGATTGCGGCGGCTTTACCGGCCGGATTTGTGCATGGCACGATCACCGGGTTTCGGTCGGACCGGCTCTACCGGCGACAACACGGGGCCCACGTGGCGGGTGGCGGGTGGCGGGTGGGCGGCTCAGGTCCGCTGTGCGGCCTTGCCACCGGCCGGGCGGCGGGTTGGTCTGCACAGACAAGCAGCACCGAGACCGGCGATCGGCCCGGGTGGGCGCCCACGTGGCCCCTTATGCCCGTTTCCTGTCGTGCACGGCAACGATCATGCTGAAATGCCGTGATCCGGCGCCGGATCACGGCATTTCAGCATGATCACCGGCCGCCGCCCGCCGCGGCCGAACTGCATTGGGCTTAGTCGGCCTTCTTGCCCTGTGCTCTCGCCAGGGCGCTGCAGGACTCGGCGTAGCGCGCCAGTTCCTGCTCGACCGGTGCGAGGATGCGCTGTTCGGCGAGTTCGCGCGCCCGCTGGGAGCTGCGCTGCTGGACCTGTTCGCGCCGTTGCCCGGCCGCCACTCCGATCAGGTTCGCGCATCCGGTTCCGACCAGCCAGCCGGTCACGGGCGTGGCCACCGCAACCGCGGCGGCGACGCCGAGGAACACGGGGTCGTCCAGCACCGCCATGCCGGTGAATCCGCCCGCCAGCCAGCTCGCCAGGACCCCCGCGAACCAGACGACGCCCGCACCCGCCAAGACCACCAGCAGGTACTGCACCGCCTGCACCCCCCGCCACCAGCCCGGGGTGTCATCAGGGTCGGGCACCGAGGCCGCGACGGCCTCGCTCAGCTCGCCGGGCAGCAGGTCGAGCCCGCTGCGCGCAGCCGCCCGCACCCGGCGCGGCCAGGGGGCCGGCAGCGAGCCGGCGACCTGGTCGGCCACATCGACGGCGGCCTTGTCGATGCCCGCGCCATAGGCCTCGATGGGCGCGGGCCGCCCGCCGGCATCGGCGAAGCCGTCGCCGACCTTGCTCAGCGGATCCGGGCGCAGTTTGGCCGCCCAGCGGAGGGGCGGCCAGCCCACCCGGCGCTCGCCGCGCTGCTCATAGGCGGTTTCGGCGGTGTCGGCGATGGCCGCCACCCCGCCGGCCTCGACCAGATCGGCGACCAGCGCACTACGCGCGCGGTCGGGCACACCGGTGCGGACCTGGCCGGGGTCGCCGTGGTAGCGCTCGAAACCGACGACGACGCGGTCGAGGTCGGCGACCAGCCTGTCGATCAGCGCCCGCCGCTGCGACACGGTCTCGGCCAGCAGGCTCCGGAGTCCGCCGATGCCCTGCCCGGTGAGAGTCGAGGTGGTCAGCACCCGCGGCTGCGCCCCGGACTCGGTCTCCAGCAACCGCCGCAGGTCGGTCAGCAACTCCTCGAGTTCGTCGGGCGCGACCCGGTCGACCTGGTTGAGCACGGCCACGGTGACCGCCCCGTATCCGGCCATCTCGGCGAGGTAGCGGTGGTGGACGGCGGCGTCGGCGTACTTCTGCGGGTCCAGCACCCACACCAGCAGGTCGCAGGAGCCGATCAGCCGGTCGGCCTCGGCGGTGTGCTCGGAGCGCACGGAGTCGTGGTCGGGCAGGTCCAGCAGGATCAGCCCGGACAGCTCGGAGTTGCTCTTGTCGAGTTCGCTGGTGCGCGAGTGCCGGTTGCGCCGGGGCACACCGATCCAGCCCAGCAGGCCCTCGGCGCCCTCATTGCCCCACACGCAGGCGTGGGCGTCGGAGGTGGTGGGCCGGGTGATGCCGACCCGGGAGAAGTCCAGCCCGCACAGCGCGTTGAACAGCGACGACTTGCCGCTGCCGGTACCTCCGGCCAGCGCGACAACGGTGTGCTCGCCGGACAGCCGCAGCCGGGCTCCGGCGTGGTCGAGCATGTACTGGGCGCGCTCGATGAGGTCGGCATCGAAGTCGTCGGCGCCGATACCCACGAGCGCCGACACCGCGTCCAGACGCTCGATGAGCTGCTCGCGGGTGACCTCGGGCATCGGTTCCCACTGCTCGCCGCCCGAGGTGGGCACGTATTCGCCGTCCGCGGTGTACTCGCCCTGGTCGCCGCCGGGGAGGTCGCCGGGGTCGTCGTCGGCCCAGTACCGCGCACCGGCGATGGGCCCGGCGGACCGCTGGCCGGGCCGGGCGGGAGCGGTACCGGCCTCGGGTTCCGCCTCGCCGCCGGCAGCGTCGGCCCCGCCGGTGTCAGCGGGGCCTGCACCGGTATCGGTGATCGGTTTCACGATGGGCATCGGACCGGTCCGGCGCCCGGCGATCATGTTGCTCTCGTTGACGGTGGTCAGGCTGCCCACCCAGTCGGCGAGGTGGTCGGGATCGTCGGGATCGCCGCCATCGGCCCCAGCGTCCTGGCCGGTGCTTTGGCCGCGAGCGGCCGCGTGGCGGCCGTGCGACGGGCGTTCCGCGGGTCCGGCTGCGCCCGGGTGCGGGGACTCGCGCCGGTCTTTGCGCGGGGACCGTTTCGGCAGGGGCTCGGGGGCGTCCGGATCGGCGGCGCCGCCGGGTCCGCCGGTTTCGTCGGCGCCGGTCCGGTGGCCGCCGCGGGATTGGAATCCGGCAGCCCCGGCAGCCCCGGGGTCGGGGTCGGCCGCGGCCTGCGGAGGCTGCGGCTCAGCCTGCGGCACCGGCGTGTCAGGGGCGCCGCCCGCAGTCGGGGCGGCCGGCTCAGCGGCATCCACCGGTCCGCCGGGGACGGCGGGTTCGGCCGGGTCGTCGTCGGCGCCGCCCTCGGGCGCCGCTCCACCGGACTGCTGGTCGACGGCGCGCCGCAGCGCCGGGTAGGAGGAGGCCGGCGGCCCCACGGGCCGGCTCGCCGGCCAGGCGTCGCCCGCCGGCGGCGCCCAACCCGCGTCGGTGCGCTCGGGGTCGGGGACGACGTAGCCGTTCCACGACCGGTCGTCGCTGCGCTGGTCGCGCCGGGAGGCCGGGGCCGGATTACGCCCGGGGTCACCGGATTCCTGGTTCCCCGCCGCCTCAGGCTCCTCATCCGCGTGAGCGGGGTTCCAATGAGTCGTCATCGCGCAATCTCAAGGTTGTACGTCGCTTGGTAAAGCTGGACGGCATCGGCCTCTTGGGGCAGGTTGACGGCGGCCAGTGTGTCGGTGAAGCGGGTGCGTTCCTCGGAGAGCAGGGTTCCGATCCGCCCCCGCAGGTCGGCACGCGCCCGGGTACTAATGTTACGCAGTGAATCCGCCCCGAACACGCCTTTGAGCAGGCGGTTCGGCGACGACCCGGATTTGCGCTCGGCTCCGGCTCCCGCCGCATCGTAGCCGAGCAGCTCGACGAGCAGCACGAGAGTGAAGGCCTGCTTGTCGAAGCTGATCACGCGCGCCACCGAGCGCTTGGTCGCGCCGTCGGCGGCGATCATCTCGCCGACACTGTGCATCCACCCGGCCACCGAGGCCTTCACGCGTTCAACGAAGGAGTCGGGCAGCTGGCGACCGCCGGCCCGTTCGACCACGGTTTCGCCGCCGGGCACGCCTTCCCACTGGTCGGCGACCCTTTCGATGGCGCGTTCGGACGAGGCCAGCACCAGCGACTCCAGGCTGTCGCGCACCGCGTGCTCCAGCCCTTGCACGCGCGATTCCTCGACGGAGTCGCCGCGCGGCTTGCGCCTGCCCCGGGTGCGCATCATCCGCATGAGCGCTCCGCTGGAGGCGATGTCCTGCCAGCGCGCCAGCAGGTTGCCCCGCATCAGCGAACCTTCGCGCAGCGCGTCGTCGATCTCGGCGCCCGCGCGGTCGTAGGCCGACTGGACCGCCGATTCCAGCACCCGCCGCGCCTCGACCTGGACCTCGACCTGTTTGGCGAGGTCGGGCACCCGGCTGCGGAAGCTGTCGATGACCCCGATGAAGGTGCGCAGCGACACGCGGTCGCGCTGCACGAGGTCGCCGGCGACCTCGGCCAGGTAGTCGCGGATGTGGTCGGCCACGTTGGAGGTGAACCGCTCGCCGGAGATCTGGTCGGTCTCGGGGATGGCGAAGCGGGTTGCGCCGCCCAGCCCGTTGGCCTCCAGCATCGCGCCGAAGTGGGCCAGCAGCTGTTTGCGGCCGCGCTGGGGCACGCGCGAGAGCACAACGGCAAGGGAGGTGTTGCGGTCGCGGGCGACCTGCAGGAACTCCCAGACCCGGGCGTCGGCGTAGCGGCGGCTGGTGGTGACGAAGACCCACAGGTCGGCGGCGTCGAGGAACTTGGCGGCGAACTCGTGGTGGGCCGAGACCGCGGAGTCGACATCGGGGGTGTCCAGCAGGGCGACGCCCTCGGGCATGGCCTCGCTGGGTGCCAGCACCAGCATGCCGTCCTTGCCGGGCATGGCCAGGCCGTGCTGGCGCACCCGCGGCAGGGTCGGCAGGAACGACGCCTCGCTGAACCAGTCGAGGTCGGCGGGGTTGCAGGCCAGCACCGGGCTGTTCGTGGTGGGCCGGCGCACGCCGGTGGTGGTGACCTGCTCGCCCACCAGGCTGTTGACCAGCGTGGACTTACCCGCTCCGGTGGAGCCGGCCACGGCGATCAGCAGGGGGGTCTGGGGGCGGCGCACCCGCGGCAGGACGTAGTCGTCGAGCTGGTGCAGGACGTCGGCGCGCGCGCTGACCCCTGCGGTGGCGCCGGGCAGCCCTTCGGCGAACTCGATGGCGCGGACGCGACCGCCCAGGTGCTCAAGAACCCTTTCGAAGCGGATGTCGAAGGACTCTTCGCCCCGATGTTTGGCGTGCTTGGGCCCGTCGGCGGCAGGACCGGCGCTTTGGCGCCGCCCAGGGGCGGCCGGCTCGCTCTGGGACCGCTCGGGTCTCTGCGCCCCTGTGGTTTCCGGCATCGCAGACGGCCGGGACATAGCGTTTCCGCCCTCCTCATCGGTCGTCGCGGTCACAAGATGCGATTCCCCTCGGATGCATCGCCGACGGCGGTATCGGCGGAGGCGCTGCCGGCCCCCGGCTCAGCGCGCCCCATGTGCAGTATGTCAAGTTCCCCGGCAACGTCGACCACTTCGCCGATGACGATCACCGCCGGCGGGCGCACCGCGGTCTCGCGGACGGTGGCCCCGACCTCGGCGAGCGTGGCCCGGACAGTGTGCTGGGTGGGCATGGTGGCCTCCTGGACGAGCGCCACCGGGGTTTCGGGTGCCCGGCCGTGCTCCATCAGCGCCGCGGCGATGGCCTCGATCCGCTCGACCGCCATCAATGCCACGACGGTACCGCCTGCGCGGGCCAATCCGGCCCAATCGACGGTGGAGCGGTGGTCGCCCGGCGGCACGTGCCCGGAGACCACGTGCAGATCCTGGGCGACACCCCGGTGGGTAACGGGGATGCCGGCGCTGGCCGGGGCGGCCAGTGCGCTGGTGATTCCGGGCACAACGGTGACGGGCACACCCGCCGCCGCGCACGCCGCCGCCTCTTCGCCGCCGCGGCCGAACAGGAACGGATCGCCGCCTTTGAGCCGGACGACGAACCTGCCCGCCCGGGCGTGTTCGACCAGGGTGCGGTTGATGTCGTCCTGGGTCATCGACCGGCCGTAGGGGATCTTGGCGGCGTCGATGATCTCGACGTCGGCGGGCAGCGACTCCAGCAGCGAGTTCGGCGCCAGGCGGTCGACCACCACCACGTCGGCCTGGGCGAGCAGTTGGCGCCCCCGCACGGTGATCAGGCCGGGGTCGCCGGGTCCGCCTCCCACCAAGGCGACTCCGCGGTGGCGCTCGCGCCCGCGCCGGGCGTCGAGCGAGCCGTCGGCCAGCCCTTCGACGACGGCGTCGCGCAGCCCGGCCGCGCGGCGGGGATCGCCGTTGGCGACCACGCCAACGCTGATACCGGACGCGCCGCCGGTGGCCGGGGTCCAGGCGGCCGAGGCGTGGCGGTCGTCGGCGCGCACGCACCACACCCGCTCGGCTTCGGCTTCGGCCGCCACCGCGGTGTTGGCCGCGGTGGAGTCGGTGGCGGCGTGCACCAACCAGAACCGGCCCAGGCGCCCTTGGGCGATGTCGCCTTCGGCAAAAGCGCGCCGGTGCCAGGTGATGCGGCCGGCGTCGGCGAGGTCCTCCAGGGTCGCGGTGGCCTCGGGCGAAACGAGGGTGACCCGGGCGCCGGACTCCAGCAGTACCGGGATGCGCCGCTGAGCGACCCGGCCGCCACCGACGACAAGGGCGTCGCGCCCGTCCATGCGCAAACCGAGAAGATAGGTCACCGGGGTTGCCTCCAGACCGCGCCGTGCTTGCACTGGTCACATCGGGGACGCGCCGGCGCCCGCGCCGCAGCGCGGCGCCGGTCGCGGGCGCATGGCGCGTTCCCCCGGGGGTTCACCGTGTCAAACGGGGATCACGCTTTGGTTGCGGCACCGCTTGGGTACGGCACTGCCGGGCGCGTCCCCGTTGGTGTGCCCACTCTAATATGCGTATTCGGCTCAGCCCTGCTCCGAGATCCCGGCTGCGTCGAAGGTCGCCACGTTGCGCAGCGCGCGCACCGACCCCTGCAGGATCGGCAGCGCCAGCAGCGCACCGGACCCCTCGCCCAGCCGCATGTCCAGTTCGACCAGCGGGCGCAGCCCGATGTGGGCGAGCGCGGCGGCGTGTCCGGGCTCGGTGGAGCGGTGCCCGGCGAAGCAGGCGTTGAGGCACAGCGGTTCCATCGCCGCCGCCGCCAGCGCCGCTGCGCCGGCGATGACTCCATCGAGCAGGACCGGCACGCGCATGGCGGCGGCGCCGAGGATGAACCCGCTCAGCGCGGCGTGTTCCAGACCGCCCACGGCCGCGAGCACGCCGACGGGGTCGTCCGGGTCGATCTCGTTGGCGGCCAGCCCGCGCCGCACCACGTCGATCTTGTGTTCCAGTGTGCCGTCGTCGGCGCCGGTTCCCCTGCCGGTGACCTCTGCGGGGTCGGCGCCGGTGAAGGCGCAGACCAGCGCGGCGGAGGGCGTGGTGTTGGCGATGCCCATGTCGCCGGTGAGCAGGCAGCGGTTGCCGGCCGAGACCAGGTCGCGGGCGACCTCGATGCCGGCCTCGATGGCGTAGTCGACCTGGGTGCGGCTCATGGCCGGACCGCGGGTGAAGTCGGCGGTGCCGCGGGCGATCTTGCGCGGCAGCAGGCCCGGAACGGTGGGCAGTTCGGCGGCGACGCCCACGTCGACGATGGTGACCTCGGCGCCCACTTGCTCGGCGAAGGCGTTGACCACGGCGCCGCCGTCGAGGAAGTTGTGCACCATCTGCGCGGTGACCTCTTGGGGCCATCCGGTGACACCTTGGGCGTGCACGCCGTGGTCGCCGGCGAAGATCGCCACCGCGGCGGGTTCGGGGATGGGCGGCGGGCACTCCCCCGCCAGGCCCGAAAGCCGCACCGAGACCTCCTCCAGCACACCCAGGGATCCGGGCGGCTTGGTCATGGCGGCCTGGCGTTCCTCAGCGTCGTTGAGGGCTCTCTGGTTCAGTTGGCCGATGGCCGAGATGGTCTCCTCCAGCAGGCTGGTGGCCGCCTCGCCGGGGAGGCCGCGGCGGCCGTAGTGGTCCCGGTGCACCGCCCAGTGCAGCGGGCGACCGCGCGCCCAGCCGCCCATGGCGAGCTCCGGTTCGGGGGGAAAGTCCTCGACGTAGCCCACGCAGAGGTAGGCCACCACCTCCAGGTGCGGAGGCAGATCAAGGCTTGCGGAGAGCTCGCGCTCCTCGAAGAAGCTGACCCAGCCCACGCCCAGGCCTTCTGCCCGGGCGGCCAGCCACAGGTTCTCCACGGCCAGTGCGGTGGAGTAGGAGGCGGTCTGCGGCTGGGAGTGCCGGCCCAGGGTGTGGCGGCCGCCGCGGGTGGGGTCGACGGTCACGACGATGTTGACGGGTGTGTCAAGGACCGCCTCGACCTTCAGCCCGGAGAAAGCGCGGGCGCGGGCTCCGGGCAGTGCCCGGGCGTAGGCCTCGCGCTGGGTCTGCACGAGTTTCTGCACGCGGGCGCGCACGTCCTCGTCGGTGACGATGATGAAATCCCACGGCTGGGAGTAGCCCACCGACGGGGCACGGTGCGCGGCGTCGAGCACGTTGCGCAGCACGGAGTCGGGGATCGGGTCGGTGCGGAACCCCATGCGCACGTCGCGGCGTTCGCGGATGGCTCGGTAGACGGCCTCGCGCTCCACCTCGCCGTAAGCGTGTTCGCCGGGGGCGGTCGCGCGGGCGGGGGCGGGGTCGGCGGCCCGAGTGGCTGCCGCCGGTGCTGCATGCTCAGCGGCTTGGCCCTCCCCGCTGTCGCGGCGGCCCGCGGTGGCCTGCTCGGCTCGGTCGTCGGGGTGCTCCGTGAAGGAGGCTGCTGCGTGTGCGTTCACAAGTGGGTCGTCTTCGCTCTGGGTCGGTTGGCCGGATGCTGCGCTCGGGCGCTCGGGCGCCTCCGGTGCGGGCGGCGGGGCCTGCGGGGCGGAGGCGGAACGGTGGCCTTCGGCGGGGACTGGGCCGGAGGGACGCCCGGCCGGGGCCGGGGACGGTGGCGCAGGATCGGTCTGCGGGGCCTGGGGCGGCGGGGGGTATTGGGGAGCCATGGGCCGGGGTCTGGAGGGTCGGGCCTTCGACCGGGCCGGGGCGGGAGCGGGAGCCGGGGGCGGAGCCGCAGCCGGGCTCTCGGGTTCGCGGGGGCCGCGGGGTGCGGGGCCGCGCTGGGGCGGGTCCGCGGACCCCGCGGCGCCCTCGCGTTCGGGCCCGGGCTCGGGGGGCGCGGGGACACGCTGCGGCTCGGGCGCGCGCTTGGGCTCGCTCGAACGCCGCGGCTCGGGGCGCGCCGGTTCTTGGGCCCGTTCTGGCTCGGCGGGCCGGGCCGGTTCCGCGGCGGGCCGAGCGGGCTCTTCCTCGGCGCGCTGCGGCGGGGCGGGGTCGGCGGGCAACTCCGGCCCCTCGGGTTCGTGCGGCTGGTGGTGCCGGGCCTGTGGGACGGCTGCCGCGCGGTCGGTGGCGCGGTCCAAGCCGGTGTAGCGGAACGGGATGACGTTGGGTTGGCCGGTGCCCGGCGCGCCGGTTCCCGACTCGGCGGTACCGCGGCGCCGGTCGGCCGGCGTGTGGAACGGGTTGGTGCGCGGCCGTTCGGACCGCGGTGCCGGCTCCTGCGGCTGCGCGGCGCCGGAGCCGCGCCCGGTCTCCGGCAGGTCGTCGAGCAGCCCTCCGGGCGCCGGGTCGCGCCCTTCGTCGGCACCGTCGCGGCGCCGGTTGTCGTCACCGGTCATATCGTCCCCCAAGGTCGCACCGGCGGCGCGACCCGCCGGCGGCCATCAGCAGTGAACACGAAAACGAGCACGGACACAGGCCAAGCACAGACACAGGCGCGAACACATCCGCAGCAGCCGTTGCAGCGCCGCGGAGGCATCCACTGCCACACAGCGGACTCACCGCAACCGCAACTCTGCCAGAGTTCGCGTCAACCGGTGAGCGGTCGGGCGGTCGCGCACCGCCACCCGCAGCCAGTCCGGCCCCAGTCCGGGGAAGGTGTCGCCGCGCCGGACCGCGATCCCTTCTCCGCGCAGCCGGTGCCGCAGCCGCGCCCCGTCTTCGGCCGCTACGAGCAGGAACGATGCAGCGGCGGCCGGGGTGACGTGCAGCCCGCAGGCGGCCAGGCCGACCGCGAACTCGGCGCGCTGGTCGGCGAGTTGGTGCGCCCACTCCTCGGCTTCGGCCAGCGCCCGCGGTTCGCAGCAGGCGGCCGTGGCGGCGAGCGCCGGAGTCGATACCGACCACAACGGCTGCGCCTCGGCCAACTGCGCGACCGTGTCGGCGCCGGCCAGCAGGTAGCCGGCGCGCAGCCCTGCCAGCCCCCAGGTCTTGGTGAGGCTGCGCACCACCACGAGCCCGGGCACACCCGCGCGGTGGGCCAGCGACTCGGCCTCGCCGGGTACGCAATCGGCAAAGGCCTCGTCGACCACCAGCACCCGGCCGGGCCGGGCCAGGCGCTCCAGCACGGCGGCGGGGTGCAGCACCGAGGTGGGGTTGGTGGGGTTTCCCACCATGACCAGATCGGCCCCGGCGGGGACGGCGGCCGGGTCCAGCACGAAGTCCGGGGCCTCCAGCACAACGCGCTCGACGGGGTGCCCGGCCGCACGCAGCGCCGCCTCCGGTTCGGTGAACTGGGGGTGGACCACGACCGCCCGGCGGGGGCGCAGGACCCGCGCCAGCAGCACGAACGCCTCGGCCGCCCCGGCGGTCAGCAGCACCTCGGCGGGGTCGCGGCCGTGGCGGCGGGCCACCGCCTCCCGGGCCGGTGCCGGATCGGGATAGGTCGCGATTCCGGCGAGGGACTCCGCGATCCGCTCGGCCAGCCAGGGCGGCGGGGCGCCGGCGCGCACGTTCACCGCGAAGTCGAGCAGGCCCGGCGCCGCCTCGGTGTCGCCGTGGTGGCGCAGGTCGGGACCTGTATCGACGGCGGCGGGGCGGCCGGGCGCCTCAGTGCCCATGGCCGTGCCCGTGCCCGTGGCCGTGGCCGTGGGCGGGGTCGTCGGGGTGGTGGTGGGGGGTCTGGGCGGCACCGACCTTGTCCTCGAAGCCCGGCAGCGCGATGCGGTAAACGCAGGTGTCGCAGTTCATCCGGATGTCGCCTGCGCGGGCCTCGTCGTAGCGTTCGGCGATGACGTCGGCCAGGCCGTCGCAGTCGCCGATCACCGGGGCGCAGCGGATGTCCAGGTCGGGGTGGCCGCCGGCGAACTCCGCGGTCTGGTCGACCACGCGGTCGGGCAGCACACCGGAGAACAGGAAGTAGGGCAGCACGACGATCCGCTTGGCGCCCAGGCGGCGGATGCGCTCCAACCCCTCGGGCACGCTGGGCCAGGCCAGCGAGATGAAGGCGGGCTCGACGAAGTCCACGCCGTACTGTGCTGCGTGGCCCTCCTGCAGCAGCCGCGCGACCTTGCACACCTCGGCGTTGGCGTCGGGGTCGGTGGAGCCGCGGCCGACCAGCAGCACGGCGGTGCCGCCGTCCCCGATGCCCGCGGCGCCGGCGCTGCCGGGTGTGCCGGCGGTCTCAGCGCTGTCGGAGCCGTCGGCGCCACCGGAGCCGAGTACTTCACCGAGGCGTTCGGCGAGCAGCCGCAGCACCGTGGGGTGCGGGCCGAGCGGGCGGCCGTAGGCGTAGCCGAGTCCCTCGTGGCGCTCCTGCTCGCGGGCCAGCGCGCCGGGGATGTCGCCCTTGGCGTGCCCGGCGGCCACCAGCATCAGCGGCAGCGCGACCATGCGGCGGTGGCCCTTTGCGTAGAGGTCGCTGACGGCGTCGGTGAGCGGGGGCGGGGATAGTTCGATGAAGCCCCCGGCGACCTCGCGGTCCGCGAGGCGGCGGCCGAGTCGGCCGACGAACGCCTCGAAGTCGGCGACGCCCTTGTCGTCGCGGGTTCCGTGTCCGACCAGCAACAGAGGGGGTTGCATCTGCGTCCTAACCAGTGAGTCGGGTGTTTCGGACCGGCCGTGGCGGCGCGGTCCGACTCTCGTTCGGGCGGGGGGCGGGCTTGGGGCGGGGGAAGCGGTGCGGCGGGGCACGCCGGCGCGCACGGGTCAATCGGCCGCGGGACCGTACAGCAGGGCGTTCAGCGCCGCCGCGGCAACGGCCGACCCGCCCTTTTCGGAGATGTTGCTCACCTGGGGCAGCCCGCTGGCGCGCAGTTCGGCCTTTGACTCGGCGGCACCCACAAACCCGACCGGCAGGCCGATGACCAGTGCGGGGTCGACGCGGCGGGCGATGATCTCAGTGAGTGCGGTGGGCGCGCAGCCCACCACCCATACGGCTCCGGGCCCCACTTCGGAGTGGGCCGTGCGCACGGCTGCGGCCGAGCGGGTGATCCCGGCGCTGCGGGCCAGCCGCTGGGCGCCGGGGTCGGAGATGTGGCACACGCAACTGCGGGCCGTGATGCCGGATGCGACCATCGCGACGTCGGTCACGATCGGCGCCCCGTCGGCGAGCCGCTGCGCGGCCTGCGCGACCGCGGTGTCGTCGATGACCAGGTCTGCGGCGTAGTCGAGGTCGGCGCTGGCGTGGATGACGCGCTCGGCCACGGCCCGGCTCAGCGCGGGCAGATGGCCCAGGTCGATGCGGGAACGCAGGATGGCGAACGACTCGACCTCGATGGGGTGCACCTGCCGGTCCACGCTCTTCCTCCGTTCGGTTCGCAGTGGCCGGCCCGCGCACGTTTCGCGGGTCGGCCCGGTCCGGCCCGACTGCCGGGCCGGGGTTACTCGGCTGCGATGGCGATGGCGTCGGCCGGGCACACCTCGACGCACTCCAGGCACCCGGTGCACCTGTCGCCCAGCACCACCAGGCTCCCGCCCTCGGGCCGCAGCGCGTGCTCCGGACAGGTCAGCAGACAGGCTCCGCAAGCCGTGCACGACGATGTCACAGCCACCGGCGCGCCGCTGTCGGCGGGGTCGGCCAACGGGTCTCCTTCCCTTGCTGCGCGGGCACCGCAGGGGCGGCGTCGGGCCAGCGTACACGGCCTCTCGGGCATGCTTCCCGCCCCGAGCGCCAATGTCCGGCATTGCGATTGCGAACCGCACGCCGTACGTTCGTAGGGCCGTGGTGCTCGGGAAATCCGGTTCGAAACCGGTGCGGCCCTCGCCACTGTGAGCGGGAAGTCCGATGCCCCGTCCGCCGCCGTTGGCGGCCGGTCGGCGCAGGCCACTGGCAGGCAGCAGCGACGCTGCCCGCTGGGAAGGCCGGCAAAGGGCGACGACCCGTTAGCCAGGAGACCGGCCACGGCGCGACGACCGTCCACGAGGTGTTGGAAGTTGGGTCCCCCGATATGCATATTGCCGAAGGTTTCCTGCCCTGGCAGCACGCCGCTGCCTGGACCGCCGTTGCGGCGCCGTTCGTTGCGCACGGTGTCCGATCGCTTACCCGGGCGGTGCGCGCCGATCCCGAGGCCAAGCTGCTGCTGGGCGCCGCCGGGGCGTTCTGCTTCGTGCTGTCGGCACTGAAGATCCCCTCGGTCACCGGCAGCTGCTCCCACCCCACCGGCGCCGGGCTGGGCGCGGTGCTGTTCCGCCCCCCGGTCATGGCCGCGCTGGGCACGGTCACTCTGCTGTTCCAGGCGCTGCTGCTGGCGCACGGCGGGCTGACCACACTCGGCGCCAACGTGTTCTCCATGGCGGTGGTTGGGCCGTGGGGGGCCTACGGGGTCTACAAGGCGGTGCGTTCGGCCACCGCCGCGGCCGGCGAGCACACGTCGCTCGGTCTTGCGGTGTTCTTCGCCGCAGCGCTGGGCAGCCTGGCCACCTACACGATGACCAGCTTCCAGCTTGCCCTGGCCTTTCCCGATCCCCAGTCCGGTTTCGCGGGCTCCTTCGCCGCCTTCGCCGGGATCTTCTCGCTGACCCAGATCCCGCTGGCCGCCATCGAAGGGCTGGTCACCGTGGTGATCGTGCGGTTGCTGACCCGGGTGAGCCCCGAGCAGCTGCGCCGGCTGGGCGTGCTGCGGGGATCCGCCGCGGCGGCCGCGCAGTCGCCGAACGGCCCGGACGGCCCCGATGCCGCCGCCTCCACCGAAGCGACCGAACCGAAGGCGGGTTGAGCCGTGCCCAAGACCGGAACCACCTGGCTGCTGATCGCCGCGGCCGCGCTGATCGCCGTACTGCCCCTGCTCATCGGGGCCGGCGCCCACCTGGACGAACCGTTCGGCGGCGCCGACGCGCAGGCCAAGACGGCCGTCACCGAGATCGATGCGGGTCATGAGCCGTGGTTCAGCCCGTTCTACGAGCCCCCCTCCACCGAGATCGAGTCGGGCATCTTCGCGTTGCAGGCGGCGATCGGTGCGGGCTTCATCGGCTACTACTTCGGGGTTGTGCGCACCCGCAACAAGTTCGCGAAGGCCGCCGCGGACGCCGGGCCCGGCCAGGGCTCTCCTGCGCCTGCACCCGGTGCAGCCGGCACGTCCGGCGCCACCGGCTCCGCGGAGACCGCGGACACCGCCGAATCCGCCGAGACCGTGCAGCCCCGTCCCGGCAGCGGCGCGGAGCGGTAGCGGGCGCACGTGCTCGCAATCGACGCCGCCGCCTACCGCAGTCCGTGGCGCCGGGTGCACCCGATCGTCAAGGGGGTGTTCTTCGGCGGGCTGCTGGCGTGCGCGCTGGCGCTGCCCACCTGGCCCGCCGCGCCGCTGGTCGCCGCGGTCGCCCTGGCCGCGGCGTTCGGCCCGGCGCGGGTATCGCCGCGCGCCTTCGTGCGCGCCGCATGGGGCCCGCTGCTGTTCATCCTCACCGGGTCGCTGGCGCTGCTGGTGACCGTCGGCGGGCCGCAGGGCGCCATCGCCCCGGCTCCCGGCGGGCCGGCGCGGGCCGCCGAGATCACCGGGCGGGCCGCGGCAGCGGTGTGCTGCCAACTGCTGTTCGCCTTCACCACGCCGCTCGCCGACCTGCTGCCGCGGCTGACCCGCACCGGGCTGCCCAGCGCACTGGTGGAGGTCGTCGCGCTGATCTACCGGATGCTGTTCGTCACGCTGGACAGCGCCCGGCGCATCCAGACCGCCCAAGCCGGGCGGCTGGGCTACACCGATCGGCGCGCCTGGATCCGCTCGGTGGGCTCGCTGGGCGCGGCCCTGTTCGTGCGCTCCTATGATCGTGCGCGGCGCATGCAGCGCGGCCTGGAGTGCCGCGGCTACACCGGCGAACTGACCGTCCTGGTCGAGGAGGTGCCGCTGCGGCCCGCGGCGGTCGCCGCCGCCGCGGTGGCGCCCGTGCTGGTCGCCGCGGCGACCCTCGCCTACATGCTGCTCGGAGCCGACCTGTGACAACCGTTCCCGGCGACACCGCCGCCCCGGCCGCACTGGCCGGGCGCGGCCTCGCGTTCGGCTACCCCGACGCCGCGCCCGTGTTCACCGGGCTGGACGTGCGCATCCCCGAAGGCGAGGTCGTGGGCGTGCTCGGCCCCAACGGGAGCGGCAAGACAACGCTGCTGCGCCTGCTGTCGGGCAGCCTCACCCCCGAATCGGGCGAGGTGTACGTCGGCGGCGAGCGGGTGCGCCGCGGCCGCCGGGCGCTGGCCGAGCTGCGGCGCCGCGTGCAGCTGGTGTTCCAGGACCCCGACGACCAGCTCTTCTCGGCCAGTGTCAGCCAGGACGTGTCCTTCGGTCCGCTCAACCTGGGGCTGGACCGGGCGGCCACCCGCGAACGGGTGGCCTGGGCGCTGGAGGCGCTGGGCATCACCGCCCTGGCCGACCAACCCACCCACTTGCTGTCCTACGGCCAGCGCAAGCGGGTGGTGCTGGCGGGCGCGCTGGCGATGCGGCCCTCGGTGCTGGTGCTGGACGAACCCACCGCCGGACTGGACCCCGAAGGGGTCGAGTCGCTGGTGGCGACGTTGGACGGCCTGCGCGCCGCAGGCACCACCCTGGTGGTCTCCACCCATGACGTGGACCTGGCCTACCGGTGGGCCGACACCGTGCTGCTGTTGGACGGTGGTGTGCTGGCCGCCGGGCCGGCCCGCGACATCCTCGGCGATCCGGCGCTGCTGTCGGCCGCCCGCCTGCGCCCGGCCTGGGCTCCGGCCGCCGGCCGCGCGCTGCGCGCGGCGGGGCTGCTGCCTGCCGGTTCCCCCGATCCCGCCACTCCCGAGGAGGCGGCGCGGCTGCTGGAGGCGGCCGGCGGGAGCTGAGCCGCCCGCCGGGGCCTGCGCCGCAGGGCGGCTGGTCTCAGGACCGCCAGGACCGCACCACGTGCAAGACCACTGCCACCACTGCGAGGATTCCCCACGGCAGCCCCTCGGGCGCGACCTCGGCGGCCCAGGCGGCCGCGGCGATACCCAGCGCACCCCAGCCGGCGGTCCGCGCCGCCCGCCGCTCGCGGGCGGTCGGCTCGCGCCGCCACCACCGCAGCTCCGGCCGCCGCCCCCGCGGCTCGCGGGCCGTCTCCGCGTTCTTCTCCTCCAAGCGGTCGGCGAGCGAGTCGGCGACCTCAGCGTCGAACCCCGGCCCAAGGTCGCGGCCGGTGGCGATCGCCGCGGCGATCTGCTCGCGCAACTCGGTTCCGGCCGTGTTCTCAGGGGGCATGGCGGGCATCGCGGCTCTCTCCCATTCGTCCGGTCCGGATTGCCGCGGACCCGCTACGGTCCGCGGTTCCGGGCGGCTCATCAGGCTAAAAGCCGCGGTACCCCGGCACAAGTCCGCCGGGCCGCTACTGCACGCCTGCCGGTGCGCCCCGCCACGTGTAGCCGCGCGGGGTGACGAAGCGGCCGGCGACGGTGCGGCTCGCCGAACTGCCCACCAGCACCACGGTGAACATGTCCACCTCGGCCGTTCCGCCGTCCAGCATCTCCTCCAGGGTGGTCACCACGGCGCGCTCGTCGTCGCGGGCGGCGTTGCGGACATGGCCGACCGGTGTCTGCGGCGGCCGGTGCTCGGCGAGGATGCGCAGCGCTTCGGGCAGCTGCCAGTCGCGGCGGCGGCTGCGCGGGTTGTACAGGCACACGGTGAAGTCGCCTTCGGCCGCCGCCCGCACCCGGCGTTCGATGGCCTCCCACGGGGTGTGCAGGTCCGACAGGGAAATGTAGGTGTGGTCGTGGCCCAGCGGCGCACCGAGCAGGTGCGCGGCTGCCACGGCCGCGGTGATACCCGGCACGCCGACCACGTCGATGTCGGAACCGGCGAAGTCCAGCGCCGGGCTCGCCATCGCATAGACCCCGGCGTCGCCGGAGCCGATCAGCGCCACCGCGGCGCCGGCGCGGGCTTCGGCGACGGCGGTGCGAGCGCGTTCCTCTTCGTGGCCGAGGCCGCTGGCGACGGTGCGGGTGCCCGGCCGCAGCAGGTCGCGCACCTGGTCCAGGTACTGGTCCAGGCCGACCACGACCGAGGCGCGCTGGAGTTCGGCGAGCGCGCGCGGCGCCGCCAGGTCGCGGGCTCCGGGGCCCAGCCCGACCAGGGCGAGCCGGCCGCGGGGCCGCAGCCGGGCCACGGCAACGGTGGCGTTGGCGGATTTCTGTTTGGCGGCGACGAGATCGGCGGTGCTGCCGGCTCCGGCCGCGGCGTGCAGGGCGGCGGCCTCGGCGACGCTGGGCGTGCCGATCTCGGCGCGGACCACGTCGCTGGGGTTGGGTACCTCCACCCCGGCCAGTTCGGCGGCGGGGAAGGTGCGGACCTGCCGGCCGCGAAGGCGGGCGGCCTGCAGGATGCCGTCCTCGTCGGCCTTGGCGTCGACGGTGGCCCAGCCGCGCACCGAGTCGGCGGACAACCCTGCTCCGGCCAGGGCCCGGTCGACCAGTTCGCCGACCTCCTCAGCGGAAACGCCGCGCGCCGAGCCGACACCGACCACCAGCGAAGGCGGCCGGTAGGTGACGGTCGGCACCCCGGCGGCGCCCGGCTCGGTGCGGTCGGTGCGGTCGGTGCGGTCGGTGACGCGCAGGACCGCCGCCGGCTCCTGCCCGGTGCGGTCGGCGGCGTTGGGCGGCAGCGGTGGCAGCGGCCACACCTGGTCGTGTTCCAGGCGCACCGGGCGTCCCGATAGCAGCGCGGCGCCGGCTCCGGCCAGCGGCGCGGTGTCGGGGACGGTGAATCCGAGGTCGGCGCCGTAAGAGTCGAGCGCGGCGGCAGCGGCGGAGTCGCTGGCGGTGGTGACCACGGGGGTGCAGCCCAGTACGGCGGCGACGTCGCCGGCCAGGGCGTTGCCGCCGTGGTGGCCGCCCAGGACCGCCACGGCGTGCTGCAGCGCCTCGTCGACGCAGACCACCGGCGGGTCGGTGTGTTTGTCGCCGAGCACCGGCGCCAGCGACCGCACGGCGGCGCCCACCGCCAGGAACGCGACGACGGCGCCGCAGTCGGCGAAGGCGCTGCGCAGGTCCTCGCCCGCCCGGTCGCCGGTGTAGGTGCGGACCCGGTCGGGCCAGGCTCCGGCCAGGTGCCGGGCCGCTTCGCGCCCGCGTTCGGTCGCCGCGACGACGCCGATGGCGCCGCCGCCGGTCCCGGCGGAGCTGCCGGTCGTCTCGGTCCTGTCGGTCATCTGCGCCTTTCCGATGGAGTGGATTCGGGGACGGTGCCCCACAGCAGGGTCACCGGGTTGGCCGCGGCCAGCCGCAGCGAACCGTTGGGCAACTCCGCCAGCCGCGAGGCCTGCAACTGGGTGCCGCCGACCGTGTAGCCGGCGGCGGTGAGCAGGTCGTGCAGGGGGCGGATGCGGTCGAGGGAGGCCAGCGCGGCGACGATGCGTTCGGGCCGCTGGGCGCACACCGCGGCGGCGACGGTGTCGTCTCCCCCGCCGATGAAGGCGGCGTCGGGGGCCAGCGCTGCGGCGGCCCCGCCGAGGTTGGCTTCGGCTTCGCCGGGCAGCACCTCGACCGCGACGCCGTGAGCGCGGGCGTTGGCGCGGATGCGCTCGCAGTCGGCGGTGTTGCGTTCAAAGGCCAGCGCGTGGGCGCCGAACCGGGCGCACTCCACGGCCACCGATCCGCTGCCGGCGCCCACGTCCCATACGACGGTGCCGGGGCGGGGTGCCAGGCGGGCCAGTGCCAGCGCCCGCACCTCGGGTTTGGTGATCAGCGAGGCGCGGTGCTCGAAGGCGTCCTCGCCCAGGGCCCAGCCTGCGGGCGCGCCCTGGTGGCCGGGCAGCCACGCCATCGCGGGTGCGACGGCGTGGTCGGGGTCGACGGCCAGCACCACGTTGGGTGCGGCCCAGCCGTCCGGGGGCGTGTCGTGGTGGCCGCCGACCCGGACCACCGCTTCGTCGGCTGATCCGAGCCGTTGGGCGACGTGGACTTCGCGTCCGGCGCGCAGCAGGCCGGGCAGGAACGCGTCGGGGCCGCCGGCGCCGGGGGCGGTGAGCACGGCCGCTTTGGGGTGGGCGAGCGCGGCGGCGAGCGCCCGGCGCACGCCGCGCCCGGAGTCGGCGCGGCCGTGCGCGGAGACCACGACGGCGTCGTCCCAGGGCAGGCCGATGCGGGCGAAGGCGGTGGCGACCGAGGAGACTGCGGGGACCACGGCCGGCTCGGCGCCGCGCGCCCGCAGGATGCGCAACACCCCGAAGAACCCGGGGTCGCCGGAGGCCAGCACGACGGCCGGGCCGCGGGCGGCCAGGACGGCGCCGGTGGCGGTGTGCAGGTCGCCGATCGGCACACGCTCGGCTTCGGCGGGCAGGTGCGCGGCGACGGCGTCCAGGTGGCGGCGGGCCCCGGCCACGCACACCGCTTCGGCCAGCGCCGCTGCGGCCCGTTCTGCGAGGGCGCCGCCGTCCAGACCGATGACGGTGATCATCGGGGTGCCTCCTGCAGGTCCAATGCGGCGCCGGTGCGCAGCGCGGCGCGGGTGGCGGCCGGTGCGGGCGGCGCCATCACGTGTCCGCGGGGTGGGCGGCGACGACGGTGTTGCCGGTGAAGTCGACCATTGCGGCCTCCACCTCGACGGCTCCCTCGGCGAAGCGGGTGAGGACGTCGGTGACGCGCCGGCACAGCTCGGTCCCGGCCGGTTCCAGCAGGCCGGCCGCCTCCCACAGCTCGTAGGCGTGCCGGCCGGTGTTGGCGCGGTCGACCTCGGCGGCCAGCTCCGCACTGCCGCCGACCTGGCGGGTGATGGTGCCGAGCAGCTCGGTGGAGACCTTGGAGCGGGTGTAGTGGGTCATCAGCACGCCCGAGGCCAGTTTGGTGAGCTTGCCCGCCATCCCGACGAAGACGACGCGGGCCAGGCCGTAGTCGACCGCTTGGCGCAGTGCGGCGCCGGTGAAGTCGCCCACCTCCACGAAGCACACCCGCGGCAGCCCGGGCCGCAGCAGCATGGCGCCCTGCTCGGTGCGCCCGCCGGTGCACAGCACCAGGGTGTCCTCGCCCTGGGCCGCCATCACCGACACCGCCTGCTCCACGCTCGCTCGCCAGGAGGCGGTCGAGAAGGGGCGCACGATGCCCGTGGTGCCCAGGATGGAGATGCCGCCGAGGATACCCAGCCGCGCGTTGGTGGTCTTGCGCGCCATCCGCTCGCCGTCGGGCACGCTGATCACCACCCGCAAACCCGCGCCTGCGGTATCGGCTGCCTCGCCCACCGCCTGGGTGATCATCTGGGTCGGCACCGGGTTGATGGCGGGGCCGCCCAGTTCCAGGCCGAGCCCGGGGCGGGTGACGACGCCGACGCCGACGCCCCCGTCCAGCTCCACTCCGGGCTCGCTGCGCCGGGTCACGGTGGCGGTGACGTGCGCGCCGTCGGTGACATCGGGGTCGTCGCCGGCGTCCTTGACCACCACCGCCTCGGCCCGGCCGGGGCCGAGCAGGTCGCAGCGCTCGGTGGTGAACGCGACGCGCTCGCCCGAGGGCAGCGCGATCTCGACACTGCCCACCGGTTGGCCGGTGGCCAGCGCCAGTGTCGCGGCCTTTGCCGCCGCCGACGCGCAGGTGCCGGTCGTCCACCCGGTGCGCAGGGCCTTCTGCCGCACCTTCATGGTCCGCGGCAGGTCGGGTTCGCGCGGCTGGGGGCCCTCCGGTGGTTCGGGTTCGGGCCCGGGCCGCGGGTTCTCGCTCACCGGGCTATGCTCCCCGGCGCGCCTCGCGCAGGGCGCGCCGCGCTTCGCGGTCGGCCCGGCGGTGGGTGTGGAAGTGGCCGGGGTGGTACAGGTGCGAACGGGTGCCGCCGGCGTCGAGAGCGGGCCCCACCAGTACCAGGGTGTGCTTCCACAGCCGGTGCTCCTTGACCGTGGCCTCCAGCTCGCTCAATGCGCAGTGCACGATCAGTTCCTCGGGCCAGGTGGCCTGGTAGGCGATGATGCAGGGGGTCTCGGGGGCGTAGCCGCCCTCGATCAGTTCCTGCTGCAGCCGCCCGGAACGCGCCGCCGAGAGGAACAGCGCCATGGTGGTGCCGTGCCGGGCGAACTCGCGGACGTCCTCGCCCTCGGGCATGGGGGTCTTGCCGCCGCCCAGCCTGGTCAGGATCACCGACTGGGCGACCTCGGGAATGGTCAGCTCCCGGTTGGCGATCGCGGCGACCGCGCTGAACGCGGAGACGCCCGGGATGATCTCCACGGCCAGCCCGAGCTCGGCGCAGACCTCCACCTGCTCCTGCACGGCGCCCCACAGCGCGGGGTCGCCGGAGTGGATGCGGGCGATGACCAGGTCCTCGGCGGCGGCGCGCTGGTAGTAGGGCAGCACGCCCTCCATGGGCAGCTTGGCGGAGTCGACGATCTCGGCGTCGGCGCGCGCGTGTTCGAGGACGTCCTCGTGCACCAGGCTGGCCGCCCAGATCACCACGTCGGCGTCGGCGATGGCGCGGGCCGCGCGCAGGGTGAGCAGGTCCGCGGCGCCCGGGCCGGCGCCGACGAACACGACCGCGCCGCCGGAACCGGCCCCGCTGTTGTGTTCACGTCGCTGCTGGCTGTCCATGCGCTTGCTCACTCACCTCTCGTGCATCGTGGCCGCGCCGGGCCTGCCGGCGCGGTGCCGCGGCCGCCGGTGCGGGCGAGGCGGTGTCGGCGGG
>NZ_BAAGYZ010000078.1:0-29941 GCF_054778995.1 Streptomonospora sediminis
GCGGCGGGTGCGGGCGCTCAGCCGGGGCCGGGTGCGCCGCCCGCGGCGGCGCGCACCGCCGACTGGCTCCTTGGCCCCGGGGGCCGCCGCGGGGGCGGACGTGCCGGGCAGGGAGTCCGCGGTGTCCGGGGGATCCGGCGCGCCGGGCGGCCGGGGCGGGTGGGCGGACACGGGTTCAGGAGTCCTTGTTCAGCGTCTTCTCGATTTCGCCTGCGGCGCGCTCGGTGGCCTGCTCCACCGATGCTTCGTCGTTGAGGATGTCCTGCAGCATGGCCTGCAGCACCATGTCGCCCTGCACCTTGCCGAAGTTCGCGGTGGCGGGCAGGCCGCGGCCGGCCTCGCTCATCTGTTCGGCGAAGGGCTGCACGAGCGGGTCGTCGGAGTCGGTGTAGGGCTGCAGCTGCTCGGTCTTGCCGGGGAAGTAGGTGGTGGCCTCCGACCAGCGGCGCGCGTTGGCGTCGTTGGTGACCAGGTCGATGTAGGACCAGGCGAGGTCGGGGGTGTCGGTGCCGTTGAAGACCGACAGGTGCGATCCGCCGAGGAACGAAGGGCTCAGGCCGCCGCCGGGTCCGGGGATGGGAAACGCGCCGATCTTGCCCTCCAGGTCAGGAGCTTCCTCCAGGATCGCCTTGGGGGTCCAGCTGCCGGCGACCATCATGGCGATGTCGCCGGAGATGAAATTGTCCTGCAGGTCGGTCTCCAGCCAGGTGCCGGCGCCGGTGCTGGAGACGCCGTCCTCCAGCGCGAGCCCGGTGTAGAAGGAGAGTCCTCCGCGCGCCTCGGGAGAGTCGAGCCCCGAGGTCCATTCGCCGCCGGCGGAGGTGGCGATGTCGCCGCCGTTGCCCCAGACGAAGGGCAGCATCTGGTACATGGCATCGCCCGGTACCGGGAAGGCGGTGAGGTCGTCGCGCTCCTCGGAGATGGTGATGGCGGTCTCGCGCAGCTCCTCCCAGGTGGTGGGCTGCTCCAGGCCGAGTTCGTCGAACACGTCGGTGCGGTAGATGACCGAGCGCACTCCCGCGTACCAGGGCACTCCGTAGAGGCCGCCGTCGAGCGTGCCGGCCTCGGCCAGGCCCGACACATAGGCGTCGGTGGAGCCCACCCGGTCGGAGACGTCCATCAGCGCGCCTGCGCCGGCGAACTCCAGGGTCCAGGTGGTGCCGACCTCGGCGACGTCGGGCATGGTGCCGCCGGCGATGGCGGTGGTGAACTTGTCGTGGGCGTCGGCCCAGGGCACGAACTCGACGTTGACCTGGGATCCGGTCTGTTCGCGGAATTGGCCGGCGATGTCGTCGAAGTAGGCGGTGGCGTCGGGGTGGGTGCCCTCCATGATCCACACGTCGAGGGCTTCGCCGTCGCCGCCGCTGCCGCCGCAGGCGGTGGCGAGGAGCGTGAGGGCGGCGGCTGCGGCGCCGGCCCGGTGCCGCAGGGCGCGGGTGCGTTCCATCGGAGATCTCCCGTCCGCTCGCGATCCCCCGGGGGTGGTAAGGAACTTACGCAAAATCGCGGCCGGTGTGAAGTAATACACGGCCCTTGGGCCGTTCTTGCGCGCGGCCGGACGGGCGCGGCCGGTTCGCGGCTGGTGTTGCGGTGCCGCGGGCCGGCCGGCGCCGGTGCTGCAGCGTGCTGAGGTGTGCGTCGGTGTGCTTCAGAACTCGCAGGGCAGGGACTTGATCCCGTTGACGAAGTTGGATTCCAGCCGCTGCGGCGGACCTGCGGCGCGGATGCCGGGCACGCGCCGGTGCAGTTCGCGGAACATCACCGCGACCTCGCGCCGGGCCAGATGTGCGCCGAGGCAGAAGTGCGGTCCGGGGCCGCCGAAACCCAGGTGGGGGTTGGGCTGGCGGGTGATGTCGAAGGTGTCGGCATCGGTGAACACGGCGGCGTCGCGGTTGGCGGAGGCGTAGTAGAGGACGGCCTTGTCGCCTTTGCGGAAGCGGTGCCCGTTCATCTCGTGGTCGCGGGTGAGCGTGCGCCGCATCCACACCACGGGTGAGGCGTAGCGGATGATCTCCTCCACGGCGCCCGGAGCGTAGGTCTCGAAGTCCGACCACCACAGGTCGCGCTGCTCAGGGTGTTCGGTGAGCAGGTTGAGGCCGTGGCTGATGGCGTTGCGGGTGGTCTCGTTGCCGGCCACGGCCAGCAGGATGAAGAAGGAGCCCAACTCCTGGTCGGTCAGTGCTTCGCCGTCGACGTTGGCGTTGACCAGGGCGGAGGTGAGGTCGTCGGTCGGCTCGGCGCGCCGTTGGGCGGCCAGCTCCGCCAGCAGTTCCGACAGTTGCGCCCCGGCCTCCAGCAGTTTGGTGAGCGCGGTGTCGATGTCGCCGCCCAGGTAGTCGGGATCGTTGCCGGCCAGCACGGTGTTGGAGTTGGCCAGCACCATCTCCTGGCGGCTCGGCGGGATCCCCATCATCGCGCAGATAACCACCAGGGGCAGGCGGGCGGCCGCCCGGGAGACGAAGTCGCCGGGTCGGGGTCCGGCGTCGAGCAGGTCGTCGACGATGCGGGCGGCGTGACCGGCCACGTCGTCCTCCAAGCGGGCCAGCATGCGCGGGGTGAACCCGCGCGAGACGATGCGGCGCAGCCGGGCGTGGCGCGGGTCGTCGAGGTTGATCATGGAGCCGAAGTACTCCGCGAATCCTTCGGGCAGGTCGGGGATGGAGATGGCGCTGGGTTCGGAGGCGAAGATGTGCGGTTCGCGGCTGGCCTGGGCGACGTCGGCGTGGGTGACCAGCGCGTGGTATCCGGCGCCGGAGGGCACCGGGCCCAGGTCGGGTTCGGCGAAGAACTGCGGCGGGTGGCGGCGCAGGCGGGCGAAGGCGGCGTGGCGCTCGGTGAGCGGCAGGGCCCAGAAGGCGTTGTCGGACAGGTTGATGTCGGAGATGTCGGGAAGTGCGCCGGCAGCACGGGGCGGCTGGGTCATGGAGGGTGCGCTCCTTGCGGATATACCGGAAACGTCACCCACACCCTTTACACGAACGCGCGCTGTGTCAATGAACCGCCGGTCTGGGGCGGTCACCGCAGCGGCCGCGGTAATGCGCCGCCACCGGCAGCCGGGTCGGCGGTGCGGGGCCAAAAGATCCGGCCCGCACCGCCGACCCGCGCGTTCGGGTCACATCCCGCTCGCCCTCTCCCGCCAGGCCTGCGCCAGGTGCTCGGCCATGGCGTGCTGGTCCCACAGTTCGCCCGGGTTCTCCGGCATCGCAGCGTCGTACAGCTCCAGGCGGGCGGTGTGGGGATACCGCCGCCAGAACTCGCTCGCCTTGGCCGCCTCTGTCACCTTGAGCCCCAAGGCGTCGCGGACCTGCGCGGAGGGTTCCGGCACGCCCGGCAGGCCCGTCAGCAGCAGCGCTGCCGCGGCGTAGTCGAGACCGGCGCCGTCGGCGAGCCGCGCCGCCGCGTCGCGGTCGAAGGGCACCGGTTCGCGCCGCTCCAGCTCATAGGAGAGCAAGCGCAACCGGTCGGCCGAGCCCCACCCCCGCGGCACCGGCTGCACACCGACGAAACCGGCCGGGCGCGGCACGTCGCCGCGCTGCAGGAACGCCTTGGTGGTGTTGCCGTCCTCGTCGTGCGAGCAGGCCCAGTCGCCGAAGTGCATGGGGATGTCCAGGGGCAGTAAGGCGCCGTCGCCGGTGGAGACCGCCTGCGGAGAATCCGTGTCCAGCAGGCCGCGCTGCAGCGCGGAGTCGGCCAGGGGGGACGTGGCCCAGAACCGCAGCAACGCGGCCAGCGCCGCGCGCTGGGCATCAGGGGTGAGGGCGCCGGCCGCGCGGACGGCCAGGCCGCCGATTCGGCCCGCAAGCTCGGTCCAATCGACGCCGCTGGCGTGGTTGCCCCAGTGCGCCGCCGCGGTCTCGCCGTCGACCGAGCCGCCGAAGAATCCCGCGGCCAGCTCGATCTGGCGCACCAGCCCGCCTTTGCCCTCGGGGTAGCGGCTGACCAGCCCGGACAGTGCCGCTTCCAGGTCCGGCACCGAGACCTCCAGCCGCTTGTGCGGCACGCCTCCGAGCACGCGGATGAGCCTGTCGCGGTCGCGGATGCGCGCGGCGGCCTCTGTGACCACGCCGACGACTCCCTCCACAAGCCGCGGGTGCGTGATCTCGGGCAGCAGCTTCGCGACGGCTGTGCGCAGCGCGGCCGCCGACCGCGGGGCCGCCACGGCCAGCAGCGATCGCACCGTGTCCTCGGAGATCTGCCGAAGTGCGCGCGAGCCGGGCAGGTCGCGCGGTGCAAGGAAGTGCCAGAACGCCTTGGGCGGCATGCGCGGTGTGCCCGCGGCCATGTCGGACGGCTCGTTGAAGATCCACTCCCGGTCCATCATGTAGACGGTCCAGTGCCGGTCGCCGGTATCGGGGTCGCGGGCGGTGACCTCGTAACCGCCGTCCAGCAGCAGCCGGCCCTCCGATGCCGGTACGTCGAGCAGGCCCCAGGGGGCACCGTCGCCGCCCGGCGGGACGGTGCCGTGTACGCCGTCGATCCGGTGGTAGCGGACCTCCCCGGTCCGCCGGTCGCGGGCGGCCCGGAAACCGAGGTGGGCGCCGTCCGTCCCCAGCGGAGAGGACTCCGTGCCCGGCACGGCCGGGGCCAGCGACGAGGACTCGACCAGCCAGTGCTCGTCACCGCCCAGCAGCGACGGGTCCAGGAACCACGGCAGCTCGGCCCCGCCGGGCTCCCCTGCCCCCGGGTCGTAGCGGCGCACCCTCCCGTCGCCGGTGCGGACCCAGAAAGCCGCGCCGTCGTGGAACATGTGGCCGTCGCCGCTCAACCGCCATTCGCCCGCCGCCAGCGGCCGGCCACCCGTGAACCGCCGCTCCTGCGGGTCCAGGAAGGTGTGGCCGGTGGTCGAACCCCTCGCGATCGCGTGGCGCTCTCGCCAGCCGTCGCCGTCCTTTTCGGTCTTTTCGCCGGGGTCGCCCGACCAGTACTGGGTCAGGGTCCCGTTGACCTCGTGGCCGACCTGGAACTCCCCTGCCGAGTAGAACGCCCAGACGCCGTAGTTGAAGCGGTTGGCTCCCTTGGGCACATGGAACCGGTGCTCCAGGATGCGGCCGGAAGCACCGATCGCGACTGCCTTGGCGCGGTCGTGGACGGTCAGCACCGGCCAGCTGGCCCGGCACCAGTTGTCGCCGCCCAGCTCAGGGGCGGTTTGGTCGAGGGCGTCCCAGCCCAGCTCGTCGAAGATACCGGCCCGCAGAGTCCGGGTCAGCGGCGCCACCAGGTCGAGGGTGGCCAGTCTCGGGAGCAGGTCGGGCACCTGCGCCACCGCCTGGCGGCTCAGTGTCTTGTGCAGCCGGTGGAAGCAGTTCAGAGCTGATTGCAGGCCGCGTTCCTGTGCTCCGCGCAGCCAGGCGTCGGTCAGGTACCGCAGGGCGGGCCGCAGCGGCTCGACCGTCCATTCCTGGTTCCACCGGCCGTCGCTGTCCTCCAGGACCGAGGCGGTCAGCCGGTCGGCGAACCGGTCGTCGGCTGTCAGCGCCGCCAGGTCGACACGGCGGTGCTGCCGCCAATGCCCCAGCAGCAGGTGCGGATCCGGATCCGCGACCGGGACACCCGCGGCCAGGCACGCGCCGATGACGGCCGCGTCGATGCGGTGCCCGCGACCGGTTCCGGAGCCCAGCTGCAGCGGGCCCTCTTCGGTACGGATCCGCGGGGCCAGGCGCGGCAGCAGGTCCAGCAGGTCCTGCGGCGCTTCGGGTGGGCGGCGGTCGTCCCCGCTGTAGCGGCGCAGGACGGCGGTCAGCCACTCGCCGGTGCGCTCACCGAGCTCGTCAACGGCGCCCGTCTCGTCGAGCAAGGAGAGCCACCAGGCGTCCATGTCCGAGGCGGGCAGCTCGACCAGTTGCCACACCAGGCGGCGGCGCACCGCGGCCGAACGGGCGACGGCGGCGAGCAGCTCCTTGCGCTGCGCGGTCCAGAAGCCGTCGGCGGCGCGCCACAGGGCGGGCGCATCCAGCAGTTCCTCCAGCACCGACGCCTGCTCATCCGCAAGGTCGAGACCCGCGGCTTTGGCGAGCTTGGCCAGCTGCTTGAACATGCCGTTCCAGGGCGGCACCCCGCCCAGCGTGCGGCGCACCGCCAGCTCGCGCAGCTCGCGGTAGGCGGCGACGGGATCGGGCGCGTTGCCCAGCTCAGCCGCGTGGTTCTTGACGTCCTTCGCCGACAGCGCCCCGGCCAGCGCGAACTCCAGGAACACGGCACGGCGCCGCGCAGGGTCGGTGCCGCCGGCGTGTTTCTCGGCGGCACGTGCCCGCCCGAACATCAGGGAGCCCTGCTTGGTGCGTCCCGCGGCGATGAACGCGCGCCCGGCCTGCTCCCAGAACGCGGGCAGGTGGTTATTGGGAAGCGTGTCGGCGACCTCTTGGTAGATGTCGAGCGCGGGCCCCGGTTTGGGTGCGGCCAGGCGTGCGGCGCGCTCCATCTCGGGTGCCGCGGCCAGCGCGGCCTTCGTGTTGGCCGGGTCGTTGACCAGGGCCCACTCCGGGTACCCGGGCTCCGTGCGGTGCCGAGCCGCCACCGGTTCGCCGGCGTCGGGGGCGGCGAACCCGGCCACGGCCATGATCCGGTCGTCGGCGGGCGCTGCGGCCTGCCCGCTCAGCCGGACCACGGGCCGGGCTCCCAGCAGCGGATGGTGGTAGTTGCGTGCGGTGACCGGTTCGCCGCCCGGGGTTCCGGCGGGCGCCAGGCCCGCGTTCAGGGCCGTCTGGGCGGTCTCGTCATGCGTCATCGGTCTTGCCCCCTGCGCGGATCAGCTCGGCCATGCGGACACCTTCGGACCAGGCCACCGGCCCGACCGTGCCCAGCGGGATGGGGCGCTGGGCATCGTCCACCCACAGCAGCCGCCCGGTCTCGGCGGGCAGTCCGGGGTCGTCGGCGCCCAGCCAGTAGCGGGCCTCGACGGCGGTGCCGTTCTCGGCGACGCGCAACGCCGCGTAGCCGCCGCGCATGACGAAGCCGTACCGGGCGGCGCGGGCCGTGGCGTGGCGCAGCTGCTCGAACCGGGTGCCCGCGTAGTCGTCGAGGCCGGTGGCGTCGGGGCCAGGGGCGGCATCGATGGCGGGGTCGGGCGCTGCGGAGGCGGGGGCGGGGTACGCCGGCCGCTGGTAGGTGTCGCGGGCGAGCTGCGGAAAACCCTGCTCGGCGCCGCGGTTCGCCAGCGCAGCGCGCCACTGCGCGGCGTCGGGCAGCAGCACTGGATGCGGCAGCGCCACCGGCCCCGCGGGCAGGGTGCGTGTCGCGACGGTTTCCAGGCCGGCCAGGGTGGCCTGCCCGGTTTCGCTCACCCGGGTCAGCAGCCCGGTGCGGCCGTCGGCAACGACCACCAGGTTCTCCAGGAGCGACCGCCATACCGGGTCGGGCCAGACACGGGCGAGCAGTGCGGCCGGCACCGGAACGCCGCCCATCAGCCACGACTCCACCGTCGAACGGCACTCTTCCTCGTGGCGCAGCAGCCGCTCGCGCAGCGCGGTGAGCTTCTCGCCCACTTTGCTATCGCGCGCGCCCCTGGGGACGGACTCGGTGGCCTTGCCGGACTTCCGGTTACGGCATCTCAGTGTGGTGCCGTCCAACGCCAGCTCGTAATCACTCGTGGCAGGGGTCCACGTCAGGGAGGTAGACATGCGGAGCAGTGTGGCAGCGCCGGGTGACAGCAAACGCCCGAGCGATCCCGGTGATCATGCGGAAATGCCGTGATCCGGCGCCGGATCACGGCATTTCCGCATGATCGTTGCCGCGCACCGCCCCGGAGCCCGGCGGCTCACTCCGAGGTGCCGGTCGCGATGCGCAGGGTCGAGATGAGTTCGGTCGGGTTGTAGACGGCCTGCCCGATCGCCGCGGAGAATGCGGCGAGCATGTGCAGGTAGATGGCGGGGTCGCCGTTGGTGAAACGCTCGGCGGCCTCTTCTTCGCCCACCGAGTACGCCTCCCACACGGTGATGACCGCGAACTCGACCTCGGGCGGGAGCATGTCGGCCACGGTGGAGGCGACGGCCTCGCGGGAGTCGGCCGGTTTCCACACCACCCCGGTCTCCTGCACGCGCCGTGAGAGGAAGGAGCCGAAGACCTTGAGCTCCGAGACGGCGCTGTCGGTATCGTCGCCCACCTCGGTCACGGTGCGGTCCAACAGGTCGCGGTCCTTGCGGACGTAGGCGTCGACCAGCGTGATGGCGAGCTGCTTGATGCGGTCCGTGTCGTCTGTGCCAGGCATACCCCCATCATGCCTGCAGCCGCACCGTTGGCGGGCGCGCGGCGGGCCTGCGTGCCGTCCGTTTGCGCCGCGCGAAATCCGCGGGAGCGGCGCGGTGGGGCGGTGGACGCGGCCGGGGGCCGTCCCGGCGGCACCGTGCGGCGCTGCTGGGACGGCCCCCGGCCAGGGTCCCGAAAACGGTCCGGTTACTCGAAACGCGGCCGCAGCGGCATGCCCGATTCGGTGCCGTCGAGCTTGACACCCAGGATCTGGTGCAGCTGGACGACGTTCTGCTCGAAACCGAGGATGCAGCCGTTCATGTACAGCCGCCACACCCGGGCCGTGCCCTCGCCGACCTCGCGGACCGCCTCGTCCCAGTTGCGGTCGAGGTTGTCGCTCCAGTGGCGCAGGGTCAGGGCGTAGTGCTCGCGCAGGTTCTCCTGGTGGCGGATCTCGAAGCCGGCGTCGTTCATTTCCGACTGGATCTCGGCCGGCCCCTCCAACTCGCCGTCGGGGAAGACGTACCGGTTGATCACACCACCGGGCTTCATCGCCGGCAGGTCGTTGCGCGGGCGGGTGATGCAGTGGTTCAGCAGCCGGCCGCCCGGCTTGAGCTTGTCGTTGAGTCCGGCGAAGTAGTCCGGCAGGTTCTTCTTGCCGATGTGCTCGGTCAGGCCGATGGAACTGATCCGGTCGTAGATCCCGTCGGGAACGTCGCGGTAGTCCATGTGCCGGACTTCGGCAAGCTCGGAGAGCCCTTCCTGGGCGATGCGCTTGCTGGCCCAGTCGGCCTGCTCCTTGGACAGGGTCACCCCCAGCGCCTTCACCCCGTGCTCGCGGGCGGCGTGGATGACCATGCCGCCCCACCCGCAGCCGACGTCGAGCAGCCGCATGCCCGCTTCCAGGCCGAGCTTGCGGGCCACCAGCTCGTGCTTGTCGAACTGGGCCTGCTCCAGCGAGGTGTCGTCGCTGCCGAAGACCGCGCAGGTGTAGGTCATCGACGGGCCCAGCACCAGCTCGTAGAAGGCGTTGGAAACGTCGTAGTGGTGGTGGATCACCTCGGCGTCGCGGCCCTTGGCGTGGCGCAGGCCCAGCCCGGAAAGCCGGCTGCGGCGCATCTCCTGCGGAGGCGGCGCAACCCGGTTGACGAACTTGACCCAACCGATGCTGCGCACGATCCGCGCCATTTCGGCCGGCTGCATCCGCAGCCCGTCGCCAAAGGCTACTTGGGACATCCGCTTCAGAGCGGTGTACATGTCGCCCTCAAGGTCGATGTGGCCCGACACATAAGCGCGGGTCAGGCCCATCGCCCCCGGAGACTGCGCGAGGTAGTTCAGCGCCACCGGAGTGCGCACGACCAGCGTGGTGTCGCTGTCGGGGTCTCCGGCGGAGCTGCCGTCGTAGGCGCGGAACCGAACAGGGGCTTCCGAACCGACGACGCGTTCGAAGATCTCCGCTAGGCGCATACTTGTTCCCTTCTCACCCACGCCCGCCCACGTTGCGCGGTGGGCCGGCGTCTCATCTGTTGCCGACGCACTTGGCGTAGAGGTCGAGGAGCCGACCATCCGGGTCGTAGGCCTGTTTGAGCTGCCGGTACCCCTCGCCGTTGTACAACCGCCAGAACTCGTCCTCGGAGTAGAAAGCGTCCGAGTACAGCGACTTGTGCCCGCCCAGCCGGGAGACCTCCTCCTCAACCGCCCGGTTGTGGTGCGCGCGGCGCTGCCCGGGCTGCATGGGGACCATTCCCCAGAACCCGAAGTTCACATAGAGCCGCTCCCGCTCCAGCGGGTACAGCGGCCACACGTAGGAGCGCCCGCCGGCCGGCGGAGCGCTGCCGCGCAGCCGCAGCGGGCACATCCAGATCGGCGACATGCCGATCTCGGAGTGGAAGAAGTCGAGGAAGTCCGCGCCGCGTTCGACATCCACCTCGACGTCCTGGATGACCGGCTCCTGCTGCGGGCGGCCGCGGTAGTGGTTCAGCAGCCGGCTGAAGTCGGTGCGCCGGTCCAGCGCGACCAGCTTGCGGTAGATGTCGGAGCGTTTCAGCGACCGCGGCCACAACCGCCGCACCGCCTGGTTGCCCAGCCCGAAGGCGCCCGAGCACCAGAACCAGTCGGTGTCCCAGCGCCACAGGTAGTCGTGGACAGTGAGGTAGTCGCCCGGGCCGGGGCCCGCGTAGCGCGGAATGGACCGGTAGTAGATGTCGGCGCCGGTGTAGTCGCTGGTCCAGGGCGCCTGGTCGACGAAGGACGCCAGCGTGATGTACAGCTCGTCGGGGCTGAAGGCGACGCCGTCGACGAAGTCGACCGGCTCGCCCTCGTACTCGGCGTCGGCGCAGATCCGCGCGAAGGCGTCCATGGCCTCCTTGGCGGCGCCGAACCGCAGGTGGCGCAGGTGCACGTAGGGCTTGACCGGCTCAAGTTCGATGCGTAGCCGCAGGCTGTAGCCCAGCGTGCCGTAGGAGTTGGGGAAGCCGTAGAACAGCTCGCTGTGCTCGTTGTCGCGGCGGGCCGTGACCGTTTCGCCCGAGCCGGTGAGGATCTCGATCTCCTCGACCGACTCGTGCGGCAGGCCGTTGCGGAACGACGACGACTCGATCCCCAGCCCGGTGACCGCGCCGCCGAGGGTGATGGTGCGCAGCTGCGGCACGACCAGCGGCATCAGGCCGTGCGGCAGGGTGGCCGCCACCAGGTCCTCGTACGTGGTCATGCCGCCGACCTCGGCCACCCGTTCGACGGGGTCGACCGACAGCACCGAGTTGAACGCGGAAACGTCCAGCCGGGGCGCGTCGGAGGTGTCGCGGAAGCGGAACAGGTTCGAGGTGGGCTTGGCCAGGCGGACGGGCGCGTCGGAGGGCAGGTGCGCATAGTCGCGGCGGAGCCGCTGAACGGCCTCGGCGTGACCGGCGAAGTCCTGCTGCGATGACTGACGAATCGCTCTCACCCGCTTCTCAAACCGATCGGCGCCGCTGCGCCGCTGCTGTTGTGCTGCACTTGCCTTAAGAGCGGCAGGCCGCCCGACAGCCTATGCCCCGGTACGGACCCGCTCCCCCGGTGGGCGGTGTGACCAGCGCAACCCGCCTTTTCGGTCACGCTGCGCCCCCGCACCCAGCGCACACGGCTTTTCGGCCGCGTTGGACGCGGAACCGCTCCACGACTTCTGCCCAATACCCGTTGTATCGATACCCCGCCCCGGCCCGATACGGCCGGATCCGGCCTTGGCGTGTCGCCATCCGCCCTCCGTAGGCCGGCCACGGTTCAGGACCGGTTCGGGGTGTCGGGGACGCGGTCGGGTGGTCGGGTGGTCGGGAGCGCGCGGCACGGCGCCGGGGCCGCGCGGCGGGCATGTGCCGGCGGCGCGGCGTAAGATCGGCCAACGTGCGCATCGCTTTCGTCGATTCCGGGATCGGGATGCTGTCGACCGCAGCCGCCCTGCGTGCGGCGCGGCCCGACGCCGACCTCGTACTGTCCATGGACCCCGACCACATGCCGTGGGGCGCCCGCGCCTCCGAGGCGATCGTGGGCCGGGTGCTCGCCGGAGCCCGGGCCGCCCTTTCCGCCGAACCCGGTTCGAGCGAACGCGCCGTGCCCGACGCGATCGTGGTCCCGTGCAACACGGCCTCGGTGCACGGGCTGACGGCACTGCGGTCCGCATTTGAGCCGGACATCCCTGTCATCGGCACCGTCCCGCCGATCAAACCCGCCGTGGCGGGGGGCGGTCCCGTGGCCGTGTGGTCCACCGTGTCGACCACCAAGAGCCGCTACCAGCAGGCGCTGATCGAGGAGTTCGGCCAGGGCGTCCCGGTGGCGCCGGTGGCCTGCGCCGGCCTGGCCGAGGCGGTCGAAACGGCCGATCCCGGCGAGATCGGTGCGGCGATCGCCTATGCGGCCGATCTCACCCCGCCGCAGACCGCCGCGGTCGTCCTGGGCTGCACGCACTACGACCTGGTCGGCGCGCAGATCGCGGCGGCACTGGGCGGACGGGCCGAACTGTTCACCGCCGCCGACGCGGTCGCCGCGCAGACCCTGCGCAGGCTCGGCGTACCCGCGGCCCCCGACCTCCCGCTGACCGGCACGGTGGCGGTACTGGCCAGCGGCCGCCCCGCCGAACTGCCTCCTGCGGCCCTGGCTTATGCGCCCGGCGGTGCCCTCGCGCGCGGGGCGCAGGTCTGACGGACGGCGGCCGACCGCCGGTCAGTTGGCGGCTGCGGCCGCGCCGGCCGGGTCGGACAGCGCCGGCGTGCCGGAACCGCGGTCGCCCCGGGGCCCGCCCGGCGCCCCGGGTGCATCGAGTGCGCCGGGGACTCCTGCGGCGGCCGCGGTGATGATGCGCACCAGGGAACGCAACCCGGCGGTGTCCTTGTCGGCGAGCAGGGTCTCCAGCAGTGACAGCGCCGCCTTTTGGTCCCCCGGCACCGACCTGACCCGCGGCCAGTGCTGCTCGGCTGCGGCGTCGGCCAGCGAGAGTGTGCGCCCCACCTGGCCCAGCGCGTTCAGCAGCGCCGAGTCGCCGGGCCGCTCCGCGAGCGCCGCCAGCACCAGGTCGGCCTGGCTTTCGGGGTCGACCTCGCCGGCGGGTTGCCTGCGCAGCAGCGGCAGCACCTCCGCGGCGGGGGCGGGAAGCTCGCGGCGCGGGCGGCGGGCGGCGCCGGCGCGGATCTCGTCCAGGTCGCCGGCCTCTTCGGCGGCGCGCCGCACCCGCTGCAAGGCGCGTTCGGCCCGCCGCAGCGCGCAGTCGGTGGTCCACCGGGCGTCGCGGGCGGCGGCCAGCCGGGCCGCGATCAGGCACAGGCGCAGGCAGAGGCGGTGCGCGCCGACCTGTTCGAAGTAGCGCGACCACGAGGTCAGCGCGGTGCCCAGCCGCCAGTCGTTGTCGAGCGCACCCGCTGCCACCAGGTTCTCGGCCGCCTCGGCCCAGGCCGGGCGCAGGCGGGGGTGGGCGTCGGCCTCGCGCAGGTCCGGCAGTTGCGCGCGGGCCTGTTGGGGGCAGTGCCGGCCGGTGCGCGCCAGCCACGCCAGCAACCGGGCTCGCTCGATGCGGGTGCGGCGGCGCGGTGCGGCCCGGGCAGCACCGCCGGGCCAGGCGGCGGTCATACCGTCCTCGACCCGGTCGAGGACGGCGAGGGCATCGTCGTAGCGGTCCTGGTGGCGCAGCGCGCGCACGTAGCCGAAGGCGTAGGAAAGGCTGACGTCGCTGCCGGCGGAGCGCACCGCTGCGGCGCGGGTGTCGAGTTCGCGGACGGCCTCGTCGGGACGCTCGTCGTCGATGAGCATGTCGGCCTGGGCCAGGACCAGTGCTTCCCACGCGGGCTGGCCGGGCTGGGCGTGGGCGAGCCCCTGGGCCACGAGGGTGGCGCGGTCGACGACGTGTCCGGGACCGTCGATGTTGGCGTAGCAGGCCAGCACGGGTTCGGCCGCACACGCGGCGGGAACGCAGCCGGCCGCCGTGTCAGCGCCGCCGGAGCCGGCGGCGGCTCCGGCACCGGGACCGGCACCGTCGGGGTGGGAAGCGCGCAGCCGCAGCAGCGTCGCGGGCAGCGCGGACTCCCCCTCGGCCCGGTCGCCGACACGGGCGGCCAACGGCCAGTGCCCCACGAGCGCGGCGGCCCAATCGGGTGCGGAATCGGCGGCTGCCGCCCGCGCCGCGGCCGGCAGCGCCGCATCGGCCGCATCGGCGTGGCCGTCGGCGGCCATCTGCGCGAGCCGCACCAGATGCTCGGCCAGCTCGGTCCGGCCGTCGGCCCGGAGCTCACGCGCGGTCTCGCTCAGCCATCTCCACAGCGCCATCGAAAGCGGACTCCCCCTGATCGTGTGCCGGTGCCCGGACCGGCCGGCGGTGCGCATGGCCGCACACCGCCCGGCGTACAACCGAAAGTAGCAGTTCAGTCACTCTCAGGTGACGGGAACGCAGAAAACGGCCGGGATCGCTGCGGATAGACTCGGGAGCACCGGCCGGGGCCGAGCTTGCAGCTTGCACGAATCCGCCCTATCTCGGGCCAGTGACGGGAGACGCGACTACATATGGGATGGCGAGACAGGTTCGGCCTCCGCAAGGCCAAACGGCGCGGCAAAGCCCGTTTCGACCGCGCGGCCGAGGATTCCGACATCCGCGCGCTGATGGACTTTCAGAAAAGCAGGGTGGGCGTGGAGTTCTTCGTGGAGCCCGAGACCTTCGCCACCAGCACCACCGCGGTGGCCGTCGCCACCGACGGCGAATGGATCCGCCGCCGGGTGGGCTCACCCGATGTGATCCGCAAGGTTGCGCGCAATTTGGCCGCGCCCGTCTACGATGTGCAGGTCGTCGGCTACCCGCAGCGCATGCGCGACTGGACCACGCGCAACAAGCGCGGCCTGTCGCTGGACGAGTAGCAGGGCGCCGCACCCCGGCGGCCGCGGCGCGGCGCCTGCGGGCGCGCACGACCACGGGGACCGCACCCGCGGTCCCGCCGATACACCCGCGCCCGCCTGAGCAGCAAAGCCGCCAACGGAGCCGTCTCGGAGCAGGAAGGCGAAACCACCGCCCATGACCGCCCCGGTCCCACCGACCAAGAACAGTGTGCCCCCGTGGCTGCCGCGGGCGCTGATGCTCGTGGCCTGGACGGTGATCGCCTTCGCGATCGCGGGCTGGCTGTTCCTGCAGCTGCGCAGCCTGCTCGTGCTGCTGCTGGTCTCGCTGTTCCTGGCGCTGGCGCTGGAGCCGGCCGTCAACTGGCTGCACAAGCACCGCTGGCCGCGCGGGCCGGCGACCGGTGTGGTGATGCTGGGCGTCGTCGTCCTGGTGGCCGTGTTCTTCTCGGTACTGGGGTCGATGCTGGTCGGCCAGGTACTGGAGTTCATCAACCAGGTGCCGGCGATGAGCCGCGGACTGCTGAACTGGGTCAACGTCACCTTCAACACCCGGTTCTCGCCCAACACGCTGCTCAGCGAGATCACCGATGCCACCGGACTGGTCAACCAGTACGCCTCCAGCCTCGCCGAAAACGCCTGGGGCGCGGGCACCACACTGCTGGTGCTGCTGTTCAACGGGCTTACGGTGGCGCTGTTCACCTTCTACCTGACCGCCGACGGCCCCCGGTTCCGCCGCACGATCTGCTCGGTGCTGCCGCCGCGCACCCAGCGCGAGGTGCTGCGCGCCTGGGAGATCGCCATCAGCAAGACCGGCGGCTACATCTACTCCCGCGCGCTGATGGCGCTGATCGCGACCGTCGCCCACTACCTGGCGCTGGTCGTGCTGGACGTCCATTACGCGTTCGCGCTGGCGCTGTGGGTGGGCGTGCTGTCGCAGTTCATCCCGACCGTGGGCACCTACATCGGCGGCGCCATCCCGGTACTGGTGGCGCTGATGCAGGGCACCTGGCCGGCGCTGTGGATACTCGTCTTCGTCATCGTCTACCAGCAGTTCGAGAACTACCTGCTGCAGCCGCGCATCACCGCCCGGACACTGGACATGCACCCGGCCGTGGCATTCGGCGCGGTCATCGCCGGCGCCGCCATCCTGGGCGCCCCGGGCGCGTTACTCGCACTGCCGGCGGGTGCCAGCCTGCAGGCGTTCCTGAGCATCTACATCCGCCGCTACCAGGTCGCGGCGCACCCGCTGCTGAACTCGCCCGCCCCGATCGGCGCCGACGAGACCGGCACCGGCGGTGATACGCCGGCACCCGACCGCGACACCATTGACGATAGGGACGACGGGGACACCACTGGCGAAAGGGACGACCGGGACGCCGCGGCGGCGTTCGCCAAGGAGGACGACCGCGGCAGGCGCACCGGCCCCGGGCGCGGCCCGCAACGCAACGGCACCACTGCGGCCGGGCGGTGGCTCGCCCGCTGGCTCACGGTGCCCCTGGGCCTCAAGCGGCGAACGGACCCGGCCGCGCCGGGCACCGGCCGCGACGACGCCGGCGGTGAGAACAGCAACTCGACCACGCGCTGAGAGCCGGGCCGGTACTCGGGCGGGTCGCCGCATCAGCGGGCGGGCGCGGGGGTTTTGGTCATCGATGACGGCCCGGTTGGCGATAGTTTGCCGGAACTCCTTCAGCCGCCGGGTTCCCTAATCCGGGTCTCCCATCGCATACTCACCTGGGAGGGGGACTGAAGGATGAAGCAGGATCTCACCGCCTTGTGCTGTGAATGCGGCAGAAGCCGGGCAGTCAGCGCCTATCGGGCGATCGGCGAAGCGCAGTCGGCCTATGGCCTCGCCCGGTGCGTCGTCTGGCGCATGTGCCGCACCTGCGGACACCGCACCTACCACGCCTACCTGCGCGACGACGAAGACCGCGACGAACTCGAAGACGCGCTCAAACTCGACGACGCACTGGCCACCGAGGCCCTGGACGAGGAGATCGAGCAGCTCCGGCTGTGCGGCATCGACATCGGCCACGCCCCGGTACCGGCCATCTGGGACGGCCAGCCGGTGGGGATGGTCACCCAGCGGCTCACCGACCTGTCCTACGCGATCGTGCTCGACCCCAGCTCATCGGTTGTGGCGCGGCTCAAACTGATCGACCTGATGTGGAACGAGCTGTCGATCGGCGACAACGACGACCGCTGGTATATCCAGCCCGCCGACGACGACACCCCCGGCTATGCGGTCCGGCTGTTCGGCTACCGCGTGCGGCGCTGAAGAAACCGCCCCGGCCGCCGCAGGCCCGAACCCGTTCCGGCGCGGCCTGAAACGCTGCTGAGCCGCCGCGGTGGACCCTGCCCTGCCCGCCGGGCGCACCCGCGCCGGCTGGGCGCCTGCAGGGCGGTTCAGGGGTCGGCGGGAGGGTCGCCGGCGAGCCGGCGCAGCGCGGCCCGGGCGATCTCGGGATCGGTCGTGCCCCAGTAGGGCGGCAGCGACGACCGCAGGAAGCCGCCGTAGCGCGCGGTGGCCAGGCGGGGGTCGAGCACCGCGACCACCCCGCGGTCCTGCACCGAACGCAGCAGCCGGCCCGTGCCCTGGGCGAGCAGCAGTGCCGCGTGGGTGGCCGCCACCGCCATGAAACCGTTGCCGCCGCGGGCGCCGACCGCGCGGGAGCGCGCCGAGGCCAGCGGATCGTCGGGGCGCGGGAACGGGATGCGGTCGACGATGACCAGCTGCAGCGAACGGCCGGGGACGTCGACGCCCTGCCACAGCGACAGCGTGCCGAACAGGCACGAGGATTCGTCGTCGGCGAATTCCTCGACCAGCCGGCCGGTGGAGTCGTCGCCCTGGCACAGGATCGGGACTTCGACGCGTTCGCGCAGTTCCTCGGCGGCCTGGGTGGCGGCGCGCATCGAGGAGAACAGGCCCAGGGTGCGGCCGCCCGCGGCCTCGACCAGCCCGGCGATTTCGTCGAGGTAGCGGGGATCGAGTCCGTCGCGGCCGGGCGGAGGCAGATGCCGGGCGACGTAGAGGATTCCGCTGCGGGCGTGATCGAAGGGCGACCCGACGTCGAGCCCGCGCCAGCGGGGTTCGCCCGCGGCTTTGGTGGGGTCGTCGGCGTCGGTGCCGGTACCGGAACCTGTGTCGGTACCGGTGTCGCCGGTTTCCGGTTCGCCCGTTCCGGTGTCCGGATCCTCGGCGGCACCCGGAATGTCGGCGACGGCGGCCGCCCCGGCCGCGGGCGCGGCGGCCACCTGGCCCGAGGTCTCGCGGCCCAGGCCCCATTGGACGGCCAGCGGCGCAAAGGTGCCGCCCAGCGCCAAGGTGGCCGAGGTGAGCACGGCGGTGCGGTCGCCGAAGAGTTTCTCGCGCAGGAGGCCGCCCACGGCCAGCGGGGCCACCTGCAGAGTGGGTGCCTGTTTGGGGCCCTTGGCCAGCCAAACGACGTCGCGGCGCTCGCGCAGCGCCGGCTCGAAGGACTCCAGGATGCGCACCGCGGTGTCGTGCAGTTCCTCAAGCGCGGCGAGCGCCTGCTTGCGCAAGGTGGCGTGGTCGGGGTCGGACTCGGTGGATCCGGTGCGGATGGCGCTGATGCACGCGTGCGCGGAGTCGCGGACGACGGCCACCGCATTGGCCAGGGCATCGGGCAGGTGGTCGAGCCGGCCGGCCTCGGCCTCGCCGAACACCAGCGCCAAGCCGTCGCCGGATTCGCCGAGCCGTTCGGCGAGCCCGGCCTCAAGCAACCGGCCGGCGCGCTTGGCCGCCGCGCTGACGGTGCGTTCGCCGAGTTCGCCGGTTGCGACCGAGGTGACGCGGTCGACGAGTTCGTGGGCCTCGTCGATCATCAGTACCCGGTGTTCGGGCAGCAACTGGTAGCCCTGCATGGCCGAGATCGCCAGCATGGCGTGGTTGGTGACGACGAGGTCGGCGCCGCCGGCGTCGACCCGGGCCTGTTCGGAGAAGCATTCCTGGCCGAACGGGCAGGCCGCGGCGCCGATGCATTCGTTGGCCGAGACCGAGACCTGGCGCCAGGCGAGGTCGCTGACACCGGGGACGAGTTCGTCGCGGTCGCCGGTAACGGTTTCCTCGGCCCATTCGTGCAGCCGCTTGACCTGGCGGCCCACCGAGGAAAGCTGCCGGGGATCGAACAGTTCGGCGTCTTCGGGGTCGGCGGAGTCGGCGCCCTGGAGGCGGTGGCGGCACAGGTAGTTGCGGCGGCCCTTGAGGATGGCGAAGGAGGGTTCGCGGTGGATGAGCGGCGCGAGGGCGGCGGCCAGCCGCGGGAGGTCGCGGTCGATGAGCTGGCGCTGCAGCGCAAGGGTGGCGGTGGAGACCACCACCGTGGTGTCCTCGGCCATGGCATGGCGAATCGCCGGCACCAGGTAGGCCAGGGATTTCCCGGTGCCGGTGCCCGCCTGCACGACCAGGTGTTCGCCGGTGTCGATGGCGGTTGAGACCGCATCGGCCATGACGGCCTGGCCGTCGCGCCGGGTGCCGCCGAGGGCCCGCACAGCGGCGTTGAGCAGGGTCTCGACGTCGGGAAGATCAGCCACGGTGAGACAGTACCGCCTGCCGGTGACGGCCGGGAGCGGTTGTCCACAGACCGGGCGCCGCACGGGTGCGCCCGGCTCAGGTGCGCTCGACCGCGGTGGTGAGATCCTCGTGCAGGAAGCACAGGTGGTCGCGCACGTCCCGGGCGTCCTTGAGCGGGCTGGTGTAGGACCACGCCACATCGGGGATCTCGCGGTCGCCCAGCCGCAGGGTCCAGTAGTCGGCCTTTCCCTTGTAGGGGCAGTACGTCCGGGTGCGGCTCGGCACCAGCAGCTCGCGGCGCACATCGCCGGGCGGCAGGTAGAAGCGGTTGGGCAGGCCGGTCTCGGAGAGCACCTTGGGCCGTGCCGACCGCGCGAGCACCGTCTCGCCCACTGAGACGTGCACGAGGGCGGTGGTGGGCCGGGCGTCGACCCGGTGGAAGGGATCGCGCAAATGGCCGCGGACGGGCTCGTCCTCGTCCAGCCAGGTGTCGGCGGCGTCCCAGTACATCGCCGAGTACCCGCGCAGCCACTCGGCCCCGGGCGCGGGATCGGGGTAGGTCCACACGGCGTTCTCGGCCACCCGGTCGCCCACCCGCAGGTGCCGGTAGGAGGCATCGCCCTTGTAAGGGCAGTGGGTGGTGCGGTCGCTGGGGGTCAGCAGCTCCGCGCGGATGTCCTCGGTCGGCACGTACACCTGCGGCAGCAGCGAGGTCTCGTGCAGCAGCATCGCCCGGTCGGAGTCCAGGACCTCCTGCCCGCCGAGCTCGGCGCGGACCCGGCGGGGAAACGGGTGCATGTACAGCACGCGGTTCGGGCTGGAGAGTGTGTAGTTCACCGTCGCGGGCGCGTCATGCGCGAACGGCCCGCCGCCCATGGTGAGCGACATACCCGGCCTCCTTCGCCGTTGGAGTGGTGAGCGGCCAGGACCATACCCGCCCCGCCGCGGCGCCACCCGCGGTGCGTATTCGAGGCGGCCTACTGTGGGACGTGCAGAAATACCCGGAACTTAACGCTCGGCCGGGCATGCCTGCACGGTCACTTCGATCACCGGGCTAGGTTGGTTTGGTGGGTCCGTCCGTAGCGAGCGGCGCACTCGTGTGCGCCCCGCGCCCCATGCGCGAAGCGCCGATTTGGCGCGGGGCGCTGCGATAGGCACCAGTGCCGCTCTCGCAAGGCCGAGGAGGGAGCCAGGGCGGGTCCCCTTTCGACCGTCCCTAACGGGCGGCACAACCTAGTCCCATTCACCGGTGGAGCGGGAACAGCGGGTGCTCTTGTGGCCGATGTCGTCGCGGTCGAGGCCGGACTTGCGGCCGCGGCCCAGGTAGATCGCGGTTCCACCGCCGCCCAGTGCGGCCAGCCCGGTGGCGACCAGCCCGGCGAGCGCGCCGCCCGCGACCGGCAGCCGCCCGATGCCGGACGAATCGGCGGGGTCCTGCCCGGTGCCGCCCGGGTCGACCGAGGGGGCGTGCTCCGGATCGGTCGGCGCCGCGACGGTTGGGCCGGGGGCGGGGTCCTGCTGGGTCGGTGCATCGGCGGTGGCACTGGAGGTGCCGTCGACGGCCGCGGCACCCGGCGGGCGGTCGCGGGAATCGCCGGCCGCGGAGCCGGTGCCGGCTCCCGTGGGAGTGTCGGTCGGGAGCGGGTCCGCGCTCCCGCCGGAGCCGCCCGGACCGGCGGACTGGTCGGGCCGGCCGGACTGATCGGGCTGGTCGGGCCGGCCCGACCCGGCGGAGTTGCCGGGGTCTGCGGGACCGGTCGGTTCTGCCGATTCAGTGGGTCCGGCGGATTCGGGGGCACCGGTTTCGGCCGTGCTGGAGCTGGGCGTGGGGATGGGCGTGGGTGTGGGGGGCGGGGTGGGAGTGGCTGTGGCGCGGGGGTCTTCGGCCAGCGGACCGCTCGTGTCGGGGACGCGGACAGCGGCGCCGGCGAACTCGACGGAGTATTCGAACCCGCTGACCGGGTTGCCCTCGGCATCGATGCGGGCCACCTCGAAGCGGACCGACAGCCCTGCCGCGGCGCGCAGGCCGGCGGAGTCGGCGGCATGCTCGGATGCCGTGAAACGGCTCACGCCCTGCTCGGCCGTGACGGCCACGGCGACCTTCCCCGTGCCGGAATCGGCGGTAAAGGTCCGTGCGTAGTCGCCATCGGAGACATCGGCGGGCCGGCCGAGAATCTCCAGGCCGCGGACGGTGGTCTTGGCCTGCGGCCCCGAATCCGCGCTCCACCACGCCGAGGAGGAGGCCGAGTCGAGGGTCAGCAGCGCACCGCGGCCGAACGCCGCCGCCACCGGTGTACCCGGCGAGGCACCGGGAACGGCCCGGCAGTCGGGGTTGAAGCGGACATCGGAAACACCCGAGACAGCGGTGAGCCGGGAATCCTTGCGCACCACCGAACTGAAGGCGTGGTCAGGGGAATCGGCGAAGTGCCGGGAGCCGCCCAGACCGCGGGGATCGGTGCTCCAGTCGGCGGCGGCGATGTCCTCGGCACCGCTGCCGGAGGTGGTGATCCCTCCGATCGCGCCCTGGTCGCACCAGTCGACGTAGGCGATGCGGGCACTGGCTTCGGGCCCGGTACCCGCGCCGGCGGACGCGAGCGGCGGCGCGGAAGCGGCCAGGGCCTGCGGCACAGTGGAGAGCGCCAGTGCTGCGGCGGCGGCCGCAGCGCTGGCGGCGCTGAGGAGTCGCCCCGCCGACCTGCGGCGGGCAGTGGGGGAGGTCGGGGTCACGGTCGTCCTCTGCTGGGTCAACGGCCGCGGATGCCAGGCGGCGGTTCCGGGGGCGGATCGGTACGTCTCCGGGGCCGTTAAAAGGGGCTCCTCCGAACTTACATTCCGCGGCCCGGTAACCCATAGGCGTCCCCTCCAGTAATCGGCGGTGGGGCGCCGGCGGTGCCGGGTGCGGGGTCGGGAACTGTCAGGACTCGGGGGGACGGGATCGGGGGCGGATCTCCGGGTGGCCTGCCGCTGCCGGCAGGCTGCACACTCCGAAGACGTACGAGGGTGCCGCCCGGTTCCCCTCCGGCCGGTACCGGTCACCCGGCCCGAGGACAACGCTGCTGCAGAGGATCCGCGCGGCGGAACGCAGCCCGCCGCCCGCCGTCAGCCGGCCGGGGTGTCCGCCGGGAAGTCGGCGCTGTCGGTGACCGCGCGCCAGGCGTCGAACCCGGCCCGCAGGGTGTCGAGCTTGGAGGTGGCGACGGTGTAGGCGGCCTTGCCGAGCAGCAGCCGGAGCGGCGGTTCCTTAGCGCCGACAGCGGTGATCACCGCCTCGGCGGCGCGGTCCGGGTCGCCCGGCTGCCGGCCGTAGGTCGCCAGTGTGGAGCTGCGCCGCGCGCCCGCGGTGTCGTCGTAGTCGGCGATGCGCTCCGCGGACTGCTGCATCGACGGGCCCGACCAGTCGGTGCGGAACGCAGCCGGTTCGACGATGGTGACCTTGATCCCGAGCGGGGCCGCTTCGGCGGCGAGGGACTCCGACAGGCCTTCCACGGCGAACTTGGTCGCGTGGTAGTAGCCGGTGGCAGCGAAGGCCACCAGCCCGCCCAGGGAGGAGATGTTCACGACATGGCCGCTGCGCCTTGCGCGCATCCCGGGCAGGACGGCCCGTGTCATGTCGACCACCCCGAAGACGTTGGCGTCGAACAGTGCGCGGATCTCGGCGTCGTTGCCCTCCTCGACCGCCGCGAGGTAGCCGTAGCCGGCGTTGTTGACGAGTACGTCGATGCGGCCGAAGGCGTCCTCGGCCTCCTGGACCGCCGCGGCCACCCGGCCGGGGTCGGTCACGTCGAGTGCCAGGGCGAGCGCGCGCTCGCCGTGGGCGGCGGCAAGGTCGGCGACCTGGTCGGGTTGGCGGGCGGTGACCACGGCCCGCCAACCGCGCTCGAGTACGGCGGCGGCCAGCGCCCGGCCCAGTCCGGTGGAGCAGCCGGTGATGAACCAGACGGGAGTGTCATCGCCGTTGCCGGCGTTGTTGCCGTTGCTGCCTGTCATGCTGCGTGCCTTTCTTTTCGGGCATACTCAATCGCCCTGCGTGGCGGTGGTGTGCCGCGCTGGGACGGGTGGTGGCGGTTCCGTGTGCGGCGGGCGGACCGCGCGTCAGCGGCCGCCGCGGTCCTCGGCCGGGCGGGCGGGCGCGGCGGTGTCGCCGGCCGCCAAGCTGCCGAGCAGCAAAAGCGCCTCTTCGGAGGGGCTCGCCGGTTCGGCCTGGTAGACGATCAGTTGCTGGTCGGGCGCGCTGTTGACGGTCAGCGCCTCGTACTCGAGCGTCAGTTCGCCGACGAGGGGGTGGTGGAACCGCTTGGTCTCGTGGGTCTTCTGCAGGATGTCGTGCCGGGCCCACAGCCGGCGGAACTCGGCGCTCTTCACCGACAGCTCGCCCACCGTCTCGATCAGCCGCGGGTCGTCGTGGTCGGTGCCCGCGGCCGCGCGCAGCCCGCCGACTGTGTTGGCCGCCACCCGTTCCCAGTCGGGATAGAAGCCGCGCGCGTCCGGGTCCAGGAACACCAGCCGCACCAGGTCGCCGCTGTAGGTGTGTCCGGCGAACAGCGCCGCGCCGAGCGCGTTGTGCGCCAGCACCGTCAGGTAGCGGCCCAGCACCAGCGCCGGTGTTCGGTCCCAGCCCTCCATCATCCGCAGCAGCTGCGGGCTGACGCGCTCCCGCGGCGGGCGCCGGCGGCTGCGCCCGGGGACCGGGAGGGCGAGCGCGTACAGGTACCGGAGGGTGTCGGCGTCGGCGTCCAGTGCGAGCGCGCGGGCGAGGGCTCCGACGACCTGGGCCGAGGGGTGGCGTTCGCGCCCCTGTTCCAGCCTGGTGTAGTAGTCGGTGCTCACACCGGCGAGGGCCGCGACCTCTTCGCGCCGCAGCCCGGCGACGCGGCGGCGGCTACCGGGCACCATGCCCACATCCTCCGGCCGCACCAGCTCGCGCCGGGCGCGCAGGAACCTGCCGAGCTCGCTGCCTCCTGCTCCTGTCATGTTGCCAAGCTAAGCCGCGCAGCCGCATCGGCGCGAGCGGTAAGGGGGGCCGCAGCACTCCTATGATCGTGCTCTCGCGCCCGGGTCCGCCGATGCGGACGGGGCGCGCAGCAGACCGATCACGTCGGTCAAGGCCATCTCGATGCGCCCGTAGACGCGCGGGTTGAGCAGGGTGGTGCCGTCGAAGTCGCCCGACGAGGCGAAGACCGCGACCGGCAGGGTCATCGCTTGGAAGAACCCGAACAGCGGCCGCAGGGCGTGCTCCAGCACGAGCGCGTGGTGTTCGCCTCCCCCGGTGGCCGCCAGGAACACGGGCTTGTTGGCCAGCGCATACTGGTCGACAAGGTCGAAGAAGTGCTTGAACATCGCAGTGTAGGAGCCGCGGAACACGGGTGTCGCCGCAACCAGGAGGTCGGCGCGCTCGGCTGCGGCAAGCGCGTCTTCCACCTCGGCCGTCACGTCTCCGCGTTCGAGCGCACCGGTGAATCCCGCGCCGAGGTGGTAGACGTCGACGAACCGTACCTGCACGTCCGGTGTGTCGTGGGCGTCGGAACCGAGCAGCTCCCGCAAGGTGGTCACGACGACACCCGCCAGTGCCGCTGTCTTGGACCGCTCGCTCGGGCTGCCGTTGACGACGACGACCCGGAGCGGCGTGCTCTCCCCGTGCCCGGGACGGTGGGCGATCGCCGCCGGATCCGCGCTCATGGCGCAACTCCCGCCGCTGCGCCGGCGGTCCCGCTGGTGGCGGTTTCGCGGCGCACAACGGGCGCGACCTCGCCGCCGAGCCGCTCGATCCCCTCAAGAACCTCCCGCTGCGGCATGCCTCCGAAGCCCGGTTGGACGATGACCCGGTCCAGCCCGTACAACTCGTGGTACGTCAGAAGCTTGTCGATCACCTCCTGCGGGCTGCCGGCCAGCAGGCCGGTACCCGGCGCGGTCTGCGCGTCGAAAGCGCGCCGCGGCATCCGGAAGCCGCGGCCCCGCTGGTGGTTGTTGTCCATCATTCCCTTGGCGAAGTACGGGTACATGGTGTCGCGTGCGTGCTGACTGGTCCGGCCGACGTAGCCGTGTGCGGTCAGCCCGATCCGCAGGGCGTCGGTGCGGTGCCCGGCCTCGGCCGCGGCCCGGTGGTAGAGCTCGACGGTCTGCTGGTGGTAGGTGATCGGGCCCAGCAGCAGGGCGAGCATCATCGGTAGGCCGAGCTGCCCGGCACGGATCGCCGAGGCGGGGGTGCCGCCGACACCGACCCAGACCGGGAGCGTGTCGCCGTGGGCACGCGGCGCGATGTCGGCCTCCACCAGGTCGGGGCGCAACCGGCCGGACCAGGTCAGCGGGTTCTGCTCGCGGATCTGCAGCAGCAGGTCGAGTTTCTCGCGGAACAGGTCGGCGTAGTCGGCCATGTCGTAGCCGAACAGCGGGAACGACTCGGTGTAGGAACCGCGTCCGGCGATGATCTCGGCGCGGCCTCCCGACAGGAGGTCGACCGTTGCGAACTGCTCCCATACGCGCACGGGATCGTCGGAGCTGAGCACGGTGACTCCGCTGCTCAGCCGGATGTTGCGGGTCGCCTGCGCGGCGGCGGCGAGCACAACCGGGGGCGCCGACGCGACGAAGTCCGTGCGGTGGTGCTCGCCGACCGCGAATATGTCGAGGCCCGCCTGGTCGGCGGTTTCGGCCATCTCGATGGTCTCCCGCATGCGCTGCTGCGGGGTGGGGTTTTCGCCTGTCGAGGGGTCCTCGGTGACCTCGCCGAACGTCAGGACCCCTAGCTCGAATGCCATGCCGGTCTCCCTTTCTCTCTCTTGGAGAGGTGCAATGCCCCCTGTTGAGGCGCGCCATGGATAACTAACTGCATGCGCAGACAACTTATTCCATGCGCGGAACCCCGGAGACCAGCACGCGGCGCACCACGCACGGGCGCACCCGCTCAACTCGGCGATGCACACGGTGGCCCGCGAACCCGGTAGCGTGGTGGCCGTGACGATCCCGCGGCTCAGTGAACCCGAAGACGACGCCTGGCGCGGTTTCCTGCACACGCACGACCGGATCTGGCGCGAGATCGAAGCCGAGATGGCGCCGCTCGGGGTGACGATGGCCGAGTACAGCGTGCTGGCGCTGCTCGGCGAGGCGGGCCGGAAAGGCATGCGCATGTCGGACCTGGCCAAGCAGCGCCTGATGTCAACGGGCGGCTTCACCCGGCTCGCCGACCGCCTGGAGCGGCGCGGCCTGATCGAACGGCGCCAGTCGGGCACCGACGGCCGTGCCGTCGACGTCGTACTGACCACGGCCGGCCGCAACCTGATGCGCAAGGCATGGAAACAGCAGCACGACAAGCTGCGCACGATCTTCTTCGGCCGTCTGGACGACGACGACCTCCGCGACCTGACCCGTATCTGGCAGCGGCTCTCAGCGGAGGAAACCGCCTCATAAGAGCCCACCGACGGGCCCCGCGGGACACGAGCAACCGACCGGGCGGGCGACCGCACAGCGGCAGTCCGCGCCCGGGTCAACAGCCAGGGGCGACTGCGGCCATGGGCCTGCCGCCACCCGGCGCGCTGACGACCATGTAGAAACGCCTGAATATGGCAGCTGAGACAGGCATTTCTGCATGGTCATGCCAGGGCGAAGCCGCACACCGGGGGTCTGGGGGTCGTCCCCCAGAAGAAACAACGAGACGACCCGGCGATACGGCGAAGCCGTGAGCAAGGTCGTCCCAGAGTCCCACCGGGGGTCTGGGGGTCGTCCCCCAGAAGAAACAACGAGACGACCCGGCGATACGGCGAAGCCGTGAGCAGGGTCGTCCCAGAGTCGAGCCGAGTGGAGCTATGGGGATTCGAACCCCAGACCTCCTCCATGCCATGGAGGCGCGCTACCGACTGCGCCATAGCCCCTTGTCTGCGTTCTATAGTACCGGACCCGCGGGGTGCCCTGGTCCACTCCGCGGCCGGCCCGCCCGCCGGTAGGCTCGCCGACCTTCCGGCGGGCTCATTGCCCGTAGGCCGCCGCGAGGCTGCGCAGCACCGGTGAACAGCCGGAGTTCAGGGTAAGAGCTGCGAGGGCGTCGGCCCGGGTGCGGCCGCGGTTGACGATCACGACCGGTTTGCCCTGTTCTGCGGCGCGTTTCACGAACCGGCGGCCGGAGAGGACTGTCAGCGATGAGCCCGCGACCAGCAGGGCCTCGGCGTCATCGACGAGCCGGTAGCCCTCTACAACGCGGTCTTTGGGCACGTTTTCGCCGAAGTAGACGATGTCGGGTTTGAGCACCCCGCCGCAGTCCGCGCAGTCGGCGACGGTGAAACCGCGGGTGGAGGCCAGGACCGCGTCAGCGTCGGGCGCGATCTCGACGTCGTCCACTCCCCCGGTGAAGCCGGGGTTCAGCGCTGTGAGGCGTTCGGCCAGGCGGGAGCGCGGGGTGACCTGCTCGCACGAGAGGCACACCACCCGGTCGTAGCGGCCGTGCAGGTCGATGACGCGCCTGCTGCCCGCCAACTCGTGCAGCGTGTCGACGTTCTGGGTGATGACCGCCGATACGACCCCGGCCTCCTCCAACCGCGCCAGCGCGCGGTGCCCGTCATTGGGCCGGGTCTCGTGCACATGGCGCCACCCCACGTGGTTGCGCGCCCAGTAGTGGCGGCGGAAGGCCGGGTCGCCGACGAACTGCTGGTAGGTCATCGGCGTGCGCGACGGCGAATCGGGGCCGCGGTAGTCGGGGATCCCCGAGTCGGTCGAGATCCCCGCCCCGGTCAGCGCGACCACTGGCCCCCGTCCCAGCAGCGCCCGCATCCGCGCGAGCGCGACCGCGGGGTCGGCGGTGTCGAGCGTTTCGGTCACGCTTCGAGGGTATGTGCCGCTGCGGTCGGCACCGGTCGGCTCCGGGGCGGCCCCGTCGCCCCCCGGTCGGTCCCGACCGATCGGGCCGGCACGCAGCACACCGGCCGCGCGGGACCGCGCGGGTCATGCCCGGCAGCCGGATACCGGCCATGCCGTCCGGAGTGCCGGGCTTCTCACACCTGCGATCGGGCGGAGCGGCCGCCGATGGCGCCGAGGTGGCCGAGCTTGCCCGCATCGCTGCGTCCGGACGCTGCGGTGCAGGTGACCATGCGCAGGTCCGTACCGGAAGTAGAAGGCCCTCTCCTGTTTCAACCGCTGTGCGAGGCGTGTCGGCTGTTACCGATATCCCGGGACATCACACCTGGCGCCGGGCGTACAACGCCTGCGAGAGGGCGCTCAGGCTGATTTCGGCCACCGAGTGGAGCTGCTCCTGGCTCGCCCCGGCCCTGCTCATCACGGCTAGCGACTGGTTGACCGCCGCGAGGTGAACGGCGAAGTCGTCGGCGTCGCCGTCGGCCAACTCCGCGGCTTTCAAGGCGGTCCGCAACCGCGCGCGCTGGAAGCTCAGGGCTTCGATCGCACGCGCGGCGATGTCCGGGCTCAGCACCGGTACCGCCATCGCGGTCTGGGCGATCAGGCATCCGTCCGGCAGATCGGGGTCGGCGATGCGCTCCAGGGTGACTTCGAAGAACTCCCGTATCGCCCGCAGCGGCTCCTCCAGCGCAGTTGAAAGGGCCTGGTCGTACCTGTCCCCGTAGCGCGCGGCGTAGCGGTCCAGGCAGCGCAGATAGAGCGCGTCCTTGTCGCCGAGCGAGGAGTAGATGGAACTGCGGTTCAATCCGGTCGCCCTGGAGAGGTCGTCGAGCGATGTCTCGGCGTACCCGGTCCGCCAGAACTGAACCATTGCCGCATCGAGCACGACGTCAACGTCGAACTGCTTCTTGCCGACCATCGCGCATGCACCCCGTTCCTTGCGCCCGAGCCGTCGTGCCCCGCCCATCGTATATTGAACTAACCAGTTCAAGATGCGAGGCTGGAGGCATGACCGACTCTGCAACAGCCGCGAACCGCCCTTGCGGCCAGAACACGATCTCCGGGCTGCCGCTGCAGGACCTCGCGGGATTCACGCACCGCTGGGTCGACGCGGACGGCGTCCGAATCCATGCCGTGGAAGGCGGGCAGCCGACCGGATCTGCCGTCGTCCTGCTCGCCGGATTTCCGCAGACCTGGTGGGCTTGGCGCAAAGCGATGCCGGGCCTTGCCGCTCGATTCCGCGTGATAGCAATCGACCTGCCAGGACAAGGCCACTCCGACCGCCCGCACGGCAGCTACGACACGCACACCGTCGCTTCGCGCGTCCAGACCGCGCTGACCGCACTCGACGTGCCGAAGTACTGGCTCGTCGCCCACGACATCGGGGCCTGGGTTGCCTTCTCGCTGGCGCTGACCTACGAAGAGCGCCTGCACGGTGTCGCTCTGCTCGACGCCGGCATCCCCGGTATCACCCTCCCGGACGCGATCCCGACGGATCCCGACCGGGCTTGGAAGACCTGGCACTTCGCATTCCACCTGGTGCCCGATCTCCCCGAGACACTGCTCGCCGGTCGCGAGCGCGACTACGTCGACTGGTTCCTGAAGGCCAAAGCGCTGTCCCCGAACACGTTCGACAGTGCCGAGATCGACCATTACGCCGCCGCTGTCGCGGCCGAGGGCGGTCTCCGAGCGTCTCTCGCCTACTACCGCGATGCCGCGGAATCGGCGCGTAAGAACCATGGCGCTCTTGACCGGCAGCACGTGAGCGTCCCGGTGCTGGGAATCTCCGGCTCCCATGGCTCGATCCCCGACATGGCCGCTTCCATCAGCCCTTGGGCGGACAACGCGACCGGCGTCGTCATCCCGCATGCCGGACACTTCATTCCTGACGAGCAGCCCGACGCGGTTGTGGACGCGTTGACCGCGTTCATCCAGCACGAACGGGCGGGGTAGTCCGGGTACGACCGGCATCGGATGGCCGGCTGCGAAGCAGCGAGCAGGGTCGCCCCAGAGTCCCACCGGGGGTCTGGGGGTCGTCCCCCAGAA
>NZ_BAAGYZ010000079.1:0-9822 GCF_054778995.1 Streptomonospora sediminis
CCCGCCGGGAGCGGCGCCCGCACCGGTCCGCTCGGCGCGCCCGCGCCGCGCCGGGGCGGCGGCTCGGCTGCGTTCGCGCTGCTGCAGGCGGCCCGCCCCAAGCAGTGGCTGAAGAACCTGCTGGTCTTTGCCGCGCCCGCCACGGCCGGACTGCTCGGCGACCCCCGGGCGCTGGCATGGAGCGCCGCCGCCTTTGCACTGTTCTGCGCCGCATCCAGCGGCACCTACCTGCTAAACGACGTCCGCGACGCCGCCCGCGACCGGCTGCACGAGCTGAAACGCACCCGCCCCGTTGCCGCCGGCCGGCTGCCGCCCGCCTTGGCCGCGGGCACCGGCGCGGTCCTGCTCCTGGCCGCACCGGCGGCCGCCGCGGCCGCCGGAAACTGGCCGCTGCTGGCCGTACTCGCCGGTTACGTGGTCCTGACCAGCGCATACACGCTGGCCCTCAAACACGTCACCGTGCTGGACCTGGTCGCCGTCGCAGGCTGCCACGTGCTGCGGGCCGTGGCCGGCGGAGCGGCCATCGGGGTGCCGCTCACCCGGTGGTTTCTGATCGTGGTTTCGCTGGGTGCGCTGCTGGTGGTGGCCGGCAAGCGCGAAGCCGAACTGCGCACCCCCGGCGCCGCCCGCACCCGCGAAGCGCTGGGCCGCTACAGTCTGAGCTACCTCACGCAGGTACGCACCATGGCCGCGGCCGCGATGATCGTCACCTACTGCCTGTGGGCACTGGAAAACCCGGCCGGGGCGCCGTATCCGGTGCTGTACGGCATCAGCATCGTGCCGTTCATCCTCGTTGTACTGCGCTACCACCTGCTGGTCGACCGGGGGGTAGGCGAGGAACCCGAGGACCTGGCGCTGCGCGACCGCCCGCTGCAGCTCAGCGGGGCGGTACTGCTGCTGATCATCGGCCTGGGCGCGCACCTGGCGTAGCGGCGGAGGCGCACCGCACCCCGGCAGCCCCGGCAGCCCCGGCCGCACCGCCGGGCGGGCACCGGCGCAGGCAGCGGAGAAAACGGGCAACGGAAAGGACGGCGATGGCCGACACCGCCCGGAACGGCAACGGCACCCTGCTGACCGGCTGGGGGCGCACCGCGCCCACGGCCGCCACCGTCCGGCGCCCCCGCACCGCCGCAGAAGCCGCCGAGCTGCTGCGCGCCGCCGCCCGCGAACCCGCAAGCCGGCGGCGCGGTGCGATCGCCCGCGGGCTGGGCCGCTCCTACGGCGATGCCGCCCAGTGCGCCGGCGGCACGGTGCTCGACTGCGCCGACCTCGCCCCCGGCTTCCGGCTCGACCCCGGCCGGCCGGCGGTCACCGCGGCGGCGGGCACGAGCCTGGCCGAACTGGCCGCCCACCTGCTGCCGCGCGGCTTCTACCTGCCGGTCGTCCCGGGCACCCGCCACGTCACCGTGGGCGGGGCAATCGGCGCCGACATCCACGGCAAAAACCACCACGCCGACTCCTCGTTCGGCGCCCACGTGCACGCGCTGCGCATCGTCACCCCCGACGGCGCCCACCGCGAAGCCGGGCCCGACCGCGACCCCGAGCTGTTCTGGGCCACGGTCGGCGGCATGGGGTTGACCGGCATCGTCACCGAGGCGACGTTCTCCGTGCTGCCGGTGGAGACCGCGGCCATGCGGGTGGACACCGACCGGGTGCCCGACCTGGACGCCGCGCTGGCGCTGATGAGCTGCGGCGACGCCCACTACCGCTACTCCGTCTGCTGGATCGACCTGCTTGCCCGCGGCGCGGCGGTGGGCCGGGGCATCCTCACCCGCGCCCGCCACGCCCGCCTCGGCGAACTGGCGCCCGCCCAGCGGCGCGACCCGCTGGCGTATGCGCCGCGCACCGCGGCCACCGCACCCCGGTACGTGCCGCCGCGGCTGCTGAACGCCTGGAGCGTGCGGGCGTTCAACGCCGCCTACCACGCGCGGGCGCCGCGGCGGGAGCGCGGGCGGATCCGGGGCCTCGCGCCGTTCTTCCACCCGTTGGACGCGGTGGGCGGCTGGAACCGGCTCTACGGGCCGCGCGGGCTGGTCCAGTACCAGTTCGCGGTGCCTTTCGGCGCAGAGGACGAGCTGCGCCGCATCGCCGCCGAACTTGCGGCGGCCGGGGCGCCGTCGTTCCTCACGGTGCTCAAGCGCCTGGGGCCGGGCACGCCCGCGCCGCTGTCGTTTCCCATGCCCGGCTGGACCCTGGCGCTGGACCTGCCGGCCGAGCTGGCGGGGCTGGCCGGGTTGCTGCGCCGGCTGGACGAGCGGGTGCTGGCCGCCGGCGGCCGGATCTACCTGGCCAAGGACGGCCGCGCCGCACCCGGCGCCGTGCACGCAATGTATCCGCGGCTGGCCGAGTGGCGCGCGGTGCGCGCCCGGGTCGACCCCGAAGGTGTGCTCACCTCGGACCTGGCCCGCCGCCTGGAGCTGTGACCCCTGTGCGCGCAGCCCGTCCGGGTCCGGCCGGGGGCGGGCTCCGGCGGGCGCCGCGGGGATAGGATCCGGCCATGGAGCCGACACCTTCCCCCACTCCGCGCAAGCGGGTCTCCGACGCCGAGCGCGCCCAGACCGCCGCCCGCCTCGGAGAGGCGTTCGCCGAAGGGCGGCTCGGTCTTGACGAGTTCGACCGGCGCAACTCCGGCGCCCACGAGGCCGTTTTCGATGACGAGCTGCGCGAGCTGGTGGCCGACCTGCCTGAAGCCGGCCAGGGCACCGCGGTGGCGGTGCGGCCGGAGGCGGGGCTTGCGGAGGCCGAGCAGGACGAGGTGGTCGAATTGTCCACCGACAGCGCCTCGCTCCGCCGCCGCGGCGAGTGGGTGGTGCCGCGCCGGCTGCGGGTGTCCTCGCGTGCCGGCAGAGTCCGGCTCGACATGACCGAAGCGGTCGTCCCGCACCCGGTGGTGGAGATCGAACTGTCGGTCTACGCCGGCTCCACCGTCCTGGTTCTGCCGCAGGGCGCCACCGCCAACCTGGACGGGTTGCGTACCTTCCACGCCAGGGTGCGCTCCAAGGTCCCAGCGGCGCCCCGGCCCGGCGCCGTGCACATCGTGCTGCGCGGCGAGACCTACACCGGAGCCGTGCGCGTGCGCTATCCGCGCGGCGGCTGACCACCGGCCGCAGACCCGCCGGGCGCCCGGTGCCCGACCCCGCAGAGCACACGATCTGGAGGACCAGGACCCATGCGCAACGCTGTGGGCGCCGTGGATTCGGTGCTGCTGCTGGGCGGGCGCAGCGAGATCGGCGCGGCCGTGGCCGAACGGCTGGTGCGCGACGGCGCCCGCCGCGTGGTGCTGGCCGCCCGCGGCGCAGTCGGCTCCACCGGGGCCGCCGGCACGGCCGAGCGGCTGCGCGCCGCAGGAGCGGCTGAAGTGCACCTGCTCGACTTCGACGGCGCCCGACCCGAGACCCACACCGGGGTCGTCGATACCGCCGCCGGGCTGGTGGGCGACCTGGACGCGGTGGTCGACGCGTTCGGCGTGCTCGGCGACCAGGCGGCCTTCGACGCCGATCCGGTGGCCGCCGCCGAAGCCGCCGCCGCCACCTACACCGGCCACGTTTCGGTGGGGATCGCGGTGGCCCGCCGGCTGCGCGAGCAGGGACACGGCACCCTGGTGGTGCTGTCCTCGGTCGCCGGGGTGCGGGTGCGCCGCGCCAACTTCGTCTACGGGTCGGCGAAGGCGGGCCTGGACGGTTTCGCCCAGGGGCTGGGCGATGCGCTGCACGGCAGCGGCGCGCGGGTGCTCATCGTGCGGCCCGGCTACGTGCGCACGCAGATGTCGGCCCACGTTCCGGCCGCGCCGCTGGCGGCCACCGCCGAGCAGGTCGCCGACGCTGTGGCCGGCGGCCTGCGCACCGGGGCCGAGACCGTTTGGGTACCGCGCCGGCTGCGCCTGGTCTTCGCGGGCATGCGGGCGCTGCCCCGCCCCCTCTGGCGCCGCCTGCGGCGCTAGTCGGCGGCAAAGCACCGACCCTGCGGAAATGCCCAGATATCAAAGCTGAGGGCAGGCATTTCACCATGATCATCATCGGAAACCCGACATGACGGACACACGCGCGCCCACCCCGGCCGCCCACCGCCCCGGTGCCGCTTTTCGGTGCAGGCCACCCGCCGCCCCGCTGCGCACAAGGCCGCATAGTGGACCTGAGCCGCCCACCCGCCGACCGGGCCGCCGCCTGCGGCGCCAGCGGCCGCCGCGGTACCGGCGGGCGCCCGGCCTCAGGCCGGTGCGGCGATCGTGGTGGCGACGTGCTGGACCAGTGTCTCCAGCACCTCTTTGGCCGATTCGCGGGTGCGTGCGTCGCACAGCAGCACCGGTACCCGCTGGTTGAGGGCGAGTGCCGCGGCGACCTCCTCCTCGGTGTAGCGGTGCGCACCGTCGAAGCAGTTCACCGCCACCACGAACGGCACCTCGTGCCGCTCGAAGAAGTCCACCGACGGGAAGCAGGTGTCCAGCCGCCGGGTGTCGGCCAGCACCACCGCGCCCAGCGCCCCGTAGGCCAGTTCCTCCCACATGAACCAGAAGCGCTCCTGGCCGGGCGTACCGAACAGGTAGAGCACGAGTTCGTCGCTGATCGTGATCCGGCCGAAGTCCAGCGCGACGGTGGTGGTCGTCTTCTCCTCGATCCCGGCGAGGTCGTCCACCCCCAGGCTGGCCTCGGTCATCACCTCCTCGGTGCTCAGCGGGGCGATCTCGCTCACCGAGCCGACAAGGGTCGTCTTCCCGGCACCGAAACCGCCTGCGACGAGGATTTTGATCGCCGAGGGGATGGGGGTGCCGGTCCGGTCAGAGTCGTTGGATTCCATCGAGTACCGCCTGGAGTATGTCCCGGTGCATCGGGCTCTGCTGTGTGTAGGGGGCGCGGGCCAGGACGTAGCCCCGGCCGATGAGGTCGCCGAGCAGGACCTTGACCACGGCGACGGGCACGTCCAAGTGGGCCGAGACCTCGGCGACCGACTGGGGGCGCGTGCACATTTCGAGGATCCGCAGCTGCTCGGGCTCAAGTGCGACCTCGTCGACATCGGCGCGCGCCGCGATGACAACGCTGATCATGTCCAGGCGGACCGCATCGGCGTGTTCGCGCCCGTGCGCGATGACGTAGGGCCGGACCAGCGGGTCGCCGGCTTCTGCGCCGTGCCCGGATTCCCGGTTCTCAGCCATTCCTGCTGCCCTCCTATCCCGCGGAGTCGGGGGTACCGCCGCTTGGTGATGCGGCCGGCTCCTGCTGGCGGGGCGAGGCGTCCAGGAACCGGCCGACCTGTTCGACGAGCACGTTCATTTCGTAGGCGACCAGGCCCACGTCCGAACTTTCCTCGGCGACCACCGCGAGGCAGGCGCCGCTGCCGGAGCCGGTGACGAACAGGTAGGCGTGCTCCATCTCCACGACCGTCTGCAGCACTCTGCCGCCGTTGAACTGGCGGCCGGTGCCCCGGGCCAGGCTCTGGAAGGCGGAGGCGACTGCGGAGAGGTGCTCGGCGTCATCGGTCGCCAGGTCGTTGCAGCGGCCGATGAGCAGCCCGTCGGCGGAGAGGACGATCGCGTAGCGGGCGCCGACGGCCCTCTCGACGAGCTCGTCCAGCAACCAGTTCAGGTCCTTGGCGGCGTTGTTCGTCACGGTCACGAATCCTTGTCCGTATCGGTCTGGCGCTGCTGGCCTTCACTGCGGCCTCGCCGGGTGCCCTGTTGGAACGCCGACATGTTGTGCCGCAGCCGTGCCAAGCGTTCTTCTTCGTGCTCGGGCGACGCCGGCGGGGCGGCTGCGCCGTCGGGGCCCGATGGAGTCTCGTAGAGCTGCGGGGCGAGGTTGGCCTGCGGTTGGCGCTTGGGCAGCTGGGGGCGTGCTTCAGTGCTCTGCCCGGGCGCGGTTTCGGGGGAATGGGGGGACGGGTCGGCGGCAGGGGGACGGGAATCGGCGGTTTCCTCCGTGGACGTGGCGGAGTCGGTCTCCTCGGGTGCGGTGCTGTCGCCGGGGGAGGAGTGGGGGCCGCGCGGCGTGCCGCGGCGGGGAAGCCCTGCCGCGGTGTACCGGGGCTCGGCGGGGCCGGGCCGGTCGGCCGCCGGTTCCGCCGCGGGAGCGCCGTCAGCGAGCATGTCACCGGAGACTACCCCGGGCGCCTGCGGGGTGGCGGATTCCGCGGCCCCGGGACCGGCGCCGTTGGCGGTGGTGGCAGCGGTACCGGTGCCGGCGGCGTTGGCCGGAGCGGCCGGGGCGGTGCTGCGGCCCGGTGCCGGCGCCACGATCTGCGGGCGCTGGCCGTTGGTGCTGTCGAACGCCGTTTCCGGCAGCGGCTGGTCGCTGATCAGGTCCTCGGGCAGCAGCACGATCGCCTGGACACCGCCGTAGGGCGAGGACCGCAGCCGCACGCCGATGTCGTGCCGCCGGGCGAGCCGCGAGACGACGAACAGGCCCAGGTGCATCTTCTCGTTGAGCCGCATCACGTCGAACTCGGGCGGGTCGGCGAGCACGTCGTTGGCCGCGGTGAACTCGTCCTCCTCCATGCCCAGCCCGCGGTCCTCGATCTCCACGGCCACGCCGTTGGGTACCCGTTCGCCGCTCAGCCGGACCCGGGTCTGCGGCGGGGAGAACGTGGTGGCGTTGTCGACCAGTTCGGCGACCAGGTGGATGACGTCGGCGACAGCGGGGCCCTTCAGCGCCACCCGGGCGATGTGGTGGCGTTCCACCCGCGTGTAGTCGCCCGACTCCGAGATCGCGCCGCGAAGCACGTCCACCAGCGGCATCGGCCGGTGGAACGTGCGGCCGGGGGTCTCGCCGCCGAGGATGAGCAGGTTCTCGGCGTTGCGGCGCGAACGGGTGGCCAGGTGGTCGAGTTTGAACAGCTCGGTGAGCTGGGCCGGGTCCTCCTGGTCGCGCTCCATGCGGTCCAGCAGCCGCAGCTGGCGGTGGATCAGGGTCTGGCTGCGGTGGGCGATGTTCAAGAACACCCGGTTGACGCCGTGCGCCAACTCGGCCTGGCGCACGGCGGCGTCGACGGCGAAACGCTGCGCCTTGTCGAAGGCGGCGGCGACCTCGCCGATCTCGTCGTCGCCGGCGGTCAGCGGCGGGATGTCGGCGGCGGAGTCCAGCGGCCGGTTGCTCTGCAGCCGCTCGGCCACGGCCGGCAGCAGTTCGTTGGCGCGGTGGTCGGTCTCGTCGCGCAGCCGGGCGAGCCGGTCCACCACGCGGTTGGTGGTCTGCAGTGAACGGGAGATCGCCAGGAACCCGAGCACGGCGACACCGATGCTGCCGCCGATGGCGATGGCCAGCCAGCGCAGGGCCGCGTCGGTCTGGATCCCGGCGGCGTGGTGGGACTCCGCGGCGACGATGTCGGTCAGTTCCTCTTTGACCGGGGTGTAGGCGGCGTCCCACTCCTGGCGGGTGACCGGGACCGGGGCGTCGCGCGTCTCTTCGCCGGTGACCGGGTCGACGGTGGTGGTGACCTCGCGTTGGACGATGCGGTTTTCCAGCTCCAGCAGGCGCCGGTAGTCGGCACCGCCCATCAGCCGCTCCAGCGCGCGGGTCTGCTCGGGTGAGAGGAACCCGCGGGCGGACTTCAGGGAGGCGTGGTAGGCGCTGTTCAGGCGGGTGAACTCGCGCTGGTCGGCGGGGGTCAGCCGCCCGTTGGCGAAGCCGCGGGTGAGTTGGGCATCGCTCTGCGCGAGCAGGTCGACGGTGCGGAAGGTGTCGGCCGCGCTCATGCTCGGGCCGACCGCGCCGGAGGCGGGGGTGCCGCGGGCCTGCTCGGCGAAGAGGTCGGCGGCCGTGCTCAGCAGCCGGTTGTATTCGCGCAGCACCTGCTCGCGCGTTGCGGTGCCGGCGTTGATCTCGTCGCGGATGGAGCCCAGGCCGCGGTACCGGCCCTCGAACTCGGCCATGCGTTCGCGGATCGGGTCGGGGGCCTGGTCGCGGAACGGCTCGTAGCGGTCGAAGACCACCTGGGTGCGTTCGTCGGAGTCGGCGCGCGCCTTCTGCAGCTGCGCGCGGGTCTCGTCGGGCCGTTCGAGGTAGGCGACCGACTGGGAGCGCTCGTCGACCAGCGTGACCAGTGCGGTGGCGGCGGGGGTGGACAGCCGGTGGATGGCGTGCCCGTACATCCCCATCTGGGTCGCTTGGACGGTCAGGTAGCCGCTGACGGCGAGCCAGAGAGCGATGAAGGCGGCAGCGGGCATCAGCACCGCCCGGCGCGTACGCCGGCGAATGCCGGTCGTCCGCATACTCTTCGCTGACTGCACGGTACTCCTAGTGGCGAATCAAGGGTCGGGGCGCTGCTGCGGAGCCGTGTCGCGGAGCGGGGTGCGCCCGGTGGGACCTGCACGAATCCGTCGCGGTCGAGGCGCGGCCGACATTCGCAGGGGCGGGTCCGCGCATGACCGTGGAAGCCAGGGGATTTTTCGTTTGCTCAGCATGCTCAGTGGTGGTTCACGGCTGACTTCCCCGTTGTGACGAAGAATGCGATCACAGTACTGCTTTGCCCGCTGGAAAGCGTTAAGCGGCAATTGCCGGAACACGATAGCGTGCCCGGTCTCGTCTCGGCGATCCGCGTCCGCTGGTCCGCGGCTGTTCGGCGCCCCCGCAACCGGTGCCCGCCGCGGGAAAACCGGTGCCGCCGATCGCCTCATTCTGCTGCGCAGCGCGCCAAGGCCTCGTTAACCTTGCCTGGATATGGAGGGGTTATTCGCGGCCGACGCCGCTGCAGAGCCCGCGGCCTGCGCAGTGGCGCTCGCCGCGGTCCTCGGTGCTATGGGATTCCTGCGCCGCCAGTACCGGCGCTTCGGGCGCCTGGCCGGCTGGTCCGGCCGCGTCACGCTGGCGCTGCCGGTACTGGGGATCGGTCTGCTCGCCTTCGCGGTGTATCCGCTGCCTGCGCCCGCCGCCGGCACCTGCACGGGCGGCGGCGTGCCGCCGGTACCGGTCCCGCTGGAGACCTTCGCCGCGCCGGCCGCGCAGGCCGGCGCCGGCGCGCGGCACACCGCCGCGGCTGCGGCCGTGCTGCTGCCGGTCGGGTTGGTGCTGGGCTACCGCTACCGGCGCGGGCTGCTGGTTTCTGCGGGGCTGTGCGCGCTGCTGGCCGCCGCGATCGAGGCGGTGCAGCTCACCGGGGCACTGGGCGCCTACCCCTGCCCCTACCGCACGGCGGCTGCCGACGACGTGCTGCTGGGCGCGCTGGGCGGCCTGCTCGGCAGGCTGCTGGCGCCGGCGGCCAAGCGCCTGCTGCCGCGCGCTCGGCCCGGGGCCGTCGCCGACTTCCTGCCTCCGGACGCGGGCCGGCGGGTACTCGGCCGCGCCCTGGACCTCGCAGTGTGCTGGTACGGCGCCTGCGCCGCCGAAGCCGCGGCGGCCGCGCTGGCCCCCGCCGCGGCGACCGCCCTGGTCGCACCGGGCCAGGTCCGCAACGCGGCACTGGCGGTGCTGGTACTGGTGTGCGGCGCCGCCGTCCCGATGCTGCGCCGCGACCGCGCCACGCCGGGCCAGGCCGCCTGCCGTCTTGCGTTGTCGGCGATCCGGCCGCAGCGTCCGGCCGCGCGCCCGCGGGTGCTGCTGCGCGGCGTGCTGAGCTACGTGCCGGTGGCCGTACTGCTGGGGGCCGGCCTGGGCTGGTGGGCACCGGTGGTCGCGGTCCTGCACGGCTCCTGCGCGCTGGTGCGCAGCGACCGGGCGGGCCTGTTCGACCTGGTCGCCCGGACCCGGGTGACCACCCGCGCTGGGCTGGTCGGCGGGCTGCCCGATGAGCTGGTGCGGTACGCCGGACCCGGCGGCGATTCCTCCGGCGCCGCGCTGCCGGCCGCGGCCGGCAGCGCCGGCGGCCCGCGGTGACCGGCGCGGCGGGCGCGGCCCC
>NZ_BAAGYZ010000080.1:0-111373 GCF_054778995.1 Streptomonospora sediminis
AGTTCTCAAGAAGCAACCGTTCATCCGGTACAAGCTCCGGCCCGCCCGGTGGCGGGCCCGCTCAAGCTCTTCCCAAGAGACGGGCATTTTCCCGGCGGATTTCCGTTCGTCTTCCGTTTGGAAGGCGGCGGGCATCCGCTCTTTGTTATGTCTTCACTTTATCAGGCTCCCCGCACCCCGCCAAATCGGCGAATTTGCGAAAAGAAGTCCGATTCACCTGCAAAATTCCCGCCCGCTTTCGGCGGACAGAAATCAATCCTGCCATACCGAACGGGGTGGCTGAACCATGCGGATGCGGTCCGGGCCATGCGAGGACGGCCACCGACCGAGTGAACCGCCGCTTTGGTCCGCGGCACCCTTCGGGGCCGGACCGCAGCGACTCGACCGACTATAGCCGTCCTGGCGGCATGCGCAAACCCGCACGCGGCATAGGCCGGTCCGTGTGCGCCGCAGGGCCGATGTTTGGGGACCGGCGGCCGCGGCGAGTGGGTCTGTGACGACCCGTCAGCCCAACTTCCCGCACGATTTTGAACAGCCTGTGTCCTGGGAGAGAACCACCGGACCAGCGGAGGCGGCCGAACCGTGCCGCCCGCGCGGGGTGACCGCCGGCGGGTCGGCTGTGGTCCTGCTCACCGGTTGTCCGAGGCGGCAAGTCCCAAAGGGAGACCGACATGGCCGTGCATCCCCACCATCCCTACGCCGTGGCGTTCGACGTCCTGGAGACCCTGATCGACCTGGAGCCGCTCAGTGGGCGCTTCGCCGAGATCGGCCAACCCGCCGACCTGCTCCGCCCGTGGTTCCTGCGCACCCAGCGCGACTGCATGGCGCTGGCGCTCAGCGGCGAATTGCGGCCGTTTCCCGACGTGGCCCGGCAGGCGCTGCGCACCGCATCCGGCAACACCGCGTCCGAGGACGGCATCAGCCACGTGCTCGACGGTTTCAGCGAACTGCCCGCACATTCCGACGCCGAGCCGGCCATGCGCCGGCTCCACGGGGCCGGGGTGCGCATCGGTTGCCTGACCATGGGCGGCCCGGCCGCCACCGCCCGTTTCCTGGCGTCCTCAGGGCTGGACCGCTTTGTCGACAGGGTCGTCACCGCCGAAGAGGCCGGCGTCTGGAAACCGGCGCCCGAGGTCTACCACGCAGCCGCTGCCGCTCTGCAGACCCCGCCCGAACATCTGGCCCTGGTCGCAGTGCACGCCTGGGACTGCCACGGGGCGAAACGGGCCGGCTGCCTGGCCGGATGATGCCGCAGGCTCGAAGGGCGGTACGGCGACGTGTTCGCCGCCCCCGATGCCGCAGGCGACACCCTCGGCGACGTCGTCACGGGGCTGCTGGAGCTGACCGCCGCCTGATGCAGTGTGCCCAGTGCCCGGCGGCGCGGCCGTGCGCGGCGCCGGGCACGTCATGTCAGGTCCGGCCGGACCGGCTCAAGTCAGCAGCCGGGCGACACCGGTGCCCGGAGCGGCGTAGAGCCACTCGACTTCCAGGTCGACCACGGCAAGGCCGGCCGGGGGAAAGGAAACCAGCGGGTCGTCGGGCATGAACGCCGCGACGACCTGGGCCACGGTGGGGTTGTGTCCCACCACGAGCAGGGTTCCCACCTCCGGGTCGGTGCGCGAGATCAGCTCCAGCATCGCCGGGACGTCCGCGCCGTAGGCGTCCCGTTCGTAGTCGACGGCCGGGGAGTGCGGGAGCGCCTCGGCGACCAGCTCCATGGTCTGGCGCGTGCGCAGCGCCGTCGAGCAGATGGCCCGGTCGGGGAACAGAGCACCCTCGGCGAGGTAGACGCCCGCAGCGCGCGCCTGCTCGCGGCCCGTTGCCGTCAGCGGACGCTCGTGGTCGGAACCGTCCACGAGCGGCTCGGTCTCGGCGTGGCGGAGCACGATCAGTCGTTTCGTCATGGCGACAGCACCGTGGCCACAACCGCTATCAGCGCCATGAATCCGAGCATGGCGCCGACGACGATGGCCAGCCCTTTCATTCCCGACAACAGGTGACTTCCCTCCAGCGCGTTTCTTCGCCGCTCAGCTTATGGGGTCGCCGGCACCGAACGCGGCCCCCCTGCGCTTCCGCCCGCTGACCTGCACCGCCGACCTCCCCCGCATGCGCCGATACGCCGAGGGGTGCGGGCTCCCGGCCGGTGCGGGCCGGGCACCCGCACCCCTTGGTGGCGCGGTGCCGGTGTGCGGGGTATTACTCCTCGCCAGCGGTGTCGGCGGCGCGCGCCTCCTCCTTGCGTTCGGACTCCGCGGTGCCGGCGCTGCCGCCGGCACCGGTTGCGCCCGGCTCGCCGGAGCCGACCGCGCCGGCGGATTCCGGTTCGGGGCCGTTGCCGCGTTCCTCCACCGGCCGGTCGGCGGCGGCGATATCGCCGCCGCGGCGCTTGGACCATACGATGGCGCCGATGATCACCGCCACTGCCACCGCGGTGATCCCGGCGCGCAGGGCGTAGTCGTCGGCGAACATCACGACGCTCGGCGCGATGATCAGCGCCACCAGGTTCATCACCTTGAGCAGCGGGTTGATCGCCGGGCCGGCGGTGTCCTTGAACGGGTCGCCGACCGTGTCGCCGATTACGGTGGCCTCGTGGGCCTGGGATCCCTTGCCGCCGTGGTGGCCGTCTTCGACCAGCTTCTTGGCGTTGTCCCAGGCTCCGCCGGAGTTGGCGAGGAAGACCGCCATCAGGGCGCCGGCCGCGATCGCTCCGCCGAGGAACGCGCCCAGCGGTGCATAGCCGAGGGCGAACCCGACCGCGATGGGTGTGAGCACCGCGAGCAGCCCAGGGGTGACCAGTTCCCGCAGCGAGTCGCGGGTGCAGATGTCGACGACCCGCGCGTATTCGGGTTTCTCGGTGCCGTCCATGATGCCCGGGCGGTTGCGGAACTGCTCGCGGACCTCCATGACGACGCGTCCGGCGGCCCGGCCCACCGCCATGATCGCCAGGCCGGAGAACAGGAAGACGACCGAGGCGCCGATGATGACGCCGACCAGCACGTTGGGTTCGTCGATGGAGAGGCTGAACGTCGACGCGTCCTCCCCGACGGATGTAAGTGCCTCCTCGACCTCGGTCCGGAAGGCGCCGAACAGTGCGGTGGCGGCGAGCACCGCTGTGGCGATCGCGATGCCCTTTGTGATGGCCTTGGTGGTGTTGCCGACCGCGTCGAGGCTGGTGAGGACGTCGGCGCCCCTGCCTTCGACATCTCCGGACATCTCTGCGATGCCTTGGGCGTTGTCGGCGACCGGGCCGAAGGTGTCCATCGCGACGATGACGCCGACCGTGGTCAGCAGGCCGGTCCCGGCCAGGGCGACGGCGAAGAGGCTGAGTGTGACCGAGGCGCTGCCGACCAGGAAGGCCGCGTAGACGGCACCGGCGATCAGCACCGCGGAGTAGACGGCCGATTCCAGCCCCACCGAGATCCCGGAGAGGATGACGGTGGCCGCACCGGTCTCCGAGCTTTCGCCGATGTCCTTGACGGGGCGCCGGTCGGTTTCGGTGAAGTAGCCGGTCAGCAGTTGGATGGCCGCTGCCAGCACCAGGCCGACCAGTACCGCGCCCACGGCCACCAGGCGCGGGTCGCCGGGCAGGCCCTGGGTGTCCGCGCCGGCCCCGGTGAGGTCGGCGAAGCTGCTGGGCAGGTAGGCGAAGGCGGTGATGGCGACCAGCACGGCGGAGATGACCGCGGAGATGAAGAAGCCGCGGTTGATGGCGCTCATCGCCGTCTTGTCGCGGGCGCGCGGCGCGACGATGAAGATGCCGATGATGGCGGTGATTACACCGATCATGGGCACCAGCAGCGGGAAGACCAGCCCTTCGACGCCGAAGGCGACCCGGCCGAGGATGAGCGAGGCGACCAGCACGACGGCGTAGGACTCGAACAGGTCGGCGGCCATGCCCGCGCAGTCGCCGACGTTGTCGCCCACGTTGTCGGCGATGGTCGCGGCGTTGCGGGGGTCGTCCTCGGGGATGCCCTGTTCGACCTTGCCGACGAGGTCGGCGCCGACGTCGGCGGCCTTGGTGAAGATGCCGCCGCCGACTCGCATGAACATCGCGAGCAGTGCCGCACCGAATCCGAAGCCCTCCAGCACGTTGGGTGCGTCGCCGCCGTAGATGAGGACGACGACGGAGGCGCCCAGCAGCCCCAGGCCGACGGTGAACATGCCGGCGACCCCGCCGGTGCGGAAGGCGATCCGCATCGCAGAGTGTTCGCCGCCGTCGCGCGCCGCTGCGGCGACGCGGACGTTGCCGCGCACCGCCAGCCACATGCCGATGAATCCGGTCAGGGCGGAGAAGGCGGCGCCGAGGGCGAAGAACACCGAGCGCCCGATCAGCACCCAGATGTCGTCGGCGGGCAGCAGCAACAGCAGCAGGGGTATGAGGACGACGAATACGGCCAGGGTGCGGAACTGGCGTTTGAGATATGCCGCCGCCCCTTCCTGGACCGCGCGCGCGATGTTCTGCATACGCTCGGTGCCCTGGCCTGCGGCGAGAACTTCACGGACCAGCCATCCGGCGACGGCAAGGGCGAGAAGCGCCACTGCCAGCACCACGGCGACCAGCGTGAAATTCATGCCGTCCAAGGCCAGGGCCGGGCCGCCATCGGCGGCTTGGGTGAGCCCAGACAATCCGTCCTCCTAGAGACGGGCACGTTTTGGCCCCGCGCGTCGTGCGGCCGCCGCCTGCATGCCTGAGCAGGACCGACGGCGCGCCCGGCAGGGTCATGCGGGTGCCACCAACACGGTTTGTAGGCCGTTTCGCCGCACCGGACGAGAACGGTGTTCGGGGATTCTACGCACCGGTATCGGAAAACGTGAGTGCGGGTCGGCAAGTTCGGCATTGCGCGGGCGAATGTGATCACACGGTGATCTTAGAATGCGGATATTTTTATCATTACTTCCAATAGCCGCATTTTCCATATTTGTCGCGAAATGCCAGTTAATGCGACACAGCGCAATAAACCGCGCATAAAGGGAGGAAGTCGGCGCGCTGCGCGGGGCTTGGTTGCCTCCGGCGCGGCGGGCGGTGCGCACGCTTGCCGAACCTGTGCTCATGCGTGGGTGCGCGGCCGGGGCCGGCTCTGCGGCCCGGGCTGTGCGCGGCCCGGGCGGTGCGCCGTCCCTGCACGTACAGCAAACCGCACCGCGGGCGTGCGGCGCCACCGGTACGGCGCCGATGTGTCGCAGGGCACGCCGGGGCGGGGCCGGGGCAAGCCGCTGCGTCCCGCCCCGGCGACTCCGCGCAACTCCTACGGCGGCTCATTGCTGCGCTGCCGCACCGCGGCAGCCGGGCTCAGGCCGCCTGCACCGCGGGCCTGAGGACCTCCGCGCACCACTGCCGGAACGTGGTGGGCGCGTCGATGGCGTGCTGCGGGGTTCGGGCGATGCCGGCGTCCAGCCCGTTGTCCTTGGCGGCCATCATGTCCAGCATGGCCTGGGCCATGGCTTCGGAGGCCCCGAAGCCGGTCATCCGGTCCCTGAGCGCCTCGCCGGGGATCCGCTCGTACTGCACCGGGGTTTCGAGCACCTCGGAGGCGATGGCGGCGATCTCGTTGTAGGAGAGGTCTTCGGGGCCGAGGACGGGGACCTCCTCCTGGCCTGTCCAGGAAGCGTCGAGGAGCAGGCGGGCGGCGATGGCGGCGATGTCGCGGGTTGCCGCGGCCGGCAGCTTGCGGTCGGGGGAGATGACGTCGTAGCACCTGCCCTGTTCCTTGATCACCCGCGCCTGGCGCAGCATGTTGTCCATGAAGCCGGGCAGGGCCAGGGCGCGGTACGCCACTCCGGTGCCGGTGATGAGGTCGTCCATGGCCAGCGATCCGGTCACGAACCCGGCCTTGTCGGCGTAAGCGGTGCCGCGCCCCAGGGCGGTCACCCCTACGACCCGGTTGATGCCCTGGCTGCGCATTGCCGCGGCGGCGGGACGCGTGAAGTCCAGGTAGGACTCCTCGACACCGGCGGCCGCGAGATTGTTCGGCAGCAGCCAGAACAGGGCGTCGGCGCCGGCGAAGGCGCGGGCGGCGACCTGGGGGTCGCCGTGCGAACCTTGGATGACCTCGGCCCGGTCGCGAACGGCGGCCGGCAGCTTGGCCGGGTCGCGCACGACGACCCGGACCGGCTGGTCGCCGGCGAGGACGTGGCCGAGGACCTGGTGCCCGATGTTGCCTGTGGGAGCGGTGATGACGATCATGCGGTCTCCATGAGAACGGGGCGCCGGTTAGTAAACTCAACTGTACCGTTTACTTTTGGAGATGCAAGGCGATGACCCGAGAGCGGCAGCCGCGCAAGCGGGGTGAACAACGGCGCGGAGACGAGCTGCGGCGCCACATCCTGTTCGCGGCCAAGGAGGTGTTCCTGGAGAGCGGCTACGAACGGGCCTCCATGGACACCGTCGCGGTGCGCGCCAAAACGTCCAAGCGGTCGCTGTACGCGCACTTCGAGAGCAAGGACAAGCTGTTCCTCGCGGTCCTGGAACTGGTCCACGAACTGCACCTCGCCAAGATGCAGACTCCCGGCGCCTACTCCGCGGACCCCGCTGAGGCGGTGTCGCTGTTCTGCGGGCGGTTCCTGCAGACGATGGTGTGGGAACCCCAGGTGCGGACCTGCCGGCTAAGCATCGCCGAAGCCGAACGGCTGCCCGGCAGCGCCAACGCGTACTTCGACGCCATGTTCGGCCACAACACCGAACGACTCGGCGCCTACCTCGCCGAGCAGTACGGGCTGGACGGCGCCGAAAGCACCGCCCTCGCCCGGGAACTGCTCAGCCGGGCCGTGCTGCCGCGGCTGCTGCGCACGCTGCTCAACACCGAGCCGGTGATCAAGCGGACGCCCGAGACCGAAACCCTGGCCGAGGACGTGGACCTGGACGCGATCCGCCGCCTGGTCCAGGAGTCGCTGCCTTCGGGAAGCGGCGCCGCCGCGCGACCGGGCACCCGGCCGGACCCGGCCTAACGCGCGTCGGCGCGGCGCAGCCGCAATCCGCTGGTGTCGATGGTCAGGGTGTCGCGGGCGATGTCGGGGCCGACCGGGCTCTGCGGGTCGTCGCTGCTCTGCGCGGTCCCGCGCCCGCCGGGGCCGCCTTCTCCGGCAGGAGCCACCGATCCGGTTGCATCGCCGGGCGCGTTGGGGTTCTGCGGGGTGTCGACCCGGTCCTCGCCCTCCATGTGGTCCAACTCGTCCAGCCGGTCGGCGACGGACCGGGCAAAGGCCGCCGCGCCGACTGCGTCGACACCGTCGGGGGCCTCGGGGCCGTAGGCGACCACGCGCTCGGCGCCGCGCCGCAGCAGGCGTGCGGCCCCGACACGGTTGCCGCGCTGGGCGTGGGTGAGGCCCACCGCGACCTGGGCCAGGCCCCGCCACAGCTCGCGGTCGGGCTCGTCGGCCGCCTTCCAGACGGCTTCGAGAACCTCGTGGGCATGGAACGCGTAGCCGTCGTCGAGCAGGCGCTGCGCCTCGGTCAGGCCCTCCTCAGGGGTGAACACGGCGTCGTCGGGGACGCGGGGAACACCCGGGGAGCCGTGCGGCAGCGGGCGGCCGAAACGGTCGCGCGGACGCTGGTTCTGCGCGCTGCCCTGCGGGTTGCGGTCCCGTCCGCTCCGTGCGGAGTCGCTCATCCCGTCGCTCCTGTATCCATGCCGTCGCCCTATGCCGTGTCCGGTACAAGCCGCTGTCCGATACCAGCCGCTACGCCCATTGTGCACACCGCGTTGCGGGGCCCTCGCAACGCGGGCCGCCAACCGGCGCGCACGGCCGGGCGCGGCGGGCGCGACGAGCGGGCCGGGCCGGTCCGCGGGTCCGCGGGTCCGCGGGTCCGCGGGTCCGCCGATCAGGTCATCTCGGGTTCCGGGTCGGCCAGCCAGCCGAGCAGTGCCGGATCGAACAGGTCGGGGCGTTCCTGGTGGGGGAAGTGGCCGGCGCCCCGGATCATGCGCCACCGGTAGGGGGCCTCGACGTAGCGGCCGGATCCGCGGGCGGTCTCGGGCAGCACCACGGGGTCGAGCTCGCCGTGGATGTGCAGGGTCGGCACCGGGACGGGGCGGCGCATCCGGCGCATGTAGCGGCGGCCGTCGGGGCGCGCCTGGGAGCGGACGAGCCAGCGGTGGAACTCCAGGGCGCTGTGCGCCACACCGGGGATCTGGAAGGCGTCGCGGCAGTGGCGTTCGGTCTCGGGGTCGGGCCAGCCAGGCCGCGACCAGGCGCGGAGCATGTCGGCGACCTGCTGGGCGTCGTCGGCGGTGAGCCGGCGTTCCGGCACGATCGGCACTTGGAAGCCCAGCAGGTGGCGGCCCGCCCAGCCCTGGCCGCGGGTGGCCATGGCCGCGCGCAGCCGCCGCGGGTGCGGCATCGACAGCACGGCCAGGCGGCGCACGGTCTTGGGGAAGTAGGCGGCCATGGTCCAGCCGAGCATGCCGCCGGTGGCGTGTCCGACCACGATGGCCTCGGCCTCGCCGAGCGCGCGGACCAGGCCCGCGGAGTCGGAGGCGAGGGTGACGAGGTCGTAGCCGCGAGGAGGCTTGTCGCTGGCGCCGTAGCCGCGCAGGTCGACGGCGACGGCCCGGTAGCCGGCGTCGGCCAGCGCGGTCAGTTGGCCGTGCCAGGACCACCAGAACTGGGGGAAGCCGTGCAGGAGAAGTACCAGCGGCCCTTGGCCGGCCTCGGCGATATGGAACCGGGTGCCGGCCGCGCTCACGGTGCGGTGCTTCCATGGGCCGTCGATCAGGACGGCCGACTCCTCGGTCACGGCGTGCCGGGCCCGCGCCTGGTCAGTTGCCGGAGGACTGGTGGTTGCGGCTGAACAGCGACATCGACTCGGCGATGGTGGCGCTGGTGCGCGGGAGCCCTTGGCGGTTGCGGAACTGGCGCAGTCCGAGGAGGACGAACAGCGCGGCCAGCAGCAGGAAGACCACGGTGACGATCAGGAAGGAGAGCCAGGGCGCCACCCCCGCGGCCATGATGCCCAGGCCGGCGGTGATCGCGACCAGGATGAGGAACATGTGGCCCAGCACGGCGGCGACCATGGTGAACCCGGCGCCCTTGCCGACCTTCTGGACGTCGCGGGCCAGCTCCAGTTTCGCGAGCTGAAGCTCCAGGCGCACCAGCTGGGAGATGTTCCCGCTCGCCTCGGAGACGAGTTCGCCCAGGGAGTGTTCGGCGGCGTCGAACTCCTCAGGCTCCTGGCCACCCGATCGGGTCTCGGGCATGGAGACTGCTCCCTTCACTCGGCAGACATCTGCAGCATCCTCGCACATCCCGTGTCACACGCGTTCCTCCACGCCGCCCTGCGCCCGGGCGCGGGGCGGCGCACCCCGGCGGCCGTGCGCAACGCGGGCCGCGCTCCGGGGCCGATGCGTGCGCCCGGAGGCGTTCCGGGTGCGCGCACCGGCCCCGGTTCGGCCGGGGTTGCGGCGGCCCTGCCGCCGCACCGCCGGCCGCGGACACCATGCCATGGACACTGCCCGCCGGGTGAGCGGCTAGTCGTCGCTCTTGCCCGCTTCTTGGAACGCCTCCTTGAGCGTCTGGACAGACTGGGCGTCGGTGAGCGTGGAGACGTCGCCCAGTTCGCGGTTCTCGGCGACGTCCTTGAGCAGGCGGCGCATGATCTTGCCGGAGCGGGTCTTGGGGAGCTCCGGCACCACCAGGATCTGGCGGGGTTTGGCGATGGGGCCCAAGCGCGCGGCCACGTGGTCGCGGAGTTCCTGGACGAGGTCGGCACCGCCGTCGCCGGCCTCGCTGCGGAGGATGACGAAGGCGACGATGGCCTGGCCGGTGACCGGGTCGCTGGCGCCGGTGACGGCCGCCTCGGCGACCTTGCTGTGGGCGACCAGGGCCGATTCGACCTCGGTGGTGGAGATGTTGTGGCCCGAGACCAGCATGACGTCGTCGACGCGGCCGAGCAGCCACAGGTCGCCGTCTTCGTCGCGTTTGGCGCCGTCGCCAGGGAAGTACAGGCCCTCGAAGCGCGACCAGTAGGTCTTCTTGTAGCGCTCAGGGTCGCCCCAGATACCGCGGAGCATGGAGGGCCAGGGTTCGCGGACCACGATGAAGCCGCCGGCGCCGTTGGGCACGGATTCGCCGGATTCGTCGACGACGTCGGCGACCACGCCCGGGATGGGCTGCATGGCCGCTCCGGGCTTGCCGTGGGTGATGCCGGGCATCGGCGCGACCATGATCGCGCCGGTTTCGGTCTGCCACCAGGTGTCGACGATCGGGGTGCGGCCGCCGCCGATGTGCGTGCGGTACCACATGTAGGCCTCGGGGTTGATGGGCTCGCCGACCGAGCCGAGCACCCGCAGGCTGGAAAGGTCGAACTGGGCCGGGTACTCCTCGCCCCACTTCATGAACGTGCGGATGGCCGTGGGGGCCATGTAGGCGATGGAGACGCCGTACTTCTGCACGATCTCCCAGAAGCGGCCCTTGTGCGGGGTGTCGGGCGTGCCCTCGTACATCACCGAGGTGGCGCCGTTGGAGAGCGGGCCGTAGACGATGTAGGAGTGGCCGGTGACCCAGCCGATGTCGGCGGCGGTCCAGAAGATGTCGGTCTCGGGCTTGAGGTCGAAGACCGCCCAGTGGGTGTAGGAGACCTGGGTGAGGTAGCCGCCGGTGGTGTGCAGGATGCCCTTGGGCTTGGCCGTGGTGCCGCTGGTGTACATGATGTACAGCGGGTGTTCGGAGTCGTGGGCCTCGGCCGCGTGTTCGGTGGGCTGGCGGTCGACGATGTCGTGCCACCAGACGTCGCGGTCGCCCCATTCGACGTCCTGGCCGGTGCGGCGCACGACAAGCACGTTCTCGACGGCGGGGCGGTCGCGTACGGCGCCGTCGACGGCCGGCTTGAGGGAGCTGGGCTTGCCGCGGCGGTAACCGCCGTCGGCGGTGACGACGAGTTTGGCCTCGCTGTCGTCGAGGCGGGTGCCCAGTGCGTCGACCGAGAAGCCGCCGAAGACCACCATGTGCACGGCGCCGATGCGGGCGCAGGCGAGCATGGCGACCACGGTCTCGGGGATCATCGGCATGTAGATGGCGACGCGGTCGCCCTTGCCGACCCCGAGTTCGAGCATGGCGTTGGACGCCTGGCAGACCATGTCCTTGAGGTCGGCATAGGTGATGGTGCGGGTATCGCCGGGTTCGCCCTCCCAGTAGTAGGCGACCCGGTCGCCGTTTCCGGCGTCGACGTGCCGGTCGACGCAGTTCACCGCGGCGTTGAGGGTTCCGCCCGTGAACCACTCGGCGAATGGGGGGTTCCAGTCGAGGACACTGTTCCACGGCTGTTCCCACTGGAGCCTGCGGGCCTGGTCCTCCCAGAAGCGCAGCCGGTCGGCGGAGGCGGCGTCGTAGGCGTCGGCCTGCACGTTCGCGTCTGCGGCGAGATCCGCGGGGGGCGGGAAGCTCCGGGACTCCTGAAGAAGGTTGGACAGTGTCTCCTGACCCTGCCCCTGTGGAGTCTCTGCCACTGTTAAGTCTCCTTACTGATTAGATTCCACAGCGCAAATCCTGTGGTAGAGCCCACTTCATCAAGTGTCGGCAGCAACATACAAGAGGCTCCTGCCGGACTGTGGACGGACGGTCTCCCCTGGGAACGGGCGGTCCCTTACGGCCTGTGGACGGACATCTCCTACCGGTGAGTAGGGTTGGTGCCGTGAACGCAGCCCCGGATGAGCCCCTGCAGCAGGTTGCCAGCCTCCCCGGCGTCGACTCCGCAGTCCATGAGGCGCGCGCTGTCGTCGACCGGCTATTGGGCCACCGCATCCTGCGGCGGCGCAGCAGCGACGTCTCCATGGAGTCCGCGCTGCGCGGCGCCCGCGCCTCGGCCGTGCTCGACGGCGCCGACGCCGATCTCGAAGAGGTCCGCGCGGGCCGCAGCGGCGACCCGCGGGTCAAGGGTGCGCTGCGGGTCTCCGGCGAACTCGGCCAGCTCGCCGAGACCTGGCCGAAGGCGCCCCGCCAGGTGCTCGCCCGCCTGCACGCCCTGGTGGCCGCCGACGGGGTCGGCGAGGACCGGTTGGGCAGGCCCCGGACCGGCGGCGAACCCGCCGGCGACCCGCTCGGGCTCGGCCCTGCGCCGGCGCCCGCTGAGGTCGCGGCCCGGCTCGATGCCCTGGACTCCCTGCTGGCCGCGCGCGCCGCGGTGCCCGCCCTCGTGGTCGGCGCCATCGTGCACGGCGAACTGGCGGCGCTGCGCCCGTTCGGCTGGGGCGACGGCATGGTCGCGCGCGCCGCCGAGCGGCTCACACTGATCGCGCGGGGCCTCGATCCCAAATCGCTGGCGCCCACCGAACTGGGCTATCTCGAACTGCGCGAGGATTACGGGCCGGCCCTGCGCGGATACTTGGCCGGCACCCCGGATGGAGTGGCGGGCTGGGTGGTGCACTGCTGCCGGTCGGTCGCGGCCGGAGCCCGGGATTCCCTCGCCACCTGCGAGGCGCTGCAGCGCGGCTGAGCCGCGCCGCCGCGCGCGGTGGGGCCGGAGTGCCGGGATGGCCCGCGCACGGGAGAACGCGCTGATCGCTATCTCAATCCGATCACTTTTCACTGTTGCGAAAAGTAATGATTTGCCCGTTTTGGTAACTCCTACGCAAAAAGAGGACGGCACCCCGACCGCCCCCGCAGGGGCCCGGGCCGAGGCGCCGCCGCTGCCACGGGCCACCGGGCTATCATGCGTGCATACTCAGAGTCCGAACAGGGATTTCTCCCTGACCTGGACGAGCCTCCCGCGGCTTGGTGACGCGTGGGTACCCGGCCTCCGTGTGCGGTGGACCATCAATCCACCTTGTGCTTCCTTTGTACGCCAACTGGCGGACACTGAAAAGACCCCGGCAGGTCAAAGATCTCCACTGGGTGCCAATTCGGCATGGTAGCGTCCCGTGCTATACCTATTATTCGGGCAAGGGCGCAGCTCCCCTCAGTGTTCCCCTCCTTCGTGCGCCCCGCCCAAAGAGAGTCCGCCTTGGTCGCATCTGGTGCGATTTCCCCGTTTATGTGACGATGTGCTCGCGACCTCCGTCCGTGCACCCGAACCCGGCCGCTGCACGGCTTATCGGTCACGCGCACATCGTCCGGAGACTTATCCCGGAACGGTACCGGCTCTACCCCCCCCGGAGCCGGACCGTCCGACGGCCCCCGCTATCCCCCCGGCGGGGGCCGTCGATATTTTCCGGTCCTGTACTCCTGATAGTCCTGCACTCACCTGTACCGCCTTGCCGGTACCGCGCGCCCATCGCCGGCCCAGCGCACAGCTCATCGCCCGCGCAGGGCACCAATCAGCGCGGGCGTACGGATTCCGCCTGCCGACGCGTCCTCGGTCGGCGGAATCCATTGATACCAATGGCCAATACGGCGCGCGTGCATTGCTTGGGTGCACGCGAACGAAGCCGGGTTCGGCGAATGTTCAGCGACCGGGCGCCGCAACAGCGGACTGCCACGCACTCCCCGCACCGTTGTCGGCCGGTCCCTGCGCCATTCGGTAATGGCCGTTCCCCGCACCGCCCGCCCCCGCTCTGGGGCCCTGTCCCACACTCGCAAGGAGCAGTGCGCCGAAACGAGCCACCGCAGGAAGCGTGAACGCGGCCGCGACCCCGATGGCAACTGAGAGCAGCGTGGCCGGCAACAGGCCCTCGCCCAACCCCGCCAACTCGGCCAAGGTCCTGTTTCCGGGGATGCGCTCCAGAACAGCGCCGTAAAGCGGATAGAGCAGGCCGCCCAGCGCCAACCCCCACCAGGCGGCGGTGACGCTGAAGGCAACCACCACAACCGGCAGCCGCAGCACGGCACCCAGCGCGTCGCCCCAGCTCTGAGCACAGCGCAACGGGTGGATGAGCCGCGCCCAAGCCCCGGCATCGGCGGGGACGGGCCGATAGTAAGGGGGCTGGGTCGGGACCGCCTGGACATGGCTCAGCCAGGCCCGGTCGATCATGGCGAAACCGCGGGCGATCCGCAGGGTGACAGCGGCGATGGGAATCCCCACCGCAATCGGCAGCAGCCCGGCTCCGAGCGCAAGGCCGGTCACGACCAGGGTGAAACCGATGATGGACAGAGGGAGGGAGAGCAGCGTGTATCGGGTGTCGGCACCGAGGCGGTACAGGATCGAACTCATGACACGGATACTGGCAACCCCGGCCCGCCGGTTCACTGGCGCGCAGACGCCGAATGGGGGTGGTGCGCGCACCACCCCCCGGACAAACTGACCGCGCTCCCGGGCCGCCGCATTCCCACAAGCCCACGTCCCGGGGCCGGTGCCCGCCACGGACGCCGGGGAAGGGTGCCGCGGAGGAAAGGCGCCAAAACCCCGCTGCCAGAGAAGGTTCGGCCACCGGGGAAGGGCAACCGGCGGGAGACGGGGGCCGTTGTCCACAGGTCGGTGGATCGGGTTGGTGGTGTGGGGGCGGGATCGGCTTGACTTGAAATAAGGGGTCCCCCGGCGGCCCCCCGCATCGTCGTGCCCACTTGTCCACAGGCTCGGGATCGGACTTTCCTCCGTGGTGCCCGGCGGCCGACCTTGGAGTAAGCCACTTTGCTCCGGGAGGCCCGAGGCCCATGAACACACCTGCACCTGCGCGTCCCCTGTTCGTCACCGACGACCCCGACCTGCTCGACGATCTGCTGCGCCTGGCGGCCGCGGCCGGTGTCGAGGCCACCGTGGCCCACCACGCGGCCCAGGCGGTGCCCGAATGGCAGCGGGCTCCGCTGGTCGTCGTCGGCACCGATCTCCTTTCCGCAGCCGCCGAACTCGATCCCGCCCCCAGGCGCCACGTCGTCGCGGCAGGGCTCGGCGCCGGCGCCCGCGGCACACACGTCTGGGAATCCGCGCTGCGCGCGGGTGCCGAAGCCGTCCTGTCCCTGCCGCACGACGAATCCCGGCTCGCAGGCCTGCTCACCGAATCCGCCCACGCCCGCGCAGGACACTCGCCCGTGGTTTCGGTGGTCGGCGGGCGCGGCGGTGCGGGCGCAAGCCTGCTTGCGCTCGCACTGGCCCTCGCCGCGCAGCGGGCAGGGCTGCACAGCGCCCTCATCGACGCCGACCCCCTGGGCAGTGGCCTCGATGCCCAACTCGGTCGCGAACAGGCCCCGGGAGACCGCTGGGGCGACCTCCTCGCACGCGAAGGTCGGCTGAACTGGGCGGCTCTGCGCGCGCGGCTGCCCGCCGTGTGCGGCACCCCGCTCGTCACCTGGGAACAGGGGCCCGCTGCCGCCGTGCCGCCCGCCGCAATGCGCGCCGTGCTCACCTGCGCTGCCCGCGGATCCGACCTCGTCGTCGCCGATCTTCCGCGCGCCCCCGATCCGGCGGCCGACGAAGCGCTGCGCCGCACCTCGGCGGCCCTGCTGATCGTGCCCGCCGACCTCCCAGCCGTATTCGCCGCCGCGCGCATGGTGCCGCGGCTGCGGCGCGCGGCCGCCGAGGTCCGCCTGGTGGTCCGCGAATTCGGCACCGAAATCTCGGCACCCGACATCGCCCGGACACTGAACCTCCCGCTCAGCGGTTCCTTCCGCACCGAACGCAGACCCCTGCGCAGCCTGCGGCGCGGCGCGCCCTCCACCGGATCCCGCGCTTCCCCGCTGCACGGATTCGCCGACCGCCTGCTCAGCGACCTCCTGCGCACCGACCCGCCCGGCACCGACCACCGGCCGGCCCCGGCCGTGCAACAGCGGCACGGCGCGGCGGAACCTGCACCGGCGGCATCGCAGTAGGCGGTCGTGCCGTCGGCGCCGCAGCAAGCGGCGGCACGGCAGGCGCCGGCACCGCGCCATGGCGCGGCCGACCACCGGGAGCACCGGCGGCGGCCGGCGCGCCCGATACCCCCAGCAGCACCAGGCCGAACCCACCAGCACCGCGCAGAAAGGACCCCCGACATGGACCGGCGTCCGCTATGACCACACCGGCGCAATCCCCGGATCCGCCTCCGCACGCGGGAGTCGATCCGCGCCTGCTCGCCGCCGTGCGCACGCGCCTGGCGCGCGAGGGCGGCCACCCCACTCCCGCCCGGGTCGCCGCAGCCGTGCGCGCCGAAGGCACCGCGCTGGGCGATGCCGAAGTGCTGTCCCTCGTCCGGCTGCTGCGGGCCGACCTCTCCGGCGCCGGGCCGCTCGACCCGCTCATCAGCGACCCCCGCATCACCGACATCCTGGTCAACGGCCCCGACCAGGTGTGGATCGACGACGGCTCAGGGCTGCGCACCGCGGGCGGTATCCGGTTCGCCGACGACGCATCGCTGCGCCGCCTCGCCCAGCGGCTCGCCGCCCAAGCCGGACGCCGCCTCGACACCGCCGCTCCCTGGGTCGACGCCAAACTGCCGAGCGGCGCCCGTTTCCACGCTGTGCTACCTCCGGTCGCCCCCGAGGGTGTGTGCGTGTCGTTGCGCCTGCCGCGGCACTCCGTGTTCACGCTGCCCGAACTGGTGGCCTCGGGCACCGTGCCCCCGATCGGGGCGCGGCTGCTGCGCGCCATCGTCACTTCCCGCACGGCGTTCCTCATTTCGGGCGGCACCGCGACCGGCAAGACCACGCTGCTGTCCACCCTGCTATCGCTCAGCGCCCCAACCGAACGGCTGCTGCTGGTCGAGGACTCCGCCGAGCTCCGCCCCGACCATCCGCACGTGGTCCGGTTGCAGGCGCGTCCGCCCAACATCGAAGGCACCGGCGAGGTCGGCTTGCACGACCTGGTGCGGCAAGCGCTGCGCATGCGCCCCGACCGGCTCGTGGTCGGCGAGGTCCGGGGAACCGAAGCTGTTGTCCTACTGAACGCGTTGAACACCGGCCACGATGGCGGCTGCTGCACCGTCCATGCCAACGCCGCGGTCGACGTGCCCGCGCGTATTGAGGCACTCGCTTGCGCGGCGGGCCTCAGCCGCGAAGCAGTGCACAGCCAGTTGGCCGCCACCCGGGTGCTCATCGTGCACCTGGCGCGCACCGCGGGCGGCACCCGGCGCGTCGCCGAGGTCTGCGTGCTGCGACGCGATACGGCGGGCACTGTGCACGCGCTGCCTGCTGCAACGTTCGGCCCGGATGGCGTGCTCACCGAGCATCCGGCGCTGCCCGACCTGATGTCGCGTATCGGCCGCGATTGGCGCGGTCCCGCGCCGGAATCCGCACCATGACCGGCGCGGCGGTCGGCGGATCCGGCGAGGGTTGGGGTTCCGGCTGGATTGGCGGCGGAGCCGGGGGTGCTGCCGCCAGTGGCGGGCTGGACGGCGGCTCCGGTGGCGACGGGCCGGGGCTCCTCTTGCCGTACCTGCCCGGACAGCTCACCGATTCATTGGGGTCTGCGGCGTACCGGCTGGCCGAACACTCGTGGTGGCTGCTGGGTCTGGGGGCCGCTGGGGCGATTGCGACCAGCTTGCTGCCCAGCCCGTCGATCCTCCGGCTGCGGCGGCTGGGCAGCGCCGAACACACCCGTGCCCCGGCAAGCGCGGGCCGCCGGTACCTGCTCCTGTGGGCCGCTCGCCTGCGGTCGCGGCTCGGCTTCGCGCTAGGGCGGGTGCAGGCGCGGCGGCGGCGTGCGGTCGTCGAGCTGTGCCGGGTCCTGGCCGCCGAACTGCGTGCGGGCCGCGAACCCGGACCTGCGCTGGAATCCGCGGTGGCTGAACTCGACCCCGAGTCGGCCGGCGAGCTCGCCCCACTGTGTACGGCCGCGCGCAGCGGGCACGACATCGTGCCGCCGTTGCGCAGACTGGCCACCCAACGCGGCGCGGGCGGGCTCGCCTACCTTGCCGCCTGTTTGCGCGTAGCGGCGGGTACCGGCGCGCGGGCCGCCGACATTGTGGACCGGTTGGCGGAGTCGCTGGCGGCGGATGAGGCGCAGCGGCGCGAACTCGGCGCCCAACTCGCCGGGCCGCGTGCCACCGCTGTACTGCTCAGCGCCCTGCCCGTACTGGGTCTCGCCATGGCGAGCGCCCTGGGCGGCTCGCCGCTGGCCTTCCTGTTCACCACGCCCACCGGGCTGTTGTGCCTGGCGGGCGGTCTCACGCTCGACGCGGCGGGCCTGTTCTGGACACACCGAATGGTCCGCGGCGTGCTGTCTGAAACGGAGTGAGCGAGGGTGTCCTTTCTCGGAGCCGCGGTTGTCATGTCAGGCACCGCCGCGGTGCTGCTGCTTTGGGGTGAGTCCCCGCGCCGCCGCGCCCTGCGGCGGCTGCGGTTCCTGCGCCCCGCCGCACCCGCGCGCCCGCGCAGTGCGCCCTGGGTCCGCACGCGTTCGCGGCTGGGGCGCGCCCTGCTGCTGTGGTGTGTGCCGCTGGTACCCGCGCTGACCCTGCTGTTCATGGCCGGGCCGCCGGTGGCGGTCCTGGTCGGTCTGCCGGCCGCAGCCGCCCTGCGGTGGCGTCTGGCCCGCGGCGATCAGCACACCGGGTCGCGCGCCGACCGCGCCCGGATATTGGCGGGACTACCCGTTACGGTCGAACTGCTGGTCGCGGGCCTACGTGCCGGTGGCGCGCCGGAGGACGTGCTGGCGGCCGCCGCCGAAGCCATCGGCGGGCCGCTGGGACACTCACTCAGCACTGTCGCCGAACAGCTGCGTCTCGGCGCCGACCCGCGCACCGCATGGAGATCCGCCAACGGTCCCGAGGAGTTCGAGGCGGTCGGGCGCGCGCTCGCCCGCGCCGCCGAGACCGGCGCGCCGGTCGCCGCCATTCTCGAACGCCACGCTGCCGAGCTCCGCGACGCCGCCAGAGTCCGTGCCCTGACCCGCACCCAACGCCTCGGCGTGCTGAGCGCGGCCCCGCTGGGGCTCTGCTTCCTGCCCGCGTTCGTCCTCATCGGCGTGGTTCCGCTCGCTGCCGGCCTCGTCTCAGGGCTGACATTGCCGTGATCATTCGCCGGGTGGCGGGTTGGGGGTTGCGGGTTTTGGGGTTGAACAGCGGGTTTTGGGGTTGAACAACCGCGAGAGCGCACCCCGCTGCTTGGGAGCTCCCTGTGTGAGGCGGCCGCGTTCCGCGGTGATCAGTGCGAGGCACGGTTGGGCGGCTCAGTTGAGCGGTGTCGCTACGACCGCTGCATGGTGCCCATGGCACTGGCCGCGATCCGCGCCCTCGCCAGGGGGCACGATCCCGTGCGAATACTGGTCGCTCCCCTCCAGGGAAGCGCCACCCGAACGGCGTACTGAAGGTGTCGGGCGCGGCCCCCGGACTGCTCGGCCTGTCGGCGCTTTCCCGCCTTCAACCCGGGTGCGGTTCGTCGCCGAGCCGATGACCGGAGCCATCGGCAGCGTCCGCACCGCTGTCGCCACCGGCGGCAAGAGCGCCGCGGGGCAGCACTCGCGGCAAGGACAGCGCCACGGCGACTGTGACCAGGCATCCGCCCGCACCCGCGGCGATGAAAGTGAAAGAGGCCGAGGTGGCGTCCAGCAGCAGCCCGCCCGCCAGGTACGACAGCCCGGCGGCCACCCCCACCGTGCCGGCGAGGTTGCCGAATACACGGCCGAGCATCCTTGCCGGCACCAGGCGCTGCAGCAGCGTGTTCGCGGCCACGTCCATCGCCGCGATCCCGATCCCGCGGACGGCCTGTAGGGCGAACACGGCAGCCACCGCCCAGGCCAGACCCGTCAGCAGGTTGCCCAGGCTGCTCACCCCGAACCCGACGACCAGCAAGACCGGCAGCGCGGCGCGCGGCCCCAGCCGGGCGAGTAGCGCGTAGCCGGCGATCAGCCCCAGACCGACGGCGCCGAGCAGCAGACCCACGGCCGAGTCGCCCGCGCCAAGGGTCTCCGTGGCCAGCAGCACCAGCGCCACGTCGTCGATGCCGTTGAACGCCACTACCAGGCAGAACCCGAGCACGACGAGCCGGACCGGCCGGATCGACCAGACGTAGCCGACCCCTTCGCGGGCGTCGGCCAGCAGGGAAGCCGACTGCCGCCGGTGGTCTTCCGGAGGCAGCTCCGACAACGCGGTCAGGACGAACGCGGAGAGGACGTAGGAGGCCGCCGCACCGAGCAGTACGCCCGTGGTCCCTAGGAACGGGAACAGCACGGCCGCCAGCAGGGGGCCTGCCGCCTCGGCGCCGTTGGTGCCGAACCCTACGCAGGAGTTGGCCGATTCCAGGTCGCGGCCGCGGACCAGGGCGGGCACCGCCGCACGCGAGGCCGACAGGAACACCTGGCCCGCGGTCGCACGCACGGCCACCAAGAGCAGCAGCAGCGGCAGCGGCGGCAAGGACAGCGCGATCAGCAGCAGCAGCGCGGCCTGCGCCAGTTCGCAGGCGATCATCACCCGCCTGCGGTCCAAGCGGTCGCCGATCGCCCCGGTCAACGGCGCGAGCAGTGCCGGGACGAAATCCCCGACCAGCAGCAGGATCGAAACCGCGATTCCCCTGCCGGTGGAGTCGGCCACGAACAGCATCAGCGCGACCAGACCGACCGCCTCGCCGGTGCACGAGACAGCGCGGGCCGAGAAGAGCGCGCGGAAGGACGGATTCGTCCGAAGCAGGCGCAACCCGCTGATTCCGCGGTCGTCAGGTGCCGAACCGCTGTCCAAACCGGCCACGAGTCCTCACTCCATACGCCACCCCTGCAGGCGCGATTACGGGCGCGGCGCCCGCTCCGCACCCACTCCGCTGAACCGTCCCGGCATGGAGCGCCCCCGGTAGGCGCATCGACGGGCCCGCCCCTCACCCGGCGCCGCCCCACTGGGACCGACCTGTTTGCAGGCCTGCGTATTGCTACCGTGGCGGCCCACTGCTGTCACTCGGTTTTTCGCTCAGCCCGCTGCGCCCCGCCCCGCCCGGATCCGTGCCCGCCCCGCTGACCTCGGCGGCCTGCTGGACGGACAACCACCGACCGGCCGCACGGTCGCCGCCAACCCGCGCCACCGGGCGCCGGCCCACCTCCGGTGCTGTTAAACGCACGCCGGTACGCCGCATCGGGCAGAGCGGGCCGCGCTCGGGGCCGCCCGCGGCGGCGCGCGCCGCCGCGGGCGGGCGGGCGGGCCGGGCGGACAGCCCTGTGTCGGCTCTCGCGGTGTCCCGCTCGCCCTTCCTCTCCCCCCGGGGCCCTCCCCCCGCCCCTCCCCCTCCCGCCGCTCCCCGCTCCCCTCTTGGCCGTGGGACCTGCCGGGGTCGGTCCCTACGGCGCCGGTTCGTTGTGCTGGGTGACTTTGTGCTGGGTGACCCGGTGATGGATGGCTTGGTGGTGGACGACAGGGCCGGCCGGTGGCGTGTGTAAGGACCACGGCGAGCGGTGCGGGCCGGCGCGGGCGTGGGACGTTACGGAACCGGTCCACAGCCGCGCTTGCACACGCACGCTTACGCGCAGCGAAAGGTCGCCGGCCAGGCTGCACCGGGTCATGGCCGCGCCGTTGGCTTGGGCGACCGATCGCGCTGTGCTGCAGGACGCCTGCCGCCCTTCGGCGGCGCGCTGGGCTCCGGCGATGGCTGCGAGATCGGCTGCGGTCGATGCCCGGTGGCGGTCGACGCGCACGGCGGTCACCAGGGCGACCGCCGCCGCGGCGAACAGTACGAGGGCGCACAGGGTCAGCACCCACACGGTGGCGGAGCCGGTATCGGCGCGGCGGCGGCCGCCGGGCAGCCCGCGGCGGCCATGCCCGCGGCACCGGTGCCGGAGGCGCCGCTGCCTGCGGATCCGCGAATCCCGGGCGGGTGCGGATGGGGCTTGCCGGCCCCACCACCGGCTTGCGGCGGCCGATCTGTCCGCATCGCCCGCAAGCCGCAAGCGGTGGCGGTCGCGGCATCCTGCCGAAGGCGGACACGGAAACCGAAGTGTGCGGGTTGCTCGGCGATTTATCGGACCGCCCCCGTCAACCGGCCGGGGCATGGCCGCCACCACCTCCGTCCTGTGTGCCGCCGGGGTTCCCGGTGCCCGGCGGGCCGCCGCCCTCCAGCGGGGTGGCGGCCCGGGCTTCAGCTTCGATCGGCAGGTTTCCCAGCGGGCCGAGCGGCACCGGTGCCGTGACGGTGACTCGCGCCAATCCCCCGGTTTCGGACATTGCAATATCGGCCGGATCGGGCGCGGTTCGGACCGCAGCAGCACGGGCGGTGGGCTCGGGTTCGCCGCGGGCAAGCGCCCGCGCCCCGACACGCGCAGCGTCGACGCAGGCCACCTGCACCGCACCCGCCTGGATGGCGGTCAGGGCCACGGCGAGCACAAGTACCAGGCTCGGCAGTGCGGCGGCGGTCTCGGCCGTGACACCTCCGCGGTCAACCGTCGATCTGCAGCGCATCGGTGACGATCTGGGTCAGCGTGTCGCGTACCTCGGCACTGGTCAGAATCGCGAAGAGCACCGCGGCGAACGCGCAGGCGGTCACCGTGCCGACGGCGTACTCCGCAGTCGACATGCCGCGGTCGCCGCGGGACGCGGGATTCGGCCGGTAGGCGGAACCGGTGTTGCGCCGGGTCAACACCGCGGTGGGTGTCCGGGCGGCGGCCGCGAACACGGCGAACGCGGCCCGCAGCAGCAGCCGGTGCGGTGTCCAGCGGCGGAACGCGGCGCCCCCGCGGCTCGGGCGGCGATCGGGGTGGGGAGGCGACCGGAACCAGCGGAGGTCCTGGGGGCGGGAAAGGGGCGGACGGGGGCGAGGGGAGAGTGGGGAGCGAACGGACACTGCTGCCTCCAAACGACCGGTGCGTACCGTGAGTCAGGTGATCCTCACGGTGCGATTCCAGATTCGCCTGGAGCGAGTGCCGGACGAAAGTCGGATCCACAGCCTGTGCACAACCGGCCCCGCCCGCGGCGAGCGCTCGGCGCTCGCACCCATCGCTCATCGCCGCCCCGCAACCCCGACCCCGACCAGCGGCAAGCGGCAAGCCGCCACCGACAATCCGGCGGCATCGGCTCCGGGACACCTCCGCCGTACGGGAACGCCCTGCGCTACCCCTGCGCCTCGCCGCTCAGCAGCGCGTCGATCAGGCGCAGCGCGCCCGGTTTACTGAGCGGGTCGTTGCCGTTTCCGCACTTGGGGGACTGGATGCATGAGGGGCAGCCGTCGGTGCATTCGCAGCCGGCGATGGCCTGGCGGGTGGCGGTGAGCCACTCGCGGGCCGCCGCGTAGCCGCGTTCGGCGAATCCGGCGCCGCCCTCATGGCCGTCGTAGACGAAAACGGTCAGGCATCCGGTGTCGGCGTGCAGTGCGGTCGATACGCCACCGATGTCCCACCGGTCGCAGGTGGCGAACAGCGGAAGCAGGCCGATCGCCGCGTGTTCGGCGGCGTGAGCTGCGCCGCGTACTTCGACGTCGGCTTTGCGCAGCCGGTCGGTGGCCTCCGGCGAGAGCGTCCACCACACGGCCCGCGAGTTCAGCCGGCGCTCGGGCAGATCGAGTGCCTGCTCGCCGAGGACCGCGCCGGTCCGCACATCGCGCTTGAGGTAGGACACCACCTGCCGGGTCACTTCGACCTCGCCGAAGTGGACCGCCGAATCGGCCCCCCACTCCTGGCTGCGCAGTGTGCTGCGGACCTCGACCTCGGTGGTGTCGCGCGCCCAGGTGCTGTATTCGGGAGCCTCTCCGTGCACCAGCGCCACCGACTCTTCCAGGTCGAGTTCGTCGACGACGTAGGTGAGCCCCTGGTGCAGGTAGACCGCGCCGTCGTGGACGGCGCTGTGGGCGGCCGCCTCGTCGACGGTGCCCAGCAGCTGCCCGCTGGCGGAGTCGACGATCTGCACGGGAGGCCCACCGGATCCGCGCAGGTCGGCCAGTGCGGAGGCGCGGTCGCGGCGGGTCCAGAACCACCCGCGCGGCCGGCGGCGCAGCAGCCCTTGCCGGACCAGTCCGTCGAGCACGTCGGCGGCGCCGGGGCCGAACAGGGTGAGGTCGTCGTTGGTGAGCGGGATTTCGGAGGCGGCCGCGCACAGATGCGGCCCGAGCACGTAAGGGTTGTCCGGATCCAGCACCGTTGCCTCGACCGGGCGTCCGAAAACGGCGTCGGGGTGGTGCACCAGGTAGGTGTCGAGCGGATCGTCGCGGGCGATGAAGACGGCGAGCGCGTCCTGCCCCGAGCGGCCCGCCCGGCCCGCCTGCTGCCACAGCGACGCGAGGGTGCCGGGCCACCCGGTCACCACCACCGCGTCCAGGCCGGTGATGTCGACGCCGAGCTCCAGCGCGTTGGTCGTGGCCAGGCCCAGCAGCTCGCCGCTGCGCAGCGAGTCTTCCAGCCCGCGCCGGTCGTCCGCCAGGTAGCCGGCGCGGTAGGCGGCCACCCGTTCGGAGAGCCTGCCGGACGGTGCTCCCTCCGGGCGCCCGGCCGCCTCGGCCACCTCGGCCTCGGCCGTCTCCGCCGCCCCGCCGGCCTCGGCGGAGCCCCCCGCTGCGGTGGCCGCGGTCCCGTCGGCCCCGGCACCCGCACCATCGGCGCCATCCGTTTCGCCCGCACCGTCGCCGACCGCCCACGGGTCGGCGGCGGGCAGCCCGCGGCGGTGCGAGGAGGCGCGGGCCTCGCGTTCGCGCAGGATGCGCTGCGCGGTCAGCGCCACCACCTCCGATGCCTGCCTGGACCGCACGAATGCCAGGGTGCGCACGCCGGACTCGGCCAGGTCGGCCAGGACGTGTGCGGCCTCGGCGGTGGCGGTGCGCCGCACCGGCGCTCCGTTCTCGCCGGTCTGCTCGGTGAGTTCGGGCTCGATCAGCGCGAAGCTGAGTGCGGGCCGCGGCGATGCGTCCTCGGAGACGGCGCGCACCGGCGCACCGATCAGCCGGCGCGCGCTCTCCTCGGGTGTGCCGGTGGTGGCCGACGCCAGGATGAAGACGGGATCGCTGCGGTAGCGGGCGCAGACGCGGCGCAGCCGCCGCAGGATCTGGGCGACGTGGGAGCCGAACACGCCCCGGTAGCGGTGGGCCTCGTCGACCACGACATAGCGCAGCCGCCGCAGGAACCCCGCCCAGGCGGCGTGGTTGCCCAGGACGGCGTGGTGCAGCATGTCGGGGTTGGTCAGCACGTAGTTGGCGTGCGCGCGGATCCAGGCGCGTTCCTGGCGGGGGGTGTCGCCGTCGTAGGTGGCCGCGCGCAGGTCGTCGAGACCGAGATCGGCCAGGGTCCGCCGCTGGTCGGCGGCCAGTGCCTTGGCGGGCGAGATGTAGAGCACGGTGCCGCCCTGTTCAACGGCTTCGGCGCAGGGCAGCAGGAAGGCCAGTGATTTCCCCGACGCGGTGCCGGTGGCTATGATCACATTGCTACCGGAGCGCGCAAGATCCGCGGCGGCTGCCTGGTGGGACCACGGAGCCGTGATCCCCTGCTCAGCGAGTCGCTCACGAACCGAGGGCGGTGTCCAGTCTGGCCAGTGTTCACTTACCCCGTGGCCACGTGCCAACTGCTCCACATGTGTCACCTGCGAATTCCGGGTATGGTCTCGCCACAACCGGCGAAGCGCGGACTCCCACCGGGAGACGTCCCCGCGTGCGCGGGGAGCAGATCCGGACACCCCGACACCCTCCTCGGCGCGTAATACCTGCGATGACACTGGTCGACCCCTGTTTCAGTGTGGCATCCGCGGGAAGGGACCCGCGCTGTCGTGGTTTCTTGTGCATAAGAGGCAGATGCGAAGGGCAAGCGTGGTTGAATGCCGCACTGTGGGGTAACGCCCGGCAGAGATCACTCGCGGCTTTTCGCAGTTCGGCGCTGGAGGACTAGTGGACTTGAAGCTTGATCACCACACACAGGACGACACAGAGATCGTCGTCGTCGAGGGTGAGATCGACGTCTATACCGCGCCCCGGCTGCGTGAGCTCTTGATCGACCTGGTCAACAAGGGCAACTTCCACCTCGTGGTGAACATGGAGAAGGTGGAGTTCCTCGACTCGACCGGGCTCGGCGTGCTCGTCGGCGGCCTGAAGCGCGTGCGCGCACACGACGGCACGCTCGACCTGGTCTGCACTCAGGAGCGCATCCTGAAGATCTTCCGGATCACCGGCTTGACCAAGGTCTTCGGCATCCACGACTCCGTGCAGGAAGCCATCGACAAACGCAAGTCCAAGTAGCTGCGTTACGAGCGAACCATGGCACTCGTCCAGCTCACGATCAGCGCGCTGCCCGCCCATGTGCGCACGGCCCGGCTCATGGCCACTGCCGTGGCCAGGCGGGCGGGCATCGCCGAATCCGCCCTCGACGAGATCCGACTGGCGGTCGGCGAGGCGTGCTCCCGCGCCGTCGAGGCGCATCGCGTCCACTGTCCCAGCCGTCCGATCCAGCTCGATCTGATCGATACCGCGGGGCCTCGCGACACTGACAACCCGTCCCGCAGCGAGACCCCTGCACGCGCACCGCACAACGGCCATCCCGCCCAGCGCTTCGAGGTCGTGGTCTTCGACCGCGCCCCGGCCAAGGAGCCCGCGGCGGAGTTCGGTGACCAGGTGTTCGACGATGCCGACCTCGATTTGGGCGACTTCACGCCGCCCGGCGGGGTTACGGGTCTATCGCCCGACGTCGGTCTGGCCGTGATCGTCGGCCTTGCCGACGAGGTCAGCATCGAACCCCATGAGGACGGCACCGTCGTCCGCATGAGCTGGCCGCTGGGCAAGTCCGATCCCGAGGCCGACACCGAACTCGTCGGCTGACACGCCTTCGAGGGACCCCGTCCCTGCCACAGGACCCGCTGGACTCCAGGGGTCGGGCCCGTCCCGTGCCGGCACCTGCCGGGCGGGAGGGTCCGGCAGCGGCGGGGCCGGTCGGCGGCGAAGCTCCGCCGCCGCCGCGTGCCCGGCTGCCGCCGCCCCTACCGCAGCTCAACCAGCGTGCCTGCGCCCGCCGCCGACGCGCCCGGGCGACCACCCGACGCGCCATCAGCGGGACGCTCGCGCCCGCCTCACTGACCGGCTCAGCCGGTCAGTCGCATTCCTGAGTGGAGACCGGCGCGGTGGCCGTACTGCCCTTCTCTGCGTTGGCCGCGACCTCCTGGGCTGTGAGCACGTAGCCGGTCTCGTCATCGTTGGTCGCCGCAGCAAAGACGACACCATAGACGGTGCCGTCCGGGGAGAGCAGCGGACCACCGGAGTTGCCGGGGCGGACCAGCGCGCGGACCTGGTAGATCTCGCGGCTGACCTGCTGGGAGTGGTAGAAGTCGGGCCCCTGCGCTGTCTGCTCGGCGCGGACGCGTGCGGGCACCGCGGTGAAGCCGTTGTTGCGGGGGTAGCCGGCCACCACAGCGGTGTCGCCCTTTTCGACGTCGGTCTCGAACTCCAGCGGCTCCAGGTCCATACCCTCGACGTCGAGGACGGCGATGTCCTGCTGGGGATCGTAGAGGACCACCGTGGCGGGCAACTGCTGCCCGGAGCGGGTGACCACCCGCAGATCCCTGGTGACACCGGCCACCACGTGGGCGTTGGTCATGACGCGGCCCTGGGAGTACACGAACCCGGTGCCTTCGACGCGCCGCTGGCAGCTCGGCGCGGTGCCCAGTACCTTCACGACGCCCTGGCTTGATTCGCGCAGCCCTGCGGTATCGAGGACGTCGGGGTCGGGCGGCCGCACCTCGGCCGGCTCGCCGGTGCCCAAGCCGCTGAAGACCTGCGGGAATGCGCTTTGGTCGACGATCCTGCGGAAGGTGGAGAACCAGGTCTGGGCGACTTCGGGCATGGCGCGGTCAACCGCGTGCAGCACGCGCGACTGCTGCACCTGGGTGTTGAGCACGGGTATCGCGGAGTTGGCGACGGCGCTGCCCACCAGCCAGGCCACCAGCAGCACCGAGAGGGCGCTCACCAGCGCCCCGCCCATGGCGTCGACGACGCGTGCGGAGTCCCAGGTGACACGGTTGCGCACCACCGCGCCCAGGTAGGACGCGCCGAACTGGCCCATCGCCGCGCACAGGAACACCACCGCCACCGCCAGCAGTGCCTGGCGTCCGGGGTCGGTCACGACCCCCTGGATGAGCGGGGGAGCGCCGAGGGCGGCGAGGACTCCGCCGCCGATGAACCCGGCGAAGCTCATGATTCCGACGATGAAGCCCTGCCGGTAGCCCGATACGGCGAACAGCAGGACCAGCACGATCAGGACCGCGTCCAGGACGATGCCGTCCATCACCACCTCGCGCTCATCTCGGGCCTTTGGCTCGGTGCGGCCCGGTGCCGCCGCCTTTGGCGCCGGGCAGGGGTACGGGTTCGGCCGTCCCGCTGTCGAGCCATGCACGTTCCCACCCTCCCAGGACGAGCAGCCGGTTCAGGATCGCTGCGGTGAATCCCCAGACCAACATGTCCCGTACCCGAAACGCCGGACCGGTCGACCCGTCGGGGTGGCGGATGCGGACCCGGTTGCCAGGGTCGGCGAGCTCGCTGACGGGGACGCGCACCACCCCGGCGACTTCGCCGGGGTCGGCGGGGCCCACCTCGGAGGGCTCGCGCCACCAGGCCAGCACCGGGACGACCCGGAAGTCGCTGGGCCGGATGAACAGTTCGGGCAGCCGGCCCAGCAGTTCGATCCCGGCCGGGTCGACTCCGGTTTCCTCGACCGCTTCGCGCAACGCGCAGTCCTCGGGGCCTTCGTCATGGGGTTCGAAGGCGCCGCCGGGGAATGCGGGCTGGCCGGAGTGCCGCCGCAGCCCGTTGTTGCGCTGGATCAGCAGCACGTCGGGGCCGTGCTCGCCCTCGCCGAACAGGATCAGCACCGCGGATTCGCGTCCGCCGGACTCGGGGGGCCGCAGCATCGCGGGGACGGGCATGCGCGCCCCGGCCCGGGCGAGGCAGGCCAGCCACTCGGGGGTGGTGACGTCGGGGACGGGAGCGGGGCGGCCTGCGTCCGGAGTCCGCGCGCCGGTCGGGTCGGGCGTGCCCGGGGGTGTCTCCGGGTGATCCTGTGCGGTCATACTCTGCCCGTCCCCTTCCGGCCGTGCCTGCGCCCGCCTGCTGTGCCCTTTTCCCCGCTGGGGCCTGTTGCGAACCGCCTAGGAGAACGGCCCATTGCGGACCAGCGCCCCCGCTGTCGCCTCGTCGGTGGGTCCCTCGCCGAACGACGGGCACCAGTGGGCCAGCTCGCACGCCCCGCATGCGGGCCGGCGCGAATGGCAGATGCGGCGGCCGTGCCAGATGAGCCGGTGCGAGAGCAGGGTCCAGTCCTTGGGCGGGAACAGGTCGCCGATGGCGTGTTCGGCCTTGACCGGATCGGTCTCCTCGGTCCAGCCGAAGCGGCGCACCAGGCGCCCGAAATGGGTGTCCACGGTGAGGCCCGGGACGCCGAAGGCGTTGCCGAGCACCACGTTGGCGGTCTTGCGGCCGACCCCGGGCAGCCGCACCAGCGCGTCCAGGTCGCCGGGGACCTCGCCGCCGTGCTCGTCGCAGAGCTTCCGGCCCAGGCCGAGGATGCTGTTGGCCTTGGACCGGTAGAAGCCGGTGGAGCGGATCAGGGTCTCGAGTTCCTCGCGGTCGGCGGCGGCGTAATCGGCCGCTGAGGAGTAGCGGGCGAAGAGTTTCGGGGTTACCTGGTTGACCCGCTTGTCGGTGCATTGGGCGGAGAGGATCGTGGCGACCAGGAGCTCCAACGGGGAGGTGAAATCAAGCTCACAGTGCGCATCGGGATACAACCGGGCCAATTCCCGGTTGATCCGTCGGGCGCGTCTCACCAGGGCGAGACGCGACTCACCCGTGGGTGTCTGCGCTGCGCCGCCATTCGAGGCGGCGTTGGGCGGGGCGGTTTGAGCAGGCGTGGCAGGATCTCCGGGCACGCCTCAAAGACTACGTACCCGCGGCGGCGTCCGGAGCCGGACGTACGCACGCGGATGCGGTCCCCGCTCTCTAGCGCTGCATGTCGGCAATGTCGGGAGATCGGCGGGCCGGACCCTCTCGGGTACGGGAGAGCAACTAGGATCGAATGCGCTGACGTCGGCCGTGGCGGTTAGCACGTCACCGGGACGACAAGCCGAGGTAACGGCCTGGTTTCCCACCGGGGTGCGATATACGTCACACTGTTGACGGTCAGGCTTGCAAGGAGGAAGTGGTGGACGAGACCAACGAGGTGCTGCGCAAGGCTCCTCTATTCGAGGCACTCGACGAGGACGGTGCTGCGGCACTGCGCGCCTCGGTGAGCGAGGTAAGACTCGGCCGCGGCCAGACGCTCTTCTCCGAGGGCGACGAAGGCGACCGCCTCTACGTGATCCTCAGCGGCAAGGTCAAGCTGACCCGCGCCGCTGTCGACGGACGCGAAAACCTGCTGAGCGTGCTGGGACCCAGCGAGATGTTCGGCGAACTGTCGCTGTTCGACCCGCGCCCCCGCACCGCCAGCGCCGTCGCCGTCACCGACGCGGTGCTCGCCGGACTGGGCCACGACGACCTGCGCCCGTTCATCGCCCAACAGCCCCAGGTCAGCCTGCAGCTACTCAAGGCGCTGGCGAACCGGTTGCGCCGCACCAACGACGTCATGAGCGACCTCGTCTTCACCGACGTGCCGGGGCGGGTGGCCGGGCAGCTTCTCGACCTCGCCGACCGTTTCGGCAAGGAGGGCGAGGACGGCCTGCACGTACACCACGACCTGACCCAGGAAGAACTGGCGCAGCTCGTGGGCGCTTCGCGCGAAACCGTGAACAAGGCGCTGGCGGAGTTCGCGCTGCGCGGTTGGCTGCGTATAGAGGCCAAGGCCGTTGTGCTGCTCGACGTCGAACGCATGCGGCGCCGCGCGCGCTAACAAGCCAAACGCAGGCACCAGCCCGCCGACAGTGCCACTGCGGACACCGCTTCCGGCGATCCGCGCCACGACCACCGGGCCCGGCCGCGTGCCGGGCCCGTCGGCCGTGCGGGCCGATCAGCCGCCGCCGGGCTCCTCGCCGAGTTCCGGCGGAATGTCGCCGCGGTCGGCCAGGTACCGCAACTGCGCCCGCACCGATGACCGCGCCGCAGGAACCACCGCCTCGTCGATGCCGGCGTAGACCCGTGCCACGACCGCGTCCGCCGTCCGGTCGCCGGCCCGCACCGCGGCGGTGACCTGGGCCAGCCGCGACTCGCGGTGCTCGATGTACTCGGTGAGTTTGGTCAGCGGCTCGGTGCAGATGGGTCCGTGCCCGGGAAGCAGCGCCCGCACCCCGGCGGTGGCCACCAACTCGCGCAGCCGGTACAGCGAATCCATGTAGGCCGCGAGGCCGTCGTCGGCGACCACGGTCGTGCCGGTGCCCAGCACCGTGTCTCCGGTGAGCAGCACGTCGTCGGCGGGCAGGTGGAAGCAGACCGAGTCGGCGGTGTGGCCGGGCGTGGCCACCACGTGCAGTTCCAGCCCGTCGACCCGGATGACGTCGCCGTCGGCGAGCCCGCCGCCGCTGATACGCATGCCGGGATCGACGGCGCGAACCGGGGCACCCGTCAACTCGGTGAAGTAGCGCGCCCCCTCGCCGTGGTCGGGGTGGTGGTGGCTCAGCAGCGTTTCCGCGACCTGGGCGCCCTGCTCCTGCACGGTGCGCGCGACCCGTTCCAGGTGGCGCTCGTCGTGCGGCCCGGGGTCGACGACGATGACGCCCCGCGCCCCCGGCTCCCGCAGCACCCAGGTGTTGGTGCCGTCCAGCGTCATCAGTCCAGGATTCGGGCATAGGACGCAGTTGGCACGCAGTGTTCCGGAACCGTCGATCCTCATCGCACCTCAGTCTCTCTTGCCGGGCGGCGGCGGGTGTGGGGGGTCGCAGGGGTCGTGGGGGCCGCAGCGGCGGCGCCGGCCGGGCAGGTGGGTGGTGCCCGGCACGGCTCCGCGGTACTGGACACGGCTCAGTGCGGGGGGTAGGGCACCCAGTCGGGTACGACGATGCGGGGTTCGCCGTCGACCTCGTGCAGCTCCGGCTCGATAGGCGAGATCGTGCGCGGGGCCGCCATGGCGGCTTGGGGCGACCCGTATCCGGCCAGCTCGGCGCAGGTGGTTACGGTCGGGGGCAGCATCTCCAGCTCGCCGCGCCGCCAGGCGGCCACGGCGTTTCCGGGGGCCATCCAGGCGACGCGGTCGGCCTCGCCGCCGACGTCGCGGGCCTGCTGGCCCGGCGGCAGGGCGGCGGCGAAGAAGCGGGTGTCGAAACGCAGCCCCTCGCCGCGCGGTGTGATCCACCGCGACCATGCGCGCAGCAGGTCGCTGCGCAGCACCAGATCGCGCCTGCGCAGGAACTCGGTGAAAGGCAGGGTGTGGGAGACCAGGGCCTCGCGGTCGGCCTCCCAGTCGGGGGCGCGGGTATCGGCGACCACATTGCCGCCGGGCGGACCCGCCAGCAGCACGCCCGATTCCTCGAAGGTCTCGCGCACCGCAGCGCAGACCAGGGCCCGCGCCAGCGGTTCGGCGACCGCCAGGCGGGCGGCCCACTCCGCCGGCGGCGGGCCCGCCCACCGGATATCGCGATCGGTGTCGCGCTCGTCCACCGTGCCGCCGGGAAAGACGTGCATGCCGGGGGCGAACCGCATCGAGGCCACCCGCCGCAGCAGGTAGACCTCGAGCCCGCTGCCGCCGGCCGCGGCCAGCAGCATCACAGTGGCGGCCGGACGCGCCGCGGCTGCGCCGGCGCCCTGGGCTGCGCCGCGGAGGTGCTCTGCCGGCATGACCGTCGTCCTCCCGTGCGTCGTGGCGAACGAGCGCCTGTGTCGGTCAGCGGCCGCTCAGTCGGCCTCGACGATCATCTCCACTTCGACTGGGACGTCCAGCGGCAGCGCCGCGACGCCGACAGCGCTGCGGGCGTGCGTGCCCGCTTCGCCGAAGACCTCGCCGAGCAGCTCGCTGGCGCCGTTGACCACCTGCGGCTGGCCGGTGAACGACGGGTCGCTGGCAACGAACCCGACGACCTTGACGACCCGCCGCACCTGCGACAGCTCGCCGACCTCGGCCTTGACCGCGGCGACCGCGTTGAGCGCGCACACCGCGGCCAGCTCCTTGGCCCGCTCGGCGGTGACCTCGGCACCCACCTTGCCTGTACCGGCCGGGGTGCCGCCGACCAGCGGCACCTGCCCGGACACGTACACGTAGTCGCCGGTGCGCACGGTCGGTTGGTAGGCGGCCACGGGCGGGACCACTTCGGGCAGTGTGAGGCCCAATGTGGCCAACCGCTCCTCGGGAGTGGCCATTACTCCTTCTCCCGTTTCATGTAGGCGACCATCTGCTGGTTGCGCGGGTCCCCGTCGACCGACGGGCCGGGGATGACCGAGACGAGCTCCCAGCCGTCCTCTCCCCAGTTGTCCAGGATCTGCTTTGTCGCGTGCGACAGCAACGGCACGGTCGCGTATTCCCACTTCGTCATAGCCGTCACCTTACTTACCGGAGACCGCCCGCGGGTCGCCGCCCGCGCTTCGCCGCGGCAAAGGCGGAGATGGGGCTGTGCACGCCCGCCCGCCGCCGCGGTCGGCAACATAAACTCCGAGGAGTGAGTGCACGCGATCGCGACGGCAGCGGCGTCCGGCTCCATGTCGTCACCGGCAAAGGGGGCACCGGCAAGACCACAGTGGCCGCCTCTCTCGCGCTGTCTCTGGCCGCCGGGGGCCGCCGGGTCCTGCTGGTCGAGGTCGAGGGGCGCCAAGGCATCGCCCGGCTCTTCGGCTCCGGGCCGCTGCCCTACGAAGAACGCCCGATCGCCGCCGCGCCGGGACAGGGCCAGGTGTACGCGCTGGCCGCCGATCCCGAGTCCGCGCTGCTGGAGTACCTCGAAATGTTCTACGGCATGCGCCGCGCCGGCCACGTACTCACCCGCTTCGGCGCGGTCGACTTCGCGACCACGATCGCTCCGGGCATGCGCGATGTCCTGCTGACCGGCAAGGCCACCGAGGCCGTGCGGCGCCGGGCGGGCGAACGGCGGCGCGGCGGCCGCGGCCCCGGCACCTCCGCAGGGCCCGCCTCCCGGCCCTTCGCCTACGACTCCGTCGTGATGGACGCCCCGCCTACCGGCCGGATCGCGCAGTTCCTCAACGTCAACGCCGAGGTTGCGGGCCTGGCGCGTGTCGGCCCCGTCCGCAACCACGCCGACAAGGCCATGTCCACCATCCGCTCGGCGCAGACCGCCGTGCACTTCGTGACCATTCTTGAGGAGATGCCGGCCCAGGAGACCCTCGACGGCATCGAGCAGATCCGTGCTGCAGGGCTGCCCGTCGGTTCGGTGATCGTGAACATGGTGCAGCCGCCGTTTTTCGCCGATTCCGAACTGCGCACCGTCGCCGAGGGCACCTTCGACACCGGTGCGCTGGTGCGGGGCCTCAAGGCGGCCGGGTTGGACGGCGCCGAGGATACGGCGCGCGACCTCGCCGCCGAGGTCGGCGACCACGCACTGCGGATGGCCGGCGAATCCCGTATCCGCGCACGCTTGGCCGCCGTCGACCGGCCCCGGCTCGAACTCCCGCTGCTGGGCGGCGGGGTAGGCCCCGAGGACCTCCAAGTGCTCGCCGACCGGCTCACCGAGCAGTGCCGATGAGCGCGGGCACCGCGGGCAAAGGGACCGCTGCGGCAGCCGCACCGGCGTTCGACGTCGACACGCTGCTGGCCGACCGCCAGACCCGCATCATCGTCTGCTGCGGCGCGGGCGGTGTCGGCAAGACCACCACCGCCGCCGCGCTGGGGGTGCGCGCCGCCCGGCACGGCCGCGACTCCGTGGTGATCACGGTCGACCCTGCACGCCGGCTCGCCCAGTCCATGGGGCTGCGCGAACTCGACAACACGCCGCGGCCGGTCGAACTGCCCGCGGCCGACGGCGCAGCGGTGCCGGGCAGCCTGCACGCGATGATGCTGGACATGAAGCGCACCTTCGACGAAATCGTCGAGGCCCACGCCGACCCCGAACGTGCGCAGCAGATCCTGGCCAACCCCTTCTACCAGTCGTTGTCGTCCAGTTTCTCCGGCACCCAGGAGTACATGGCCATGGAGAAACTGGGCCAGCTGCGCGAGTCCGGCACGTGGGATCTGATCATCGTCGACACCCCGCCGAGCCGTTCGGCGCTGGACTTCCTCGACGCCCCTGAACGCCTGGGCCGGTTCCTCGACAGCAGGCTCATCAAGATCCTCGGTGCGCCGCCCGCCACGGGCGCGTTCAAGGTGCTGGGCGCCGGGGTGGGCATGGTCACCGGGGTCATCGCCAAGGTGGTGGGCGCCCAGGCGCTCAAGGACGTGCAGAGCTTCGTCTCGGCGTTCGACGCGGTCTTCGGCGGGTTCCAAGAGCGTGCCGAACGCACCTACCGGTTACTGCAGGCGCGCGGCACCGGATTCGTCGTGGTGTCCGCGCCCGAGGATGATTCGCTGCGCGAGGCCGAATACTTCATCGAGCGGCTGCGCAACGACCGCATGCCGCTCGCCGGGATCGTACTGAACCGGGTGCACCGCACCGCGGCGCAGGACCTGTCCGAGCAGGACGCCGCCGCCGCGGCCGCCGAACTGGCCCGCACCGGCGACCACGGTCTCGCGGCTGCGGCACTACGGCTGCACGCCGAGCGCGCGCGGGTGCTGGAGCGCGAACAGCGGCTCATCGCCCGGCTGGCGCAGGCGCACCCGGGGGTTCCTGCGGTCGAGATACCGGCCCGCCCCGAGGACGTGCACGATCTGACCGGCCTGGCCGAGATCGGACGGTCGCTGGGCGGGTGACCGTGCCGATCGCGTGGGTCCGCTGCCGTTACCGGGGTCTCTGGTGCGGTTTCTGTAGGGGGCTGCGTGGGTGTCGCGGGATTCTGCTGCGGTCCGGCGCGTTAGCCACCGCACCGGCGCGGGCAGCGGGCGCACTACCGCCGTGCGGTTGCGGTCGCGCACCGCACGGCGGCACCCAGCAGCGGAGCCGACCGGGCGCCGCCGCAGGCTCTGGCTCGCGGATGGCGCCTGCTTTGCGGGGGCCGACTGTTCAGCCGGGCACGTCCGCGCGTGCCCGCGGCCGACCCCCTGCGGTTACCGGTTCTGCTTCCTGCCGGCCGCTATCCGGCCTGGACTGGGCGCCGGTGCGGTTCGGCGCGGTCGCCGGATTCCTGTTCGCGGTATTCGCGGCGCGCGTTCTCCAACAGCTCCGCCCACGACCCGACATCGGGCCTGCGGCGCAGTAGAGCGCGGCGCTCGCGTTCGGTCATCCCTCCCCAGACTCCGAACTCGATACGGTTGTCCAACGCGTCGGCCAGGCACTCGGTGCGCACGGGGCATCCCCGGCAGATGAGCTTCGCCCGGTTCTGGGCGGCTCCCTGCACAAACAGCGCATCGGGGTCGGTTTCGCGGCATAGGCCGTGTGCAGCCCAGCCCGGCATCCACATGTGTCCCACTCCCATGTTCAGCATGTGTTCTCTGTGCGCGAGCCGGCGGGCGCGGTCGCCGGCTCGGAGGCAACCGAGGCAGCGGGCGGGCGGATGACGTGGCTGCCACGTTCCGGATGAGGGGATACCCGGTCGCGGAGCGCATCGGGGCCGCCGCCCTCCGTATCCTCGCGATTGCTGTGGACGAACCTACGGTCCGCACTCCGGCTCCGCCAGGCCTCATCAGGCTCATTTCGGATCTAGCCCGATCGGGTCATTGCGTAAGGTCGACCTCACCGGATCCGTAATCGCGAAGGCTCCTCGGCCGCCGGTTCCGAGTACTCGACGTTGCGTCCACAATGGAGAACGGTCCCGATGCCGCCGGTGCGCAGAACGTCCGAATCACCGGGCGCCTGCGGCTCCTCCTGTTGCGGTTCACACGTAGTCTTATGGGGTGGGTCAGGGGACAATGCTGCAGAAAATCGGTCAACTTCTCGGTGTCGGCATCGTTGCCGGTGTGCTCGTGGCGGCGCTGGCGCTGCCCGCCATCGGCGGACTCGGTATCACCGCGCGAAACGTCGCCACCGGGTTCCTGAACATGCCTAGCGAACTGGAGACTCCGCCTCCCCCCGAGCGATCGGTCATCTACGACCGCGACGGCGAGGTCATTGCCGAGATCTACGATCAGAACCGCGAAGTGGTCGAGCTCAAGGACATGGCGCCGGTCCTCCAAGAGGCCATGATCGCCATGGAGGACTCCTCCTTCTATGAGCACGGCGGCATCGACATCGCCGGCACGTTCCGCGCCGCGATCCGCACCATCAGCGGCAACGTCGAGGGCGGCTCCTCGATCACCCAGCAGTACGTGAAGAACGTGCTGATCGAGAGCGCCACCTCTCAGGCGGAACAGGAAGAGGCCCGCGAGACCACGCTGGGCCGCAAGATCCGCGAGCTGCGTTACGCGGTGGCCATCGAGCAGCGGATGTCCAAGAAGGACATCCTCGAGGGCTACCTGAACATCGCCTACTTCGGCGACGGCGCCTACGGTGCCGAATCTGCGGCCCAGCACTACTTCGGTGTCACCGCCGACAAGCTGAGCCTGCCCCAGGCGGCCACCCTCGCCGGCACGGTGCGCTATCCCCACCTCTACAACCCCCGCCTCAACCCCGAGGACGCCAAGGCCCGGCGCGATGTGGTGCTGAACCGCATGTCCGCCACCGGCGAGATCACCAAGGCCGAGGCCGAAGAGGCCAAGAAGGCCGAGCTCGAACTCGACGTCAACACCCCGAGCAACGGGTGCATGCCCAGCAAGCAGCCGTTCTTCTGCCAGTACGTGGTCCAGGAGATCGAGCAGAACAAGCGCTACGGCGAGTCCGAGACCGAGCGCGCCCGCTGGCTGCGCACCGCAGGGCTGAAGATCCACACCTCGCTGGACGCCGACATGCAGCAGGCCGCGCAGAAGGCCGTCGACAAGTGGGTGCCGCGCAAGAACAAGTCGCGCAAGGTCGCCGCCGAGGTCCTCATGGACCCGGGCACGGGCGAGATCCGCGCGATGGCCCAGAGCCGCAACTACGGCCCCGACGAGACCAACCTCGGCGAGACCTCGATCAACTTCGCCACCGACGCCAACCACGGCGGCAGCACCGGTTTCCAGGCCGGATCGACCTTCAAGCCGTTCACCCTGGCCGCGGCGCTGAAGCAGGGCAAGGAGTTCAGCACCTCCTACAGCTCCGGCAACACCACCACCATCACGGGCCAGCGCAACTGCAACGGCGGCCGGTTGGCGCCCTGGACCCTCAGCAATGCGGGCGACACCAAGGGCGGCAGCACCAACAACATGATCAGCGGCACCAAGGGGTCGGTGAACACCTACTTCGCCCACCTCCAGGCCGATGTCGGGCTGTGCAACGTCATCAAGATGGCCGAGTCCCTGGGCGTGCACCGGGCCGACGGCACGTCCTTCGACAACGAGCGGACCCAGGCGAACAACTCGTTCACCCTGGGCAGCGAGGAAGTCTCGCCGCTGACCATGGCCGGCGCCTACGCGACCTTCGCCTCGCGCGGGATCCGCTGCGACCCGAAGCCGATCACCAAGATCGTCGACGGGCACGCGGGCAAGACGATCGACATCAAGTCCGAGTGCGAGCGCGTCATCAGCAAGGACGTCGCCGATGGCGTGAGCTACCTGCTGCAGCAGACGTTCAAGGGCGGAACCACCAACGGGCTGGGAATCGGGCGTCCCGCAGCGGCCAAGACCGGTACCACCGACGGTTCGGCCAGCGCCTGGTTCGCGGGCTACACGCCCAACCTCGCCGGCACGGTGTTCGTCGGCGACCCGCGCGGCCCCCAGAACTACCCGCTGCGCGGCGTCACCATCGGCGGCAACTACTACGGCGAGGTCTTCGGCTCCACGATCCCCGGCCCCATCTGGAAGGAGACCATGGAGGGCGCCACCAGCGAGCTGCCCGCCAAGAGCTTCCCTTCGCCGCCGTCGCAGTTCGGCAGCACCTCCGGGCCGCCTTCCGGCGATGACGGCGGCGAGAACGCCAACGAGGCCGCCAACACCGGCGAGGGCGATGTCCCGGATGTGCTGGGCATGTCGGCCAACGAGGCCACCAGCGAGCTGGAGGCCGCCGGTTTCCAGCCCAACGTCTCCTCCACCCGGGTCGACTCCGGCGAGCCTGCCGACACGGTCGGGGCGGTCAACCCCGAGCCCGGCACCGGGCTGGCCGAAGGCGCCACCGTCAACGTGTTCCTGAGCAAGGGGTCGGGCGGCGGCGGCAACGGCGGTGGCAACGGCGGCGCGTCCGCAGGCGGCTGGGGCTTCGGCTCGCCGGGCCGCGGCGACGACTAGCGCGGCCACCGGTAAAAAGCGGTAACCGGCAAAAGGTGGCGGTGGGCGACCAAGTCGCCCGCCGCCACCTTTATTGCTGCAGCCGATGGCCGCCTGCCGCTAGCCCTGGTTCTGGCTCTGGCTGGACGAGGCGAGCAGCTGGCGCTTGACCTCGGCGGCGATGCGGCTGCCCTCGGCGCGGCCGGCGGCCCGCGGGGTCGCCGCCCTCATCACCTGCCCCATGGCCTTGACGTCCTGGGCACCGGTCTCGGCGATGGCCGCCGCCACGATGCCGCGCAGCTCGTCGTCGCCGAGTTGTGCGGGCAGGTAGTCGGCTAGCACCTCGCCCTCGGCCCGCTCGGCCGCCGCCTGCTCGGTGCGGCCGCGCTCTTCAAAGGCCTCGGCGGCCTCGCGGCGCTTCTTGGCCTCCCGCGCGATGAGCTTGACGACGTCCTCGTCGCCGAGCTCGCGCGCCTCCTGGCCGGAAACCTCTTCGTTGGAGATGGCGGTCAGCACACTGCGCAGGGTACGGGTACGCACGTCGTCGCGCGCCTTCATCGCGGTGGTGAGGTCGGATTGCACGCGGTCCTTGAGTTCGGCCATGCCAGTGATCATACGATCGCCCCACCGCACCGGCGAGTGGTTTCCGACCGCGCCCGCCTGCCCTGGCCCGCGCAGCCCGCCGCCGGCGGTGCGGCGGAACCGGTCCGCGCCGCTACCCGCTCGGCGCAGCGCACCGGGCGCATCCGGTCCTGAGTTCTGACACCATCGGAAGTCGGGAGGTGCGGTGACGGTGACGACATTGCGGAAGACGCTGCGGACCGCCGGCCGGGTGGCCGCGGTTACGGGTGCCGTCGGGGTGGCGGGGATCGCCTACGCGTCGGTGATCGAGCGCAACTGGTTCCGGCTGCGCCGCTACGAGGTCCCGGTGCTCGACCCGGGCAGCCCGCGGCTGCGGGTGCTGCACATCTCCGACACCCACCTGACCCCTGGGCGGCGCATGCTGCTCGACTGGCTGCGCGGGCTCGACGAGTACGATCCCGACTTCGTCGTGAACACCGGCGACTCCATCTCCCACCCCGATGCCATCGAGCCGTTCATCTCGGCACTGGGCCCGCTGCTCGACCGCCCCGGCGCATTCGTCTACGGCTCGAACGACATGTTCTCGCCGCAGTTCAAGAATCCGGCGCGCTACCTGTGGCGGAGCAGCCAAGCCGACTACAACAAGCGCAAGGTCCCCGACCTGCCCTGGCGCGAACTCGGCGCGGCGATGAGCGCCCGCGGGTGGCTGGACCTGAACAACAGCAAGGGCCGCCTCAAGGCCGACCGGCGCGACATCGCGGTTGCGGGCGTGCACGACTCCCACATCGGGCTGGACCGCTACGAGTCGGTCGCCGGCACTGCCGACACCGACGCCGACCTGCGGCTGGGCGTGCTGCACTCGCCCGAGCCCGCGAACCTCAACCGCTTCGCCGCCGACGGATACCAACTGCTGCTCGCCGGTCACACCCACGGCGGGCAACTCTGCCTGCCCTTCTACGGCACCGTGGTCACCAACTGCGGCATCGACCGGCGCCGCGCCTGGGGTCTGCACCGCTACGCCGGGACCTGGCTGCACGTCTCGAGCGGCCTGGGCACCTCCCCGACCGCACCGGTGCGGTTCTGCTGCCGCCCCGAAGCCACCCTGCTGGACCTGGTGGCCCAGGAGTAGTCCGGCGCCCGGCTCCGCGCGGCCGCAACCGCGGCTGCCCGGTCCCGGTTTCCCGCAGGCCACGGGCGCGGGACAATAGGGGCATGTACCGCGAACGGGCGTCGGTGGCCGGCGGTGTGGTGTGGGCGGGCGCGGCCGCGCAGCACCGCCGGGTGCGGGTCGTGCCCGACGGGTGCATGGACCTGATTTGGACCGGTGAGCACGTACTGGTGGCCGGGCCCGATACCGCGGCGCACTTCGCCGAGTGGGCACCGGAGCGCACGCTCGTCGGACTGCGGCTGCCGCCCGCCGTCGGACCCGCCGTGCTGGGCATCCCTGCGCACGAAGTACGCGACCTCCGCGTGGCGCTTGCGGACGTGTGGCCGGCTGCGCAGGCCCGCCGCCTCGGCGAACAGGCCGCTGCGGCCGCCGACCCAGCCGGGCCGCTGGAACGTGCGGCCGCCGTCCGGCTGGGCGAAGGCCCCGGGACCGACCCGGCCATGGCCGCCGTCGCCGCCCTGCTGGACTCGGGCGCCACCGTTGCCCGGGCCGCCGAGCAGACCGGCCTGGGCGCGCGCCGCCTGTACCGGCGGAGCCTCGCGGCCTACGGCTACGGACCCAAGACCCTGGGCCGCATCCTGCGGTTCAACCGGGCGCTGGCCGCCGCGCGGGAGGGCGTCCCCTTCGCCGAAACCGCGGCCGCCACGGGCTACGCCGACCAGGCCCACCTCGCCCGCGAGGTCAAAGGCCTGGCCGGCGCTCCACTGAGTGTGCTGGTCGGTTAGCCGGAGCCGGAGAGCGCGCCACCGGAACGTCCGCCGGAGGTCACGGCAGCGGCGCGAACAGGTCGACCCAGTTGCCGTCGGGGTCGTGCACGACCGCGTAGCGCTGGCCCCACACGGCGTCCCAGGGGGCGCACTGCCCGGTGTATCCGGCGGCGAGCAGGTCGGCGTAAAGGCCGTCCACGTGGCCGGGGCCGTCGCAGGCGAAGGCCAGTGCCATGCCGCCGCCCGGCCCGGGCTTGTAGTCGGGGGCAAAGGACCGCACCGTCTCGACGGTGTCCCACAGGATCCGCAGCCCGCCGGGAAGCTCCACTTCGACGTGCGGCTGCGTTTCGGCCCCGGCTGGGATGTCCACTCCGATGCGGCGGTAGAACGCCAGCGACGCGCCCATGTCGGCCGCGACGATTCCAACCGCGCTGAATGCTGCTGTCATGCGGTCAACAGTAGAGGCGCCGGTGCGGGCCGTCTTGAACCTTTCGGACACCGCGATGCGCCGGGGAGGCGGCGCCGCCTCCCCGGCGCATCGCGGATGCGCTGCTGGACCGCGGCGGGGCCGCGGGGCGGGCTCAGTGCCCGCCCGGTGCGGGCTGCGCGGACCCGCAGCGCGCCTTGCGGCCGACGGCGCGGCCCGCACCGGAGACAGCTTTGCGGCCGACCACACGGCCCGCCCGCAGCGCCGATTTGCGGCCGGCGGCCCTGCCCGCCCGCGAGACCGTTTTACGAACGTCGCGGGCCGCGTGCCGGGCATCGTGGACGACCTTGGGCGGACGGCGCCTAGGTTCGGTGGCCGTGAGCACCAGCCCGCCGAGCAGGCCGATGTCCTTTACCGCGGTGTCGCGCCCGGCAGCATCCGAAACCTTGCCCCGCGACGCGGCGATCAGCGACGGCACCGTCTGCAGCGCCATCACCGCGCAGGCCGCCCGGGTGCCCTTGCCGAGCAGCAGCATGGCACCGGCCCCGACACCGGCCGCGGCCTGAACCCGCACCAGCAGTACCGGGTTGTCCGGAACTTGCGGGCAGTAGGAGTGCAGCCGGGCCACCATCGGGGCGAGCGCTTCGGCTCGCGGGTGCGGATCGCGCAAGGTCTCGACCGAGTCGACGATGAACGGGGCTGCGAGCAGGCGTTGAAGCTGTTTGCGTAGGACTCCCATGCTGTCCCGTATACCCCTGTGCAGGCCGAACACCCTAGGCATCCGAGAATGCGGCGGTGCGCCGGTTGCCGGCCCGCAACCGGGGCAGTCTCCGCGGCAGGTACGTTGGCGGATTTCCGCCAGCACCGGCCGGGGCCGCGCAGCCAGCATTGCAGGTATGGAACTCAACCTTAACGACAAGGTCGCGGTCGTCAGCGGCGCGAGCAAGGGCATCGGGCTCGCCATCGTCCAGGAGCTCGCCCGGCAGGGCGCGCGCGTTGTCGCGGGCAGCCGCACCACAACACCGGAACTGGCCGAACTGCAGGCGTCGGGCGGCGTGGCGGTCGTCCACACCGACCTCGCCACGGCGGAAGGGCCCGCGGAACTCGTCGACGCGGCGGTCGGGCTGCACGGCGGCATCGACATCCTGATCAACAACATCGGGGCGGGCAAGTTCACGGACGGCTTCGTCGGTACCGGCGACGAAGAGTGGCAGTGGATCTTCGACATCAACCTGTTCTCGGTTGTGCGCACGACCCGGGCGGCCATCCCGGCGATGACCGGTCGCGACGGGGCCGCCATCGTCAACATCAGCTCGGTCAACGCCAGCATGCCGATGCCGATGAACATGCACTACAGCGCCGCGAAGGCGGCACTGACCAGCATCGGCCGCTCGCTGGCCGAGGAGCTGGCGCCCAGCGGGATCCGGGTCAACACGGTCTCGCCGGGGCCGGTGCGCACCCCGATGTGGACGGCTGAGGACGGCGGCTCCGCCAATGTGTTCGCCGAGCAGGCAGGCACCACGGTCGACGATGTGCTGGACCGGGTGCTGCCCGAGAGCATGGGGATCTCGCTGGGCCGGATCGCCGAAGCGCACGAGGTGGCCGATCTCGCACTGTTCCTGGCCTCGCCGCGTGCGGCCGCCATCACCGGGGCGGACCACCGCGTCGACGGCGGCCTGGTCAAGACCATCTGAGCCCGCGGCCGCCGAACCGGCGGCAGGGCGGGGTGGTGGGGCCGGGGCCGGGACCGGGTAGGAACGGGGATCGAGGCGCGCCCCCGTGCCGGCTCCCGGCTCCCGGCTCCCGGCCAGCGCATCCGGTGCGCGGGCCGCCGGAGCGCTGGGCACGGGCGGTTCCGGTCGATCCGGGTCGCTACGTTCGGGGCATGCGCATTTCTACGGACGCCGAGATCCGGGCCTTGCACACCGAATACGCTCCGACGCAGCATGCGTTCGACCTCGTGCACACGCACTGCACGATCGTGTGCGGGATCGCCGAGCAGCTCCTTTCCCGTAGCGCGACCGGGGCCGACCCCGAACTGGTGCGGGCGGGCAGCCTGCTGCACGACATCGGGGTGTACCGCCTCTACGGTGCCTCCGGGGTCCTCGACCACGGCCAATACGTGCGCCACGGCGTGCTTGGCCGCGACCTCCTCGCCGACCTGGGGTTCCCCGCGGCGCTGTGCCGGTTCTGCTCCTGCCATACGGGCGTGGGGATCAACCGCGCGGACGTGCGGGCCCAGCACCTGCCGATTCCGGAGGAGGACTACCTGGCGGAGACGGCAGCGGAAGAGCTCGTGATGTTCGCCGACAAGTTCCACACCAAATCCGACCCGCCGGTACTCGTCTCCGCCACCACCGCCGCCGCCCGCCTCCAGCGGTTCGGCGCGGACAAGGTGCTGCGGTTCAAGGCCCTCCTGGAAAAACTCGGCGAGCCGGACCTGCGGCCATTCCAGGACGCCTACGGGCACGCTGTGGTGTAGCGCGAGCAAGCGGCTCAGGGAGACCGCCGAGAGGCTGGAAGGCCGATACGCCAACGGTGATCACCGGTCGGATGCAGCCGGTACGGCGCGCATCCCCCACGCGCCGTACCGAGCCCGGCCCCGAATCACCCGGTATGCCAAGCCCCGGGGCCACAGCAACGATCATGCAGTCGTGCCGGGATTCGGCACCGCATCCCGGCACAACTGCATGATCACCGAGATCACCCCTGGGGATGAGGCGGCGGCCGACCTTCCCGGGACGAGGTCGTACCCGCCCCGGCCCGGTTTTCTCGGGACCGTTCCGTGGTCACAGGACGGAGAGGTCCCAGCAGCGCACGCGGCCGTCGCGCCCGGAGGTCAACGCGACCGGGCGGCCGTCCAATTCCGTAGTGCGTACCGCCGTGACCTCGCCGTCGTGGGCGGCGAACGGGTCGCCGATCCTGCGACCGGCCTCGATATCCCAGACCGCGAGGGCACCTTGCTGGTCGCCGCTCATCGCGATCGGCCGACCGCCGACCAGCGCGGTGTCCAGGGCGAAGACGCGGGTGCCGTGCCCGGCCATCGGGTCGAACAGCGGCTCACCGGGGCCGTCGTCCTGCTCGTCATCGGCGGCGCCGACCTCCCACACGTACAGCTCGCCGACCGGGTCGGTTGCCGCGACGACGACGGGGCGGCCGCCGCGCACGGTCAAGGCCGCGGCCCGAGCCTCGTCACCCGGGCTGAAGCCGGCCACCCTCTCGTCACGGTCCACGTCCCACACGCTGACCTCCGACCAGCCGCCGGCGACCAACGTCCGCCCGCCGATCCGCGCGGTAGCCAGGCACCGGTACTCCTCGGCGGAGCTGCCAAGCCGGGTCTCCGCGGCGGGGTCTTTCGCGTTTCCCCAGATCCGCAGGTCGTCGTGGTACTGCGGGGCGACGACGAATCGCGGCGGGCCCTCGCCCTCCAGCACCGCGACATTCGCGAGGTAGGACTCAGTGTGGAAGGCGTTCCGCAGCAGCTCGCCGGTCTCCATATCCCACAGCGCGGCGGCCTGCTCGCCCCCGCCGCCCGCCAGCAACACCCGGCCACCGACGACGGCCGCCGCCACCCGGTCGATCTCGTTGTCAACAAGAGAGTAGGCCGCGGCGTCCGGGTCGCCGGTGAAGGCGTAGGTCAGCGGGCGCTTGCGCCACTCGTCCCGGTGCGGCTCCCAAGTCCAAACGGATCCGGCCTTATCGGGGCAGACCAGCAGCAGGCCTTCAGGTGTATTGACCACCGCGAGGTCCATGGCACAAGAGGAGGGGACTTTACCGCTCAGCGGTTCGGGGAGGTTGAGCATACGGGGAACCCTAGTACCGCGGTCTGACAGGCACTGCCGTACCAAGCAGTCCCAAGCGTTTTCCTGAGCCGACAGGTGAGACCGACGAGATATCCGGTTCCGAGGGCCCGAACAGTGCACACGGGCCAAAAAATGTGGCCCTCCAGTAGGTTCAACTACTGAAGGGCCATACTGACCAGGAAGAACACTCCCTGATCACCTGTCGGGGTGGCGGGATTCGAACCCACGACCTCTTCGTGGAGTGGGGGGATGCTGCGGACTGCGGCGGGGCTGTGGCGCGGCTGGTCAGGCGGCGGATTGATGCCTACTGGTTCCGGGCGGTACCGGGGGTGTCCTGACGCCATGTGCACTGAATGTGTATCGGGCTGGGTGGGGGTTGGGAGTTAGCGCGGCCCTGGTCGGCTGGTCGCTGGGGCGTGCACGCCTGCGCCCACGGTACGCCGCTCACTCGGCAACCACAGGCAGCAGCAACCACGGTCCCGGTCCGAGGTGCTTGGTCGCGCTGGGGCCGGCCACCCAAGACAGACAGAGTCGCGCGACCGAGTGCCTCGGGACCCAGAACGTCATCAACCCGAGTTCCGGCAACAGGCAACGGTTTGTCGGGGTGAGGCGTCACCATAGTCATGGTGCCGCCTGGCGTGACGCGACGCGGGTCGGCGCCGCATGCACGAGAGAACTAATGGCGGCTGGGGGGCGTGCTCGGGACCGGGCGCCAGCCCGCAGCCCGAGCACGCCCCCCAGCAAGCCGCAGCGACGGCGCGCAGCGCCGTCGCCTTGATCACGTATGGCCCAATTCGGCAAAAGTGAGCAGGTAGCAGTGGGACAGTTTCTTGTCAGTTCCTCAATAGGGTTGCTCGCCATATTCGCCGCCTACCATATATTTGCCTGGCAAGTTCACAAACACAGAAAGCTATTACACTTTTCCGGAAAATCTTTTGAGCTAACACCAAATCTGCCTGACATTTTAGCTGAAAAAATTCAACTCAAACATGACGGACGCACAACCATTTTACCCATGATGTGCCTCTTGAGAATGAAAAATACGGGACGAGCACCGATAACTTCAGGCGATTTCGATGGCCCTCTATTGGTCAATTTTGGCACCCCGTCGCTTTTGCTAGGCGGCACGTTCATCATGGATCCGCCCGGAATATTGAAAATGGAAGGCAATAGTTATTCTTGGGATTCAGGAAAGTTATCGATTCCTCCATTTCTCCTAAACCCCGGAGATCAGTTGGGATTCGTGGGGATCGTGGATGGTGGCATAAACACTCCAAGCGTGGAGACCCGCATCGCTGGCGTTCGTGAGGCGATCGCCTGGCCACCCTTTAAGGACGGAATAACTGTTAAATTCCATATGCGGTCTCTTATATACGAACGCATGGCGGATTGGCCCAAAGGGCAGTCGATCGCTGCCATGAAGCGCCGGATATCCGCCCTCCCCCAGGAATCCATACCGAAAGGATCCTTTTTCTCAATTTACGATACTACCTTCAATGATCCTTATCTTCTGGTGGTGTCCCCTCTAAGCGACATCCAAGACCCTTCCTTTGACAGGCCTCTTTGCCTAGAGTTCTCCTCCCAGGCGAAGATGACTTTAGTTGGAACGGAGGATGGACTACTCGACCACCGCAAAAGAGATTTTTACTCATTTCAAAATAAGAGCACAAGGGTAGTCTTTCGGGAAATTTCTCACGACAACAAGGACCTCTATTACTACCTGCTCTTCGAGGGCGACCCGGGTAACATAGTTGTAGTTGAGAAGCCCACATGCATACAAGATGTCCAAATCGGAGAAATGGATTTTGGGGATGTACTAGATGACAACATAGAAGAGATACCATCAATTGCCATAATTCTCAATCATGGCACATTTAGAAGGATGATCCTAGCCAAAGAATCGATTGAGCATAAGATGCGTAAGGCAAGAAGCTACTTAGCATGATAGATCCGCAGCACGTTTGTTCGAATGATGGTGTAAAGAACGTTGAGTATGGACGAGATCACGCTGCGGACGGTTGGCGGGGAACTCCGTCAACTACGCAAGGAAGTCGGCTGGTCCAGCCGCGAGATCGCGCGTCGGTCCGGACTCACTCAGCCAACCGTTTCGCGGATCGAAAACGGGCACCGTGTTGATGACGTATCGACTGTCGAAAAGGTAGTCCTTGCTCTCCCACTGGATGAGGGGCGACTTCAGCCACTGCGCTCCCGGATAAGGCATGCCTACTCTGGTCTCAGCAATCGACGGGTCGATACAGGAATCTCGCTCATCAGCGATACTGCGCGGCGATGGGAGCGGAGCGCAGCCAAGCTGCGGGAGTTTCAAGCAGGGATGGTTCCGCGTGCGCTGAGGTCTGCTGAGTACGCGCGGGCGGCCGACGCTTCCCCCTCGGTGCTGGTCGATCGCCTCGGCGGTGCGGGATGTGACTTTGGGTTCGTCGTAACCGAGGGCGCACTTCGGACGTGGCCGGCGGATGGGGCCGTCATGCCGGAACAGCTCGACCGGGTGGCTCGGGCATGCGGGCTTCCGAACGTGCGCCTGGATGTCGTGCCGTGGTCGGTGCCGCTGCCGGTGATGCCTCCGCATGGGTTCACCGTCCTCGATGACGAGGCTGTGGTGATCGAGACGTTCACGGCTCAGATGACCATCACCGAACCGGGCGCCGTGGCCACCTACGTCGATACCTACGCCCAGCTCGAAGCGGTAGCGGTGACCGGGGACGAGGCGCGGGAGCTGGTCGAGCGGATCCGGCGGGACTTTGAGGAGCTGGCGCATTGATTCAGTGAACTCGTTGAATCACCGGCTGTCGGTGGCTTACTCTGCACATCACTGCGGTGTATAGCCCTCTAGACGGTGGTGGTTGCGATGGTCAGTTGGTCCCGCATGTTTCCCGGCCTGCCGGCCGAAGTCGCCCAAGCGCGGGCCTTCACCCGCGCCGTGATGGGCGGCCATCCCCTCGCCGAGACGGCGGAACTCGTTGTGAGTGAGCTGGCCACCAACGCCGTTCAGCACTCCCTTAGCGGCGAATGGTGCGGCCCCTTCATCGTCTTCGTTGATGCCGAACCCTCCTCGGCGCACGTGGCCGTGGTCGACCTCGGCGGAGGCTCCACGCCCACCACGCACCCGCTCCGGTCACTCGACATCGGCGACGATCACGGGCGCGGGCTGGCCATCGTTGCCGCGATGTCCAAGGAATGGGGCTTCGATCCGGATCCCTTCGGGCTGCGAGTGTGGGCGAAGCTGGTCGCCGACGTTCCTTCATGACCGGTCCGCGCATGCCCCGGCGGCGCCGGTTGTTCAACGCCATCAGCGCGAGATCAGGCCAGGTCATAGAGCCCGCTTTGTCTAGGGACCTAGACTCTTCCCCAGCGAACAGTGCGCACGAGGGAAGGGGGCCGATGTCCAGCGAGTATGAGCGCATCGCCGCCATTGAAGACCCGTTCGCGCTGCTGCGCGCGGCGACCGATCGGCTCAGTGAAGCCCAGCAGGAGGTCACCGACCTGTCTCGGCTGCGGCGCCGAACCATCCAAGACCTGCATGCGCAAGGCTTGTCCTATGCCCAGATCGCCACACAGGCCGGTCTGAGCCGGGGCCGTATCCATCAGATCCGCCACACCGGTCCCGCACCGGAAGGCGCGTTCTTCGGCTCCGGCACGGTCACCGTCGTCACTCCCCTACGCCCGGAACCGGACAAGCCTCGTGCGGCGGTCTCCCTCGATGACCTCAACACCGGCAAGCGGCTGGAAGACCTCGCCCGATCCTACGACTTGACGGTCCAGGACGATCATGTGGCCGTTGACGGGGCCGTGGATCTCGACCGGCCGGGCCTGGTGGTCGTGTGCGGGCCGCGCATGTCAGAACCGATGGCGCAGACCTACGCCAAAGACCCTGTGTTCGTGTGGGAGCGCGACGAGGGCGGCCCGTGGCACATCCGCGACAACCGCACCGGTGAACTTCACTACGCGGGTTCCGACGAGGCACCGCCCTCTACCAGCGACATCGGATACCTCGGCCGTCTCCCCCGGCCCGACGGTGCAGGCTCGCTGCTGGCCATCGCGGGTATTCACCCGGCGGGCTCCCTCGGCGTCGCGCACTGGTTGACCACCGACATCGCCACCCTGTGGGGGCAAGTCGGCGACCGCGACTTCTCGGTCCTCATCCGCACCGAGTACGACCCCGACACCAACGAGCCCGTGAGAACCGAGATGGCGACACCGCTCTACCGCCACGACGAGGACGAGGCGTGAGTTTCCTCCTGGCCACCGACCCCGCCAAACCCGACCGGCCCAACGAGGACTTCGCCGCAGTGGGCACCAACGCGGCCGTACTCCTCGACGGCGCCGGCACCCCGCCCGGTACCGAATCCGGGTGCGTGCACGGGGTTGCCTGGTATTCCCACACTCTCGGCGGGCTGCTGCTGGGCGCGCTGGCCTCCGGCGACAGCCTTGCCGGTGCGCTGGTTGCCAGCATCGAGCGCGTGAACCGGCTCCACGCCGACACGTGCGACCTCAAGCATTCCGATACGCCTTCCTCCACCGTCGTCGCGCTGCGGTGGGACGGTGCCGACTGCGAATACCTCGTGCTCGCGGATTCCGTGCTCGTCCTCGACCGGCCCGACGCCGCGCCCGAGGTGATCACCGACGACCGGGAAGCCGTGGTCGGCGCCGAGCTGCGCAAGCCCATGGACGCGCTGCCGACCGGCACGCCCGAACACGCCCAAGCGCTTCGCGACTACGTCGCCGCGCTGGCCGAGCACCGCAACCGTCCCGGCGGGTTCTGGGTCGCCAACACCGACCCTGCCGCTGCCGACGAGGCGATCACCGGTCGTGTCCGCCTGGACGAGGTGGCCGCCCTGGCGCTGCTGAGCGACGGCGCGAGTCGAATCGCCGACCGCTTCGGCCTGGCCACCTGGCGTGCCACCCTGGACACCCTCGCCGACGAGGGACCGGCCGCGCTGATTCACCAGGTGCGCACGGCTGAGGACAGCGACCCTGACGGGCAGCGGTGGCCGCGCGGCAAAAGCCACGATGACGCGACCGTGGTCTACGGACGCGCGGACGCGTGAGTATCCCCCTAGACAATCGCTGAACCAACGCGCTACTGTCTGTCCATACCCCTAGACAACACTCGCTGTCGTGGACACTTCGCACTGTCTAGGGGGGTACTCAAGAACGAAAGAGGCTGAGAGATGGCTATTCAGGGTGGTCTGCCGGCGGAGTTCGGGATGGTGTTCCCGCACGGTGCTTACGCGCTGGGGGTGGAGCCGATCACCGATTTCGAGACCAAGCGGCCCCAGCTCGACAAGAACACCGGGTTGCCGCTGTGGGCGGTGGAGGTGATCGATGCCGATCCGGAAGCCCGCGGCAAGGCCAAGAGCGTGAAGGTGAAGGTGGCCGCGGAGCACTGTCCGACCCTGCCCGATGAGGTGCCGGGGCTGCCGTTTCGGCCGATCGAGTTCGAGGCGATGACGGTCGTGCCCTACGTGGACGACTCCGGGCGCCGTCCCCGGGTGGCGTACTCGCTGCGGGCGCGCGGTGTGAAAACCCCCGGCGGAACCGGTGCGGCTTCACGCAAGGCTCCCGCCGCCGCTGCTGCTGGTGCTGCCGGTACCTCGGGCAGCAAAGACGCGGGCTGACCGACTCGCACATGTAAGCGGGGCGGCCTGGTGCGCCAACACCGTCGGCCGCCCCTTCACCCCCTGCGAGACCTGTGAAATCCCTGGAAGAGGTGTGTCCCCAGTATGTCCGATCAGCTTGCGCGGGTGAGCATGCGCGAGATCACCGCGTTCATGGACGCCCTACGCGCCCACCGCAACGCTGCTTTCAACTCCGGGCGGCCGTCCCCGGATGCGGCGCTGCTGGCGTGGAAGTCGTCCATCCTCGACCGCATCGCCGCCCAGACCACCGACGCCGAAACCCGCGCGGTGGCCGATCAGGCACGGGCCGACCTGGCCGCCGCCCGCGCTGATGCCGGGATCGGGGGTGAGCGGTGATGCTGCACAACTCCAAGGCGGGCGCCACCCAGGTCCAACCGACCGCCCCGGTCCCGGCCCAGACCATCCGCTTCACCACACCGGTTGTGGAGACCCCGGGGTTCTTCATCCTCACCGGGTGGCTGTGGCGCTTCCTGCGGATGCTGGTGCTGCTGCCCATCCAGTTCCCCATCACCGCGGGCGCGGTCGCTGCCTCGGCGACTACCTACGCGGCCTTCGGGTGGGTCGGTCTGGCCGTGCTCTGGACGGTGATCGATGTCGGCCTGCTGGTGTGGTGGCGCCGGTGGCCGGACTCCTTCACGACGCATGTGGCGCTGCGGGTACTGGCGACGTGGCGCCGGTTCTGGGTCTACCGGCGCCACTGGCAACCCGTGCTGGTGGTCTCCGGGCTGGCCGAGTCCTACCTTGAGCGGCAGTACCTGCCCCAGATCCGGGGCGTGACCTGCTCCGCCTGGGCCGATCGGGTGCGGGTGAAGCTGGTGGCCGGCACCGCTTCGGCCGAGTTCGAAGACCGCGTGGCGGAGCTGGCGCACGGGTTCGGTGCCCCGTCGTGCCGGGTGGAGGTGCGCGGGCCGCGGGATCTGGTGCTGGAGTTTCCCCGGCGGGACATGCTGGCCGACCCCCTCGACGCGCTACCCATCCCCGATGATGCGGACGGTGCGGACCTGTCGGCGCTGCCCGTGGGGCGGTGTGCGGACGGCCGACCGTGGTACCTGCGGCTGCACGCCACCCACGTCCTGACGGTCGGTGTCACGGGCTCGGGCAAAGGCTCGGTGCTGTGGTCGGCGATCCGCGCCATGGTCCCGGCGATTGCGGCGGGGACGGCGCAGGTGTGGGCGATCGATCCCAAGCGGATGGAGCTGTCCTACGGGCGGGCGCTGTTCGCGCGGTATGCCGATGATGGGGAATCGGCGGTGGAGCTGCTCGAAGCCGCGGTTGCGGCGATGCAGGAACGGGCGCAGCGTTACGCGGGCACGCAACGGGTGCATGTGGCTTCTGTGCGGGATCCGTTCACGGTGGTGGTTCTGGACGAGGTCGCGTTCCTGACCGCCTACCACCCCGACCGCGACGTGCGCCGCCGCGCCGAGAACGCGATCGCCACCCTCACGAGTCAGGGCCGGTCGGTGGGGTTCTGCGTGCTGGCCGCGCTGCAGGATCCCCGAAAAGAGGTCATGAACCTGCGCAACCTGTTCCCGGACAAGGTCGCACTCCGGCTGGACGAGGCATCCCAGGTGGACATGGTGCTCGGGGAGGGTGCCCGGGACCGCGGTGCCAACGCCCACCTGATTGATCCCGAGCTGCCGGGGGTGGCGTTCGTGAAGCTGGAGGGCTCCCCGGTCCCGGTGCGGGTGCGGGCCGCGTTCGTCTCCGATGCCGACATCGACGTGATGGTCGGCGCTTGCGGCAGGGAGGGCTCCGGATGCTAGTCCCTGCGGCGTGTGGACGCCCGCGTCTGTCCCGAGCGGACGATCAGGTAGGCCGGTACCAGCATGAACACCCCGATCATCGCGACAGCGGCCTCACCCCTGGTCGCGGCCAGCACGATCATCACCACGGCCAGGGCCGCCATCAGCGCGCCGGCGATGCCGCACAGCCACGCGTTCGCCCGTCTGCTCATCGCGGCAGTCTAGCCACCAGCGGGAAGGCGGTCCTGTGATGCCGACTCCCACCGGCAAAAGCACCCGGGCCGAACGCCAAGCCCAACCGCTTGCCCGCGAGGTCGCCGAGCAGATCGCCGCGGACAAAGGGGTCTGCATCCGGCCCGTTTCGCTGCGCCGTACCGACATCGGGACCGGGGCGACCGAAATCGTGGACGTGCCGTGCGGGTCCACGCTGGAATCGCGGTGCCCGGCGTGTGCCAAGCGCAAGCGCTCCATCCGGCGCAGCCAGTGCGAAGAGGGCTGGCACCTCGCAGAAGACCCGACCGTGGAACCCGATGAACCGTCCGAGGTGCAGCGGGCGTGGGTGGAACAGCGGGCCATGGTCACCGCGCAACGGGACGCTCTGGTGAGGGCCGGCGGTGCCGACCCCGATCAGGTGGCCGACCTCGACGCCGCGATAGCCGACCTGGATACCGAGATCACCGCGTCCGGCATGCGCGGATCGGTCTCCCGCGGCTCCTCCTCGTCGGCATCCTCGCGTCGGGTGCGCTCCACACGGCGGCGCCAGGACGCGCCGGACCTTCCGAAACGCCAGATGGCCAAGACCACCGTGGGTCGTGCCTATGAGGATCCGGCCACCGGCAAAACCTTCCGGCCGTCGCTGTTCGTCACGCTGACCTGCGACACCTACGGCCGCGTGAAGTCGGACGGCACCCCGGTGGATCCCTCGACGTATGACTACCCGCGGGCCGCCCGGGATGCGCTGCACTTCTCCAAGCTCATCGACCGGTTCGTGCAGAACCTGCGCCGCGTTGCGGGCTTCGATGTGCAGTACTTCGCCACCGTGGAGCCGCAACGCAGGTTGGCGCCGCACCTGCACATGGCCACCCGGGGCACCATCCCGCGTGCCGAGCTGCGCCAGATCGCGGCCGCGACGTATCACCAGGTGTGGTGGCCTGCGGCCGACGAGGCGGTCTATGCGGGGGAGAACCTTCCGGTCTGGGAGGAGTCGATCGGCGGCTATGTCGATATGGCAACCGGGGAAGTTCTGCCCACCTGGGATGAAGCCCTGGACGCGCTCGACGCCGACCCTGCGGCGGAACCGATGCACGTTGTCCGGTTCGGCCCCCAAGTGGATGCCAAAGGGGTGGTGGCCGGTAGTCCGGATGCCGATCGGTGTGTGCGCTACCTGGCGAAGTACCTGACCAAGGACATCGCCGAATGCCACGAGGTCACCACCGACGCCCAACGCCGCCACGTTGACCGGCTCGTGGAGGCACTGCGGTTCGAACCCTGCTCGCCGAAGTGCGCGAACTGGCTGCGCTACGGAATCCAACCTGACAACGCCAAAGCCGGGATGACTCCGGGCTTCTGCCGCTCTAAAGCACACCGGCGCGAACACCTCGGGTACGCCGGGCGCCGCGTCTTGGTGTCTCGGAAATGGTCCGGGAAGACCGTCGCCGACCACAAGGCGGACCGCCTGCGGTGGGTTCTCGACACCTTGGGCGTGGATCCCGACGCCGACCCCGACGAGGGCCAGGGCGACAACGCCGCTCCCGCCCTCTCCTCGGTCTCCTCCGGCAACCACGCCTGGGAGCTGGCACGCCCGACCGATCCCGACGTCCCTCCCCGCGAACACCGCCTACTCCGCGCGGTCGGCGAAGCGCTCAAACGCCGCGCCCAGCTCGACGCCGTTCGGCAACAGCGATCCGACGATCTTTCGGCAACTCCGGAAAGGGCCGCATGACGACCGCCGCGACGCAAGGCCACAGCATCCCCAAGCAGCTCTGGTCGGTGCGGGAAACCGCCGGCTTCCTGGGCGTCCCGGCGAAGACGCTCTACGAGTGGCGCTACAAGGGCGACGGCCCACCCTCGCACCGCGTCGGGCGGTACCTGCGTTACGTCCCCGCTGAAGTCCACGCCTGGGTCCGCTCGCAGTAGCGGAAGAGATAGGGAAGAGGAAAAGCGCATGGCTCGGGTGTGGATCTACGACCGCACGCGCGACAAGGGGTACCGCGACGCCGTCGACAAAGCCAAGGCGGCCAAGCGCACCCCTCCGGCCCGCTGGCAGGTCCGCTATTACGACCCCGCCGGAAAGCCCAAGAGCGGCGGCACCTACCGCAAGAAGCTCGACGCCGAGAAGCGGCAGAACGAGCTGGAATCCAGCCTCAACGCCGGTTCCTACCGCGACCCCGCCGCCTCCAAGGTCACCCTCGGCGCGATGGCCGACAAATGGCTAGGGACACGTACCGACATCAAGCGCGCTACCTGGTGGAAGTACCGGAGTCTGCTGGACAACCACGTACTCGACCGGTGGGGAGAACTTCCTCTCGACGCGATCCACAGCGAGGACATCGCCGTGTGGATCGCCGAGCTTCAGAAGCCGCGCGACGAGGGCGGCAGCAACCTGGGCGCTTCCCAGACTCAGCACGCGCACGCTGTGCTCTCCATGGTCCTCGGCTGGTGCGTCCCGCGCCGGATCCCGTTCAACCCGGCGCAAGGGCTCAAGCTCCCCAAGGCCAGCGAAGCGGAACACGTCTACCTCACCTATGACCAGGTGGAAACGCTCGCCAACGCGGCGGCGGATCTGCGCACCAAGTACCGCCAGAAGTCGGCAGCCTCGGCGGTGTACCGCGCGCTCGTGCTCCTGCTCGCCTACACCGGCCTACGGTGGAGTGAAGCGGCGGCGCTGCGCGTCCATCGCGTCGACCTTGCCAAGCGGCGCATCCGCGTCGCCGTCACCTTCTCCGAGGTCAAGGGCGAAACGACCGAAGACGTTCCTAAGACCGGCGAACGCCGGACCGTGCCCATCCCCGCGTCCCTGGTGCCCGAACTGGCGCCGCTGGTTGAGAACCGCGACCCGGACGCCTACGTCTTCACCACCAAGCGCGGTGCGCCGCTGCGCATCCACAACTGGCGCATGCGCGAGTTCAACAACGCACGCAAGAACGCGGGCCTCGATAGCATCGGCCTGACTCCGCACAAGCTCCGGCACACCGCCGCGTCGCTGGCCATCGCCGCCGGCGCGGACGTGAAGGTGGTTCAGCAGATGCTCGGCCACGCGACCGCGACCATGACGCTCGACACCTACGGCCATCTCTTCCCGGACCGCCTGGACGAGGTCGCCGACGCCATGGACGCCGGGCGGATGAAGGCCGCTGCGGCGCGCGCCCGCTCAGCGTCGGCACCGCCAACCGCCCCGGAGCATGTGCACTGAATGTGTACCGGCCGCTGAGCGCCAACAACCCCCGCACACACGAAAACGGGTGCCCACCTGGGTGGACACCCGTTTTTCTGTCGGGGTGGCGGGATTTGAACCCACGGCCTCTTCGTCCCGAACGAAGCGCGCTACCAAGCTGCGCTACACCCCGATTGCGGCGTGAACAGTCTAGCGGACGTGTGGAGGTGGTTGCACACGCGTTGGGACGGGGTTGGGGCTGGGGTGGTGGATGGGGGGTGGGGGGTGGGGTACCGGAGGTGGGGGCGGGGGAAACGTCTCTAGAGGAATCGGCCGGGTGTGGCCTTCGGGGTTGCCGCCGGTGGGGGCGGGGCGCACGTTGGGGGTATGGGAGCCCCGAACCATGCCCCTGTTTCCGACCCCCGATTCGCTGTAGCCGCCGTGCCGTGGTGGGTCCGCCTGTCGCGGTGGCTCAATGGGGCCCGCGTGTGCTCGGTTGGCGACTGCATCGAGTTCACCGAACCGGCGGAGCACCACTGCACCTCCCACATCCGCTCCTTCCGCTCACGGTTGGGGGAACACCGGTGTGCTGCGCCCCGCTGTGTGCAGGCGCGCGGGACCGGGGATCATCTCTGCCCGCACCACCGCGAGGTGGCGCTGATCGACCTTGGCGCCGCTCCCGCGGCGGTGGGGCTGTGGAACACCGCCGGCGCGGGTCCGCCTCCGGGCGGGCGCTGACCGGCGGCTGGGGAGCCTCCCCGCCTCTGCAGACGAGGCCCCTTCGCCTCTCTCTGGCAGCGGGGAGGACGGGGAGGCGTCCTCGGCCGACTTCCGGCCGTCTACCGACCGACGACCGCTCCGACCGCGGGCCAGCCGCAGGCCCACCATCGACCATCGGCGGGCCTCTGGTTTCCCGTGAAACGTGCGCCTGCACCGACCTGCGGAAACGCCCTGGTTCCCCGGCGCTCGCCTCCCCGGCACCCCCGCATCTCCCCGGCCCTGGCCTCTTCCCACCCCGACCAACGGCTCAACGACTCCGGTCGGGCTCAGGGACTCACGCGGTCAGCAGTAAGCACGGGCCATGCCTTGTCGAGCAACGCGCGGAGGCGGTGCGCAGGCAGTGGCGCACCCGGGTCGTCGAACTTCTCGTCCATCGGCGAGCGGCCGGCCGCGATCGCTGCATGGGCTTTGGCCAAGGCGGCCTTGAAGCCCGCGGAGTCGGTGAAGTACGCCTCTGCGGATGCCGTCGTCTCAGGCTCGAACCGCCAGCCTTCGGCCAGCGGGCCGACATCGACGGTGTCGAAGCCGAGGCGGTCGATCAGGTCCGCAGCCGATGCCTTGGCTTGAAGGTCATTGCCGGCGATGGGCAGGGCGGAGCGCTCGTCCGACCCCGCGGGTCGGGCCAGCGGGATGATGTGCTGGTCGCTGATGTTGCAGAACACCTTGACGAGGTTCGCGCCGGGCAGGTGCTCCTGAACCAGCTCGCTCGTGGTGATCTTGCCGGAGTCGAGTATGTCGATGTACCCCTCGCGCCACGACGGGTAGTAGTTGCTGGTGTCCAGCACGGTCTTGCCTGCCAGCGCGGCAGCCGGGAGCTGCCGGCGGACCGCGAGCGGGACGCTGAGCACCACCAGGTCACCCGCTTCGGCCGCCTCTTCGGGTGTTGCGGCCCGGGCGCGTTCGCCGAGTTCGGCGACTGTCGGAGCCAGGGTCTCGGGGCCGCGGGAGTTGGACAGTACGACGTCGATACCCGCGGTTGTTGCGAGCCGGGCGATCTTTGCGCCGATGCTGCCACTGCCGATAAAGCCGAGTGTTGTCATCGAGCTCTCTCTTCCTGCGATTGCGGACCCGGTTCCGCCTCTTTGGTAGGTCGGCTTGTGCAGAGGCTCGCCGGGCAGAACAAATCGGAGCAATTGCTCCTCTTGCAGAATAGCGCATAAGCGGAGCATCTGCTCCGGCGTTGGCAGGCGGCGGCAGCGGTGGGCCGCCGGCCCGCTGCGCAGCCCGCCGGCTCCACTCGGGCGGGGCGTAGTCTGGTGGTGTGAAAGCCGATCAGCCCAGGGTGGCGCAGGTCCCGGCCCACCGCCCTCGGCGCGCAGATGCCGAGCGCAACCGCAGCGCCATCCTCGAGGCGGCCGGCGGGGTCTTTGCCGAACAGGGCAGCGCGGTCGACGTCCGGGAAATCGCCCGCCGCAGCGGCGTCGGCATGGGCACGCTCTACCGGCATTTCCCCACGAAGGAAGACCTGTTCACCACGGTTATGGAACGGGAGTTCACGGCCTGGCTCACCGAAGGCCACCGAGTGGCCGCCGCAACCGAAGACCCGTGGCAGGCGCTGACGAGCTTCTTTGAGCACACCCTCACTCACCAGGCACGCAACCGCGCACTCGTCGAGTGCTATGTCGCCACCGGCGGCCCCACCCACGAATGCGTCCGGCAATGCGACACTTTCCTGGCTGAGTTGCACGCCCGCTGCCGCAGCGCCGGCGTCCTGCGCGCCGATGTCACCAGCGCCGATCTGGCCCTGCTCCTCACATCCCTGAGCCAGGTGGTCCTGGCGTCGGATGGCGGCCGTTCGGGCCGGTGGCGCCGCCTATTGCGGTTCTCCCTCGACGGCATGAGCAGCCGCAACACCGATCCGCTGCCGGAGATGCCGGACACGGCGGAGTGATCGGATTGATCGCCGGGGCCGCCGCCCAGCCGCCCCCGCAGCACCCGCCCGGGACGGCCGCGCGTTGGAACGGCGCCCCTCAGCCGCGCCCCGACTAGACCAGTTTCTGCAGCTCCGCCTGCGCCTCCTTGGCCTCCGGCACGCCCAGGTCCGCGAAGAGTTTGGCGGCGCCCGCCAGGTACTTGACCGCCTGGTCGGCGGGCAGCAGGTCGCGCGGGAGCTGTCCGATCCGCAGCAGCGCCCGCCCTTCCACGTGGCGCTCGTCCCTGCTGCGCGCCAATGCCAGGGCCTGCTCCTGGGCCCGCTGCGCCGCGTGGAAATCGCCGGCCTGAGCGTGGGAGTCCCCCAGGTCCGACAGGATCTCGGCGTCGGCGCTGTGCTGGCCGACCTCCTCGCCGAGTTGCAGCGCGGCCTGGTGGGATTCGATCGCCGCTGTGGTGTCGCCGTTGCGGCGCAGCGCCACCGCCATCGCGTTGCGGATGTAGATCTCGTCGCGCTGGGAACCGATGAGCTGGGCGAGGTTCAGCGCCTCGGCAAGGTAGGAGGAAGCCTGTTCCAAGTCGCCCTGCTGCGCACTCACCTCTCCCAGGACGCGCAGCACCTGGGCGGAGGACTCATACTGGCCCTCCTCGCTCTTGATTTTCAGCGCGGACTCGCAGAACTCCAGCGCCTTGTCGTTGTCGCCCAGCACCTGGTACATCGCGCCCAGGTTGGCGCGCTGCACACCCTCCAGCGATCGGTCGCCCGCCGAGACCGCGTACTCGAAGACCTTCCACACACACGACAGGGCGTCGTGGAACCTGCCGGTGCGTTCGTAGACCATGCTCAGGCTGGAGTAGACCCGGGCCTGGCCGCGCTCGTCGTCGATCGTCGCGAGGATGTCGCGGGCCTCGTTGAGCAGTTCGACGGAGTGCGCGAACCGGCCGGCCAGGCAGTGCGCGATGCCCAGGCCGATGAGGGTGGCGGCGCTGCCCCGCTCGTTGCCGTTGGCCCGACTTGCGGCCAGCGCCTTCTCCTGGGTCGACATCATCAGCTCGGTCTGGCCGTGGTTGGCGTAGTGCCGCCACAGCGAGTCGGCCAGCTGCCAGGCCTGTTCGTCCAGACCCACGGCGGCGTAGAAGTCGACCGCGGACGCGAGGTTGTCCTCGTGCCGCTCGAACCACGCGGTGGCCTGGGTGTGGTCGGCGAGCTTGGCCTGGTATCGCGACGAGTTGCCGCGGTCGATCTCGTAGTGGTGGCTGCGCGGCCCCATCATGTCGGCGGCGCGGTTGGCCATGTCCAGGTAGTGGTCGGCGAGGCGCCGCCGCGCCTCCTCGGCCGCGCCTTCGGGCAGGTCGGTGGCCGCTTTCTCGCGGGCATAGGAGCCGAGCAGGTCGTGGAACCGGTACAGGTCGACGCTGGGTTCCTCGAACAGGCACACGCTGACCAGTTCCTGGAGCAGGTCGTCGGCTTCGGGGGGATCGCAGCCGAGCAGCGCGGCGGCGCCGTGCAGGTCGACCGTGCCTCCGATCATGACGCCGAGGGTGAGGAACGCGCGCCGCTGCACCTCGTTCAGGCTCTGGTAGGAGAGCTCGAACACGGCCCCGACGCTGTGCCCTTCGATGCGGAGTTCGCGGAACATCCGGTGGTGTTCGCTGAGGCGCTGCCGGACGTGCTCGAAGGTCCACCGCGGTCGGCTGAGCATGCGCCCGGCCACGATCCGCAGGGCCAGAGGCAGCCCGCCGCACAGCCGCACGACCTCGCGTGCGGTCGCGGTTTCCTGATCTACCCGGTCGCGCCCGAGGACGGTGGCGCACAGCCGCAGCGATTCCTCCTCGCTGAGCATGCCCAGCGAGATGTACTGCGCACCGCTCAGGCCCGGCAGGTCTTGCCGCGACGTGACCAGCGTGAATGAACCCGGGGCCGCCGCCAGCAGCGGACTGATCTGCGCGAAGTTGGCCACGTTGTCCAGGACGATCAGTACCCGGCGCCCCGCCAGGCTGGCCCGCCACAGGGCCGCCCGTTCCTCGACCGACTCCGGTATGGCGTCGGGCTGGACTCCGATGGCTCGCAGCAGGCTGCCCAGTGCCGAGACGGGGGCGACCGGCTCCTGCTCGACCGTGTAGCCGTAGAGGTCGGTGAACAGCAGGCCGTCGGGAAAGCGGTCGGCGAGCCGGTGGGCGCCGTGGACGGCCAGTGTGGTCTTGCCCGCCCCGCCCAAGCCGGTGATGACGGCGATCTCGGCTCGGCCTTCGTCGCGTGTGCCCAGTGCCAGCAGGCGTTCGAGGTCCTTCTCGCGACCCGTGAAGTCGGGGATGTCGCGCGGCAGGTCGTTGCGCGAGACGAACTCGCGCGGCCGGCGCTCCTGGACGTCCTGCTCAGCGGCGGGCGGTTCGCCGGAACCGGGGGCCTCGGCGGCGCCGACGATACGCCCCACCTGCGATTCCGTGTCGCGGAGGATCTGCCCGTGCAGGTCCATGACCTCGGGGCTCGGGTCGACGCCGAGTTCCTCGGCCAGGTATTCCCGGCATTCCTGGAACACGGCCAGCGCAGAGGCCCGCTGCCCGCTGCGGTACAGCGCGGCGATCAGGAAGTACTGGAGCCGTTCGCGCAGCGGGTCCTCGCGGACCAGCGGGGTGAGGCGCGTGATGATCTCGGTGTAGCGGTGCAGCGCGAATGCGCACTGGGCCCAGGAGGTCCATGCGGTCCAGCGTTCCTCGATCATCGGCCGGGCCACCGCATGCCACAGGTGCTCGGATCCGGTGCCGGAGAACGGCTGGCCGCGCCAGCAGGCGAGGGCGTCGTCCCAGAGCACGACCTCTTCGGCGGGGTCCTCGGCCGCTCTGGCGCGGGCGACGAGGTTGCGGAAGCGGTGCAGGTCGACTTCGTGCGGCTGGACTCCTGCCAGGTAGCCGCCTGCGGTGGTCTTGATGACGTCGGGGAAGGCCCTGCGTAGGTGGGAAATCTGCACCTGGATGACGGAACGGGCGGTGCGGGGCGGATCGTCGTCCCACAGGTACTCGATCAGACGTTCGACCGTGACTTCCTTGCCCAGTTCAACCAGGAGCGCACCCAGCACACACCGCTGCCGCGGACCGCCGACGGGAACCGGGTCGCCGTCGTTCGACCATGCCGAAATGGGGCCGAGCACGCCAAAATTCACGAACAGCACTCTAGCAAGGCGGCTCGCGCGCCAGAGGAGAACGATCCCGCCGCCGGCGCTGTGCTTCCCTCCCGCAACACAGCCCCGGCGACGTGGTTCAGACCCCCGTGCAGGAGGCGGGACGGGTCAGCGGCCGTCCTCTTTGCTCTCCTTCTCGGGTGCCTCGGTCTCCTTCTCGGCGGGCGAGGGCTCGGTGGCCGGCTCGGTGCCGCGTTCGGGGTCGGGCTCGGAGAACGGGTCGAGCTTGGCGGTGAACTCAAGCTCGATACCTGCGACCAGCTGCGCGAACTCGGTGTCGGCGGCAGGCGCGTCCAGGACCGGTGCTGTCTTCATGGCTCTCCTCGGTGTCGGGGTGTAGGCAGTACTCAGGGCCGGGTCGAGTTCGGGGCCGGTTGGGGTTACGGCCACTCGATCGCCGGGTCGTCGTCGGCAGGCTGGTCGTCGTCGTCTTCGTCGAACGGTTCGAAGTCCGGTTCGGAGAACGGGTCGACCCTGGCGGTGAACTCCAGACCGGATTCCGCAACGATCCGCGCGAAACGCAGCGCATATTCGGCATCGGCGCCGCGCACGTCCGCGAGCATCGTCGAGCTCATGGGGGCTCCTCTGGCCAAGTCGTATGAACGATGTGAACGGGGGGATCCCACCGCAGAGTGCCAGAAAACGGACCGGGCGTGCCCCACCGCCCCGGCTTGCCTTTGTATCCCTGGCCCCGTAACAGTCGGGCCGGCGCCCGCAGGCCGTCCTCCTGCGGGTGCCGGTCCGGCTGAACGTGCTACCAACCTACGGAGAAAGCCTTGCGCGGCGCTTTCAGTCCGCTTACGGCCGGCCGAATCCGGGGCGTCCGCCGCCGCTCGCCCTGTGGCCCCCGGACCGGCGAATCCGTCCTAACCAGGACGCGAAAGGGCACCAAGGAGGTAGTTCCCTCTACACTTCCTGCCCGTGGCACACCACGCTCCAGACCCAGCAGACGAACCGGGCGGCTTCCTGCCCCAGAGCAACCTCTGGCGCGCCGTCATCGTGCTCGTGGCCGCCGCCGTGCTCGGCGCTGCCACGCTCGCGCTCTGGGCGACCGGCGGACTGGAGCGGGCCGATGCCGCACCGAAACAGGACCCCGGCTCGACCGTGCGCACCCGGATGTACACCATCACCCCGCACCGGGCCGAGTTCGTCACCGCCGACGACGGCCGCACCGCCCTGCAAGTGCGCGCCGAACTCGTCTCCAAACACACCGAGCCGTTCGCGGTCAGCAGCCTCGAGTCGGTGATCAAGGTTTCCTTTCCATCCGGCGACATCGATGCCCAGCGCCTGGACCTCACCTACACCCGCAACCCCGAAGGCTTCGTCTCCGAAGTGCAACCGGACATGCGCGAAGACGTCCTCATGACGTGGACACTGGGCAAGGCCGAGGCGGCGGACAAGAAAAAGCAGCAGGAGGAGAACTCCGACAACCCGCTGGCCGGCCTGGAGGGCGACCCCGCCGAGGAGGGCGGTCTCGACCTGGGCCCGCTGGCCGAGGCCCCCGAGGACGTGGCGCCGCTCGCCGAGAAGGAGGACAAGGTGACCCTCTCCTTCAGCAAGACGAAGTTCGCGCCGGGTTTCACCGACCAGAGCAAGTCGTGGCGGGCGGTCGGCGGAACCGCCGCGAAGATCAGCTTCCCGTTGGGCAAGGGGTGAGCCGCCGATGCCGTCCTCCGCCGCCCGCAGCGCGCTGACCGCCTTCGCCACCCTGGTCCTGCTGAGCCTGATCGTCACGGCGCAGTCCCTGGTTCCCCCGGAAACCCACGCAACCGAGCCCATCCCCCATTCCGGAGATGTCGGCGAGACCGTGGACGCCCGGCAGTTCACGATCACCGTCAAAAAGGTCCGCTTCGCCGAGACCGTGGCCGACGGGGGCGGCGGGATCGGCTCGTCCGCGCCGGTCGAGGCGAACGGGGTATGGGTGGTCGCCACCGCGGAGCTCACCGCCGCCTCCGCCCCGTTGGGCACGATCGACGCCGAGCTCGTTATGGGCGACGGCTACACCTACTCCTCCAGCGAGTGGTTGAGCAACGGGCTCGCCGGCGGCTTCGGCACCACGCTGAGCCCGGGGATCTCCGTCACCGGGGCGCTGGTGTTCGAGGTTCCCACTGACCGGTTGAAGGACCCGACGCTCCAGGTGAACGCGCGCGAATCGCTCGACGACCGGTTGAGCGCCCGCGCCGATATCAGCCTCGGGCTGAACGGTACGGAGCTTGCCGAGCGCGCCGACAATCCGGAGCAGAGCGTCTCCGTCCCCGCACCGACCCAGAAGTCGTAGGAGAGCGCCGCACATGGACCCTGACGACCCGCGCAGCGCAGAGCGCCCCGCAGGGCACCGGCCGCCGCCCCCGGGACCCCAGCCGCCCGCAGAGGAACAGCCGCCCCCCGCATCGGGACCACCGCCGGCGGCACCGGCATCCGGGCAGCAGCCCCCGCCGCCGCCGGTACCGCGTCCCGGGCCGCCGGGGCACGGCGCCCCGCCCGCCGGACGGCAGCCACCGTCCCGCCCCTCCCCGGCGGGCCCCCCGCCCCCGGGGTGGCAGTCGCCCCCGCCTCCCGGGCAGCACGGCCCCCAGCCCGGACAGCCCGGCGCGCAACCGCAACCGCAACCACCGCGGCCGGGCCCACCACCGGCACCGCACGGCCCCCAGGGACCCCAGGGGCCGCCCCGCGGTCCGTACCAGGGGCCGCCAGGACCGCCCGCTGCGCCACCCGGTTCTCCGTGGCCGCCGCCGGGCGGCCGTCCGGGTGCGCCGGGCGTCCCGCCCGGGCCACCGCCGCAGCCCGGCGGCCCGGCGTTCGCGCCGCCGCCACCCGCGGCACCTGAGCAGTTTCCACCCGCCGCCGACGGGCCCGCCCCCGAGGGCCAACGCGCCCGGCGGGCGGTTCCGCTGTGGAAACGCGCCCAGTTGCCTGCAATCGCCCTGCTGGCGGTCGTGCTTCCCATGGCCCTGGGCGTGCCCTGGTGGCTGGAGCGCCAGGCCATGCTGGACCAGGGGGCGCTGCCTCCCACCCCGACCGTGGTGTCGGCCGCTGACGGCACCGCCGAACTGGTGGGCAGCCGCTGGGAATTGCGGGGCACGGTCGTCGACCAGTTGGAGGGCTCCCCAGAGCCGCCCGAGGGCACGCACCTGGTCGACGCCGTGTTCAAACTGACTCCGGGAGCGGGCGAGTCCCGCGAGCGCCTTGCCGACTGCAAGTTCCGCGCGGTCGACGACCAGGGGCGCTGGTGGCAGCCCGCCTCGTCCTACTCCGCGCGGCCCAGCCTGGAAGGGACGGCCTCGGTCGCCTTCGGATGCACCGGCGACGACAGCGAGCCGCTGCCCGCCGGCGAGGAGGTCGGCGTGGTCGTCAGCTTTGTGGTGCCCGACGACGCCGTCGACTCCCTGTCCTTCGAGATCGCGGTGCCCACCGGCGACCATGCCGAGGGCCTCGCCTACTCTGCGCTGGAGTTCGAGCAGCAGTAGCCGCAGATGTCAGGCGCCGCCTGAGCCGCGGTGTGCGCGCCATCGCCACAGCAGAGGCCCCGCCACCGGCGCCGCGCCGCGAGACCCTGGCGCGGCCGCACGGGCCCGGGCGCCCGGTCTCAGGCCGAGGTCCGGCCGCCCCCGTGCACCCGGGCGCGGCGGCCGGTGCTGGAAGAGCTCAGGCTGCGCAGGGCGACCTCGAAGGTCGCCGCGAGCAGGCAGACCCGGATCAGTTCGTGCAGCGCGTCCACCAGGAAGTTGACCGGTGTCAGCCAGGGCCACCACCAGCCCAGGAAGTCGTGCGGCCCTACCGCGACGTAGACGCCGCGCTCCAGCCAGGTGAAGGCGAGGTCCACGAGCACGTAGTAGAGGCAGAACCCAAAATAGAACACGGGGCTGGCGCGCAGGATGAAGCGGAACGCGTTGATGAACGGGGTCCAGCGGTCCTGTGCGCTGCGCTGCGCCAGCTTGCCGAACTGGCGCAGCACGCCCTTGTTGGAGGAGGTCAGCGCGCCCTCGATCCTGGCGGCGCGCGTGCCCTTGCGGAAGAGCGAGTCGTGGCGGTCCATCTCGGCGCCGAAAACCACAGCGGCAATGGTCAGCCACAGCAGCGGCTCGAACAGGCCGTCGCGCAGGTTCAGGGCAAGCTTGCCGATCAGGTCCAACGCGGCGAGGTAGCCCTGTTCGACCGGCAGCGCGGTGGCGGCGCCGAGGTCGCGCATGAACCCGAGGACGCCGTGCTCGATCGCGAACCACACCTGGCGCTGGGCGATCCAGGTCTTGATGTTGCCGTAGACCTGCATGATCGAGAAGAGGCCGAAGAACATCCAGTTGGCCTCGAACAGCGCGGTGAACAGCCCGACGACCTTGTTGTCGGTGCTCGCGTAGAGGCGGTCGCACAGCACCCGCAGCAAGAACGAGACCAGCGCGATGAGCAGCGGAAGACCCAGCGCGTTCATCTCGTTGACCTCGGCGAGCCCTTCGAGGCCGCGCTGGTTGAGCAGCTGGACGCTGTACTCGCGGAACTCGTCGGCGAACCGGCCCCAGGCGTTGTAGAAGATCAGGAACGGCAGGATGGCGGTCGCCACCGCGTCCACCCAGCGGCGTTCGCGTTCGGAGACCTTTGCCGAGACCTTGGGGGAACGCCCCGAGGACGAGGGGAACAGTTCGCGGCTGACCGTGGGCAGTCCCGGGCGCAGCATGTGGAACATCACGATGGTGACGGTCAGCTGCGTCAGGACCACCAGGGTCATGCCCAGAAGGCTCACGTTGTAGTCGACGGCCGACAACCGTGCGACACCCCGCATGAGCATGTCGTGAACGAAGGTGCCGATCACGTAGACGCACAGCAGCGGCGCCCAGTACCGCCTCGCCAGGTCGAGGGTGTACAGGGGCAGCCGTGTTACCGAGGCCGTAGCCGTTGCCGTCCTGCTCATCGCGCGAATCCTAGCCGCCCCGTGCACATCGGCGGGTCTCGGCACTGGCCGGAGCCGGCCGGAGTGTGCAGGGTGGGACGGATGGAGACCGCTCCGTAGGCAGCGGAGCAGACTGGAGGTGGGATGAGCGCGGGTGACGGCGACGGCTGGGTCATGCTTTCCGACGGATCACGCCGATGGGGCCGCTTCGGCAGCGCGGGCCTGCTCCTGCACGCTGACGGCCACCGGCCGCGCGGCGCGGCGGCCGGGCCGGCGGCGCATGGCGGGCCGAGCGGGCGCGGCAAGGTGCTGATGCAGCACCGCGCGCTCAACAGCCACCAGGGCGGAATGTGGGGCGTTCCGGGCGGCGCGTGCAACAGCGACGAGACCCCGGTTCAGGCGGCGTTGCGGGAGTTCGGCGAGGAGGTGGCCGGCGAAACCGGCGAGATCGAGCTGATCGGCCTGCACCGCCAGGAGCACACCGTCTGGCGTTACGACACCCTGCTGGCCCGCACCGCGGTCGATGCGCCGCTGGAGGCGGCCAACTGGGAGAGCGACGAGGTCCGCTGGGTCGGGATGGGCGATGTCGCGGAGCTGGATCTGCTGCCGGCTTTTGGCCGGACCTGGCCACTGCTGCGCGGTGCGCTCACCTGGCGGCTGGTGCTGCACGTCGACGCGGCCGCGGTGCTGCCCGGCGCGGACGCCGAATCCCCGGAGCGGTTGGAGCTGCTGCGCGACGAACTAGCCGGGCTGGCCGCGGCCGGGGTCGCCGCCGACGCGCTGCCCGAGGCGATGCCCCGGTGCGGACTGCACCTGTGGTTCCCGCGGATCCGGCTCGCCGTCGGCTCCGACTCCCCGGCGCCGGAGGCGGTTCCGGGCGTGGACGTGGTGCGCGAGCGGCCCGGCGTGCCGGCCGCCGGTGCCGGCGGGGCGGACCCGGCCGGCGGAGTCCGGACGGTGGCCCTGCTCGTTGCGGACCGGCCCGCCGGAGCGGCTGCCGGCGAGGAGGTGCACACGGTTCCGCCCGAGTGGCTGGCGACCGCCGCGGCCGGCCCGCCGGGTCCCCGGGCCGCTGCGAGCGAGGCGCCCCAGGCGTGAACCCGGCTCTGCGGGGCAGGAGTACACCGGGCACTTCGGCAGGGGCTTACTCGTTGAGCGTGTACGAAGCCGTCCCCACTTGTGGCAAAGGCACTCGGGCGCCAAGGCGGCAGGTGCCAGATGCCCGATCAGGGGTAAGTCAGGGATGTGCCCTGATGCGCCTCTGCCATCGGGTGGGCATGCTGGCAGAGACAGGCTGGGCGACAGGGCTTCGGACCAGCCGGAACCAAAGGAGCTGACATGACGCTGGAGCGCGGAAACTCGCTTATGCCCGTGCACGCGGCGACTCTTATGTGGCCCACCGGTATCGCGACCGGGGCCGGCGTTGTGGCCGGGGGCCTGTCCTTCCTCGTGTCCCTGCCGGCCATCACCATCGCCGGGCCGCTCGGCACCGCCATCTTCTGGTTCGCCCTCGTCGGCGGCGGTGTCGCGCTGCTCGGCGGCAAGGGCGACCGCCGCGCGCGCCGCTGGGCCGGGCAGTACCCGTGGCGCTTCGCCGCCGGGCCCGCTGCCGTGGCGGGACTCGGCATCGCCATCGCCTCGATTTTCGGCGGGGGCTTCATCGGTGCGATCTTCGCCGGGCTGGGTTCGGCCGCGGTGATCTGGGTCATCCTCGGCATCATCGGTATGGTTGCAGGGAACAAGTCCGCTTGATCTGCTTGTTGCACTGGTCCATGGCAGAACACACCACCGGGAACGACCAAGCGCTCTATGCCGACTGAAGCTCGTCAGAAGATGATCGAGCGGGTCCGCGGGCTCCTTCGGATGGCGGAGGATCCCGCGGTCACCGACGCCGAGAGCCAGGCGTTCACCGCCAAAGCCGCCGAACTGATGACCCGGCACGCCATCGCCGAGGCCGAGGCCCGCGCCGAACGCGGCGAATCGCCGGAATCGGTCACTCGGCTCGACTTTCCCGTATCGGGGGTCGGCGGCCACGGCAAGGCGCGGGTCAAAGCGCTGGCCGGGATCGCCGCCGCCTATGGGTGCCAGTCGGCGGTGCGCGGCAACACCTCGTCCAACACCGAGCGCACGCTGATCATCGTCGGCACCGTCACCTCGCTGGATGCCCTGCGGGTGCTGCTGCCCTCCATCACCATGCAGATGGAGGCCTCGGCGCGGTTCACCGCTCGCGAGCACATCACCAACCTGCGTGAACTCCGCAACTACGACCGTTCCACGCTGGCCACCGAACGCAGCCGCTTCTACCGTTCGTTCATCCGCGCCTACGGCTATGCCGTGGCCGAACGGATCAAGGAGTTCCGCGCGCGGCTGGTCGAGGAACCCGACGAGGCCGGCGGGTCGGCGCAGTCGGGTTCGGCGTCCGGCGACGAGGGCGAACAGGGCGCCTCCACTCTCGGAGCCGAGGTCGTGCTGCACAGCGACGTCGACCGGGTGCGCGAGGACTTCCAGCGCCGGTTCCCCCAGCTCAAGCCCACGCGGCCCGAGCGCACGCACCACCGGGCCGGCTACCGCGCCGGCTATGCGCGCGGGCGGCGCGCACAACTCGGTATCGGTACTTCGGTCGGGCAGGGTGGCACTTCGGCTCTGTCCGAAAGGGAGTAACCGGACGCCGCGGTTCGCATCCACCGCATCCACATGGTTTCCCCATTGCCGGGCGACTTGTGGATAACTCTGTGGGTAACTCGTGGATGGCGGCCGGCTTTCCGGGAGCGGCCAAAAGTGCCTGTGGATAAACCACGGACACCCGACTTCTTCCGGCCTTTTGCCGCTTGACCGGCCGATTCCCGCCCGTGACCCGCCGTTCACTTGCGGACCTATCCGCGCCCGAAAACACGTGTCCCATTCTTATCGGCCGCCGAGTCCCAGTGGTTTGCCGAGCGGGTCGGCCGCTGCGGGCTCCGCGGTTGCCCCGTGCGCGGCGCGGGCTCCCGCCGCCGCGCCCGCCCGACCGGCAAAGGGTGACGCAGACCACTCTTTGGGGAAAGGTGAGTGTCAGACACTCATCTGCCCGACGAGGGAGCCACCTCAGATGACCGCAGCCACGCTCCTCCGCCCGTTCCACCGCTACAAGACGGCCCTGCTCCTCACCTACCGCCGCGACGGCGTCAGTGCGCAGAGCACACCGGTCAGCGTGGTGGTCGCAGACGGCCGGGTCCTGTTCCGCACCTGGGAGGAATCGGGCAAGGCCAAACGGTTGCGCCGCAACACCTACGCCGACCTGCGCCCGTGCACGTTCCGGGGCAGCCCGCGCGGCGGCGCCGTGCGGGGCGAGGTCCGCCTGCTGGAGGGCAACGAGGCCAACCGCGCCTCGCTGCTGCTGGCCCGCCGCCACCCGATGCTGCAGGGCTGGGCCGTACCGATGAGCCATCGGCTGCTGAAGTACCGCACGCAGCACTACGAGTTCGTCCCGCTGGAGCTGAACCACGACATCGAGAACATGGAGGGGTGCCCCGACTAGCCGGCCCGGCCGGGGCGCGCCATGGTCCGCCCGAGCCGCGCCAACCGCTCCGGGACCGTTCCGGTCACGAGACCCGCAGCGGCATGACCAGGTACCGGAACTCCGGCGGGTGGTCGTCGGCAGCGGGGACGTCGGAGATCACCACCGGTTTGGTGGGCTGGGTGAAGTCGATGTGGGCGCTTTCGGAGTGCACGGCGGTGAGGCCGTCGAGGAAGTACTCGGCGGTGAACGCCACCCGCACGGGCTCGCCGCTGAACTCGATACCGAGCGCTTCGGCGGCTTGGGCGTCGTCGCCGGATCCGGCTTCCAGCGCCACTTCGTGTTCGCTGAAGGACAGCCGCAGCGGCGTGTTGCGGTCGGCGACCAGGGCGACGCGTTTGACCGCCTCGATCAGCGGGGCGGTGGCGACCTTGGCGCGGCCGGTGGACTCCTGGGGGAACCGCGACTCGTATTTGATGAAGTCGCTGTCGATGAGCCGCGTGGTGGTGCGCCGCCCGCTGTTCTCGAAGCCGATCATGCCTTCGCCCTGCGCGCTGTCGGCGGCCGCCGCCGACAGCGCCAAGTCGATGTTCGTGCTGCCGGCAAGCGACCGCGCGATCTCGTGCAGGGTGCGCGCGGGCACCAGGGCGGTGGTTTCGAGGGCGGGGTCCTGCGGTTTCCACCACAGGTCGCGGACCGCGATGCGGTAGCGGTCGGTGGCGGCCAGGGTCAGTGATTCGCCGGAAAGGGCGATGTTGATCCCGGTGAGCATCGGCAGGGTGTCGTCGCGGCTGGCCGCCGGGCTGATCTGGCGCACCGCCGCGGCAAAGGAGTCGGCGCTGAGCGAGCCGCTCATCAGGGGCATGTCAGGCAGCGCGGGATAGTCCTCGATCGGCAGGGTGAGCAGGGTGAAGCGCGCGCTTCCGCAGGTGACCAGCACGCGTGCGCCGTCGGCCTGGAACTCGACGGGTGCGTCGGGCAGGTTGCGCGTGATCTCGGCGAGCAGGCGTCCGGAGACCAGGACGGAGCCGGGCTGTTCGACCTGGACCTCGACCTCGGCCCGCGCCGATACCTCGTAGTCGAAACTGGACAGGCGCAGTGCGGCGGTATCGGGCGCCAGTTCGAGCCGCATGCCGGCGAGCACCGGCATGGAGGGGCGTGCGGGCAGGGTGCGGGCGGTCCACGCCACGGCGTCGGAAAGCGAATCGCGGTCGGCTCGGAATTTCACGCTGTCCCCACTTCCGTGTACGGGCCGGGCTCGGACATGGCCGCAGGCCGGCACCGGCACACTAAAACCCGTAGTGCCCGCGCTGGAGGGCTGCGGGGCACCCGCCGACAGGGTTGCCGACGCGGTTACCGTACCCATCGGGTGCGACATTCCCAGGGGCCTTGCCCCCCGAACCCCGCAGCCGGGCACCGCCCGCGGGTCGCGCCCCGTTCGCGCTGATGCCCGTGCAGGCGGGGGCGGGCGGTTCAGTCCTTGTTCGGTTTGAGGGTCCAGGTGACGCTCATGGATCCGGTGACCGTGCCGTCGGTGGTGCGCAGTTCGATGTCGACGGCGAACTCGGGGCGTCCGCCTGCGTCGAGCTCGGCCACGATCTCGGCCCGCGGGCGGGTCAGGGTCGCCTCGGCGATGATGTCGCCCATGGCCGGCTTGCGGTAGTGGATGTCGGACTCGACGGCCAGCGGCAGCGAGCGGTCCAGGAGGTCGCCGAAGGTGCCGATGACGATGGCGCCAGAGGCGGATTCGCCCAGTGTGAACATCGCGCCGGCGTGCGGCCCGCCGAAGTGGTTGTGGTGGTCGGCGTTGTCGGGCAGCCGCATGACGACGCGGCCGAGGTCGAGTTCGAGGAACTCCACGCCCAGGGTCCGGGCGAAGGGCACGGCCGCGAGGAACCCGGATTTCACGAGTTCGGCGGACTCTGCGTTCATAGTGGCCATGGCACTGGATATTACTAGCGAGTAACCCGATGGGGCCAGCGCCCCGGCCCCGCCGTTGCGTACTCGCCTCGCACCGTGCCGCCGCCTATTCTGACCACGCCCGCAACAGGGCCGACCCGCAGCGCACGAAGGGATACCCCATGCTCCTGGCCGCCGAGGAGACACCGGCCTTCCTTTCCCCGGTGGTGCTGCTGCTGTGCGCGGCCGCGGTCATCGGCTACCTGAGCACCCGGGTGCGCGTGGTGCCGATCGTCGGATTCCTGCTGGCGGGCGTGGTGATCGGCCCGCACCAGCTCGGACTTGTCTCCAACACCGAAACCGTCGAGGCCGCCGCGGAAATCGGCGTGATCCTCCTTTTGTTCACGATCGGCATTGAGTTTTCCCTGGAGCGGCTGGCGTCGATCAAACGCCATGTGCTGCTGGGCGGCGGTATCCAGGTGCTGCTGGCCATCGGGGTAACCGCCGCGCTGGTGGCCGCTTTCGGGACTGGCTGGCCCACGGCCCTGTTCACCGGCTTTCTGGTCGCGTTGTCCTCAACCGCCATCGTGCTCAAGGTGCTGGCGGCGGCCGGGCGCACCACCGCGCCGCTGGGTCAGGCCGGAGTGGCCACGCTGATCTTCCAGGACCTGGCCGTGGTGCTGATGGTGCTGTTCGTACCGCTGCTGGGCGGCACGGGCCAGGGGCCGCTGGAGATAGCGCGGGCGCTGGGCACGGCCGCGGTCGTGCTGGCCGTGGTGCTGGTGGTCGCCCGCAAGGTCATGCCGCCGTTGCTGGAGCGTGTGGCGCGGACGTGCTCGCCCGAGGTGTTCCTGCTGACCGTGGTCGCCATCGGGCTCGGCACCGCGTACCTGACCTCGCTGGCCGGAGTCAGCGTGGCGCTGGGCGCCTTCCTCGCCGGGCTGGTCGTCAGCGAATCCCGGCACAGCGCGCACGCCCTGGGCGAGGTGCTCCCGCTGCAGATCCTCTTCAGCGCCACGTTCTTCGTCTCCATCGGCATGCTGCTGGACCTGCAGGTGCTGTTGGAGCTGTGGTGGCTGGTGCTGCTGCTGGCGGCGGCGGTCGTGCTGGTCAAGGCCGTTACCGGGGCGCTGGCGCTGTCGGTGCTGGGTGTGGGCGCCTCGACCGCGGTGGCCGGCGGGCTGCTGCTCGCCCAGATCGGCGAGTTCTCGTTCGTCCTGCAGCGTTCGGGTGCCGCGGTCGGCCTGGAGCCGGCCGGTCTGGGCGACGACGGCGAGCAGGTGCTCATCGCGGTGACGGTGCTGCTGATGACGGCCACCCCCGCGCTCGCCGCCCTCGGCGACCGCCTGGGCCGGTGGGTGGACGCCCGCCGCGGGCCGGGCTCCGCACCCGGCCCGGCGGCACCGGAACCGGCGCCCTCGGCCGCGGGCGGCGGGCCGGCACCTGCGGCACCCGTGCTGATCTCCGGCTGGGGCCCGGTGGCCGCCGAGTTGGCCGAAGCGGTGCGCGCCCGCGGCATCCCCGTCGCCGTGACAACACTGGGCCCCGACCTCGCCGCGGCCGCCGAGCAAGCGGGCCACACCGTGGTCCGCGGCGACCCGGTACACCGCAACATCCTGCGGGACGCGGGGCTGTTCTCGGCCCGCGCGTTCGTCATCGCCGAGAACACCGGCGAGGAGAGCGCCGCCATCGCCGCCGTTGTCAGCACGCTCGCCCCCGGCGTGCCGATCGTGGTGCGGCCGGTGGACTCCGCCCGACCCGATGTGCTCGCCCCCTCGGGCGCCGACCGCATCGTCGACACCAGCAGCACGGTCGCCGCCGGACTCACCGGCACCCTGCTGGACGCCCTGGACCTGCCCGCGGCCGCGCCCGGCGACCACCCCGACCCGCACACGCCCGTGGACTTCGCCGCCGACCCCGGCACGCCGTGCCCGCACACGTCCGGGATCCGCCCGGTCCTACCGAGCTCGGCCGGCTGCACCGACTGCCTGCGCTCGGGCGAGCGCGACTGGGTGCACCTGCGGGTGTGCCTGGACTGCGGGCACGTGGGCTGCTGCGACTCCTCGCCGCACCGGCACGCCTCGGTGCATGCCGCCGCGGCCGAGCACCCGCTGGTCACCTCCGCCGAACCCGAAGAGGACTGGGCCTGGTGCTACCTGGACGCCACCCAGGTGGCGCCCAGGCGGCCGTCCGGGCAATGAGGACGCCCGCGGTGGACCCCGGCCCCCGGTCCGGTGTCTGCGCTATGCTGTGTGCGGCCTGCGGGGCCACCGCTCTGGAGGGTTCGCATAGCGGCCGAGTGCAGTGCTCTTGAAAAGCACAAGATCCTTAACCGGGTCTCGTGGGTTCAAATCCCACACCCTCCGCACTACTGAAGCCCCCGCTGCTGCGCGTGCAGCAGCGGGGGCTTCAGCCGTTTCGCGTCACCGCGGCCAGGCGAACGCCTCGCCCACGGTGGCGGCCAACTGCAGGTACGAGTCGCGGGTGGGCGCGGCCAGGCGGTCCAGGTCGACCTCTGCGCCTTCCTCCAGGTGGGCATCCCACGGCACCCGAACCACAGCGCGGCACCGGCTGGCAAAGTGCTGCTCCAGCCGGTCCAGGTCGACACTGCTCTTGCTGGTCCGCACCATCGACAGCACCACGACCGCCCCGCGCACCAGCGAGCCGTACTGGTGGGCTTCCAGCCAGTCCAGGGTCGCGCTCGCGCTGCGCGCACCGTCGACCGACGCCGAACTGACCAGCACGACCTGGTCCGACAGGCCGAGCACCCCGCGCATGGCCGAGTGCAGCAGCCCGGTGCCGCAGTCGGTCAGGCAGATCGAGTAGTAGTGCTCCAGCAGCCAGCAGACCTCGCGGTAGTCGTCCTCGCTGAACGCCTCCGAAACCGCGGGGTCGCGGTCGGACGCGAGGATCTCCAGCCGGCTGAGCGCCTGGGAGGTGAACCCGCGGATGTCGGCGTAGCGGGTGATGGCCTCCTTCTCGTTCAGCAGGTCGCGAATCGTGGCGGCGGTCTCCAGCTGGACCTTGTCCGACAGAGTGCCGCGGTCGGGGTTGGCGTCGACCGCCAGCACCCGGTCGCCGCGCAGTGAGGCCAGCATCGACCCGAGCGCGACGGTCGTGGTGGTCTTGCCCACACCGCCCTTCAGGCTGAGTACCGCGACACGGTGGTGGCCGCCGCCGACGTGCGTGCGCGCGCGCTCGGTGAGCTCGCGGCGGCGCTGCTCGGCGGCCGACTCACCGACGTCGACCATCCCGAACGTTGCCGAGTGCAGCACCTTGCGCCAGCCCTTGCTGGGGCCCGACCGCTTGCCGCTGACCAGGTTATCGGCCCGCAGGTCATCGGAGGTCTCCGGCTGGCCGCCCTGGCCGGGGTGCGCCGGCTGCACACCGTCGGCGAAGTGGGCGTGGTACTGGAAACCGGGCTGGGCCCCCGATGGAGCTTGCCCGGGATACCCGGGTCGCTCACCGGGCGGCGGGTACCCGGGCGGCCCGTAGCCACCGGGCGGCCCCGGAGGCGGCGGGGGCGCGCCGGCGGGGTTGTGGCCGCCGCCGTGCCGGTAGGGGTCGTAGGGCTGCTGCCCGGCCGCCGGTTGCGGCCCGGACGCGGGCCGCTGCTGCGCCGGTCCCGGGTCGGGAACGGGAGGCGGCGCAGCGTTCCACGCCTGCGGACCGGGTTGGGGGCCGGATGGAGCCGAGCCCGGTTCCCACCCCGGGTGCTGCGGGGGGTGCGGTGGCGCCGGCGGACGGTTGCCGCCGGTGCCGTGGCCCGGCTCGGCGGGCGGCGCCCACGCCTCGCGCGGGACCTCGCCTGCTGCCGGAGGCGACCAGCTCCAGCCGCCGGTTCCCGCACTGTGTTGTCCCGGTTGCCCGGGCCCGGGCGGCGCAGCCGCGGGGTCGGCGTCCGCATAGGGCGCGGGACCGGGCGGCGGCGGCATGTCGGCGGGCGGCCCCTGGCCGGGTGCCGGCCCGCGCCGCGCAGCGTGCGGCGGCAGCGGCGGGAGCTGCTCGGGGTCGGGGATGTCCTCGCCGCCGGCCGGGGAGCCCGGAGCATCGGGCGCCTGCTGCGGGCGGGGCGGGCGGCCGGGCCCGTCGCCGACCAGCGGCGGCGATGCGGGCGGCTCCGGCAGCCGTGCCGTCCGCTCCGCATCCGGTTCCGGTTCCGGTGGCGGGGCGGGCTCCGCCGTCGTCCACTGCGGCCCGGTGCCGGCGTATCCGCCGCGCCCCGGGGCGCTGGAGCGCGGCGGCTCCTGCGGCGGGGCGGGGATACCGGGCTCCGGGGGTGCCGCCAGCGGCTCGGGGAAGTCGCCGCGGACGGGCGGGAACACCTCGGTGGACGCGTGCTCCTGCGGCCGCGGACCGGACCCGTTGGCCGCGGGGTTCGGCCGGGACTCGGGGCCCGGAGCGCGTTCGGGCGGCGCCCACTGCGCGAACCCGTTGGCGCTGCTCTCGGGCGCCGGGCCGTGGTCGCTTTCGGAAGCGGGTTCGGGGGCGCCGCGCTCGGCGGGCTCTTGCTGCTGCTCCTGCTGGTGCTCGTGCTCGGTTGCCGGGTCCGGGAACCGGCGGATGGTCTCGTCGGCGCTGCCGGCGTCGGCCGCGGGCCGCTGCGGATCGCCGTCGCCGGGGACGAGCTCCCCGGCACCGGGTCCGGGTGCGGGCGGCGGGCCCTGGCCGGATTCGGCCGGCGGCGCCCATCCCCCGCCCTGCGCCGGGTCGGCCCCGGGCGGTGCGGGCACCGGCGGCACGGCGCCGGATCCGTCGGCGGGACGGACCGGGGCCTGCCGCATGGGCTGCCCGTTGTAGGCCACGGGCGCAGCCGGGCGGTCGGCGGGCGGCGGGAACTGCTGCGGCCCCGAGGGGTGGCCGCCCTGCGGCTGCTGCGGCCCCGAAGGCTGCGCCGCCGGAGGGGGACCGGCCGGGTAGGGGCCGGATGGATGGTGCTCGGGCGCGGAGGGCTGCTGGTGCCCGGCCGGCTGCGGCGGTTCCGGCTGCTGGTGCGGCGCAGACGGGCGGCCTGCGGGCGCCGAGGGCTGCTGCGGTCCCGGCGGCGGCCCTTGGGCAGGGCCGTGCTGGTCGCGGTGCCATCCCTGCGGCGGCCCGGCAGGCTGCCCCTGCTGGGGCCGCCCGGGGTGCTCCTGTTCTCCCGGCATTCCCTGCCGCCCGGGGTATCCCGGTTGCCCGGGGTGCCCGGCGACCTGGTCGGGAGCATGCTCGGGGGGCTGCGGCCGCTGCCGGCCGGCAGGGTACTGCGGGTTCGGCTGCTCGGCCGCGTACGGGCCCGCGCCGCCTACGGCGTAGGGAGGCGGCGGAAGGGCGCCCTCGTCGATGGCGTAGGGAGGCGGCGGAGGCGATGCGTCGCCGAACCACTGGTCGGCCGGAGAAGGATCCGGCCCCCGGTCCGCAGCAGCCTCCCCCTGCCCGGCTCCGGACCGGGAGTCGCGGTCGGTGTCCCGGTCGTGCCCCCTGTCCCACGCACGCGTACCGGCATGCTCGGAACCGTCGTGATCTCGCTGTGCCAACGCGGTTCTCCTCAAGACACTTGCTCGGGTGCGCGATGTCCGATCAGCTACCGCCTGGCCGCTCCACGGGGGGATCGGGCGGACCAGACCCGGACTCACGGATATTCTCTCGTCCGCCAACAAAGATACGAACCGGAGCCAAAGGCGGGCACCACCGGGCCGGAAACGACCGGGGCAGGTGACCGCGTTAACGGGCAACGCCAGCGCGCCCGCCCCGCCCTCATCCGGGGCCCGACCCGCCGTCCACAACCCGGCTTCGGGGGCAGCGCGAGCGGCACCCCCATGGGTAGCGTTGCGGCATGCACGCGATCGTCATCAGCGAACCCGGCCCCGCCGACGTCCTGACCTGGTCCGAGGTCCCCGATCCCACTCCCGGCGAAGGCGAGGTCGTTGTCGACATCGCCGCAACCGCGGTCAACCGCGCCGACATCAACCAGCGCCAAGGCAACTATCCCCCGCCGGCCGGCGCGCCCGAGTACCCGGGCCTGGAATGCTCCGGGCACATCTCGGCCCTGGGCCACGGCACCGAAGACTCCGGATGGTCGGTGGGCGACCCCGTCTGCGCACTGCTCAGCGGCGGTGGTTACGCCGAACGCGTCGCCGTGCCCGTCGGCCAGCTACTGCCCGTGCCGGCGGGTGTCGACCTCGCCTCGGCGGCCGCGCTGCCCGAGGTCGCCTGCACGGTGTGGTCCAACGTGTTCATGACCGCCGGGCTCAGCGCCGCCGAAACCTTTCTGGTCCACGGCGGAGGCAGCGGTATCGGCACCTTCGCCATCCAGCTCGCCCATGCGCGCGGCGCACGGGTCATCACCACGGCCGGCAGCGCCGACAAGCTCGAGAAATGCCGCGAACTCGGCGCCGATGTCACGATCAACTACCGCGAGGAAGACTTCCCCACCCGCGTGAAAGAGGCCACGGGCGGCGCCGGCGCCGATGTCATCCTCGACATCATGGGCGGCTCCTACCTGGACCAGAACGTGCGGTCGCTGAACGTGGGCGGGCGGCTGGCCATCATCGGGCTGATGGGCGGGCGCACTGCCGAACTCGATCTCGGCCGCATGCTGGTCAAACGGTTGTCCGTGCAGGCCACTTCGCTGCGGTCCCGATCCGTCGGCGAGAAAGCCCGCATCGCGGCCGGCGTGGCCGAGCACGTGTGGCCGCTGGTCGCCGACCGGTCCATCCGGCCTATCGTGGATCACACACTGCCGTTGCCGCGCGCCGCCGAAGCACACAGCATCATGGAATCGAGCACGCACGTCGGCAAGATCGTGCTCACCCGTTGACCACATTGGGAAGTACACATGCCGCTAGGTGAGACATTCATGAGCGACCCATCCGACGACGACAAGCAGCCGCACGTGCTGGTCATGGGCTCCGGCGGTGCGGGACAACCCGGCGAACCCCAAACCTCCGACGACGACACCGACCAGTCCGGGCAGCGGCCGCTGAGCGAGATGGTCGAGCAGCCCGCCAAGGTCATGCGGATCGGCAGCATGATCCGCCAACTGCTCGACGAGGTGAAGGCCGCCCCGCTCGACGAAGCCAGCCGCGCGCGGCTGCGCGAGGTCCACACGAACTCCATAAAGGAGCTCGAGGACGGCCTCGCCCCGGAACTGGTCGAGGAGCTGGAGCGCCTCACGCTGCCCTTCACCGACGACAGCACTCCCAGCGACGCCGAACTCCGCATCGCCCAGGCACAGCTGGTCGGCTGGCTCGAGGGCCTGTTCCACGGCATCCAGACCACCCTGTTCGCGCAGCAGATGGCCGCCCGCGCCCAGCTTGAGAACATGCGTAAAGCGTTGCCCGCGGGCATGGGCGGCCCCGGCGATTCCGAGGCCGCCGGCCCGGGGTCGGGCCCCTACCTGTGACCTGCTGACCAGCGGCGGCCGGGTGTTACTCGGCCGCCGCCCGGATCAGCGTTTGGCGGGTTCGAGCACGTCGCGGCCGACGAACGGGCGCAGCGCCTCGGGCACCACGACCGAGCCGTCGGCGCGCTGGTGGTTCTCCAGGATGGCCACGATCCAGCGGGTGGTGGCCAGCGTGCCGTTCAGGGTCGCGGCGGGGCGCGGTTTGCCGGAATCGTCGCGGAACCGGATGTTCAGCCGCCGCGCCTGGAAGTCGGTGCAGTTGGAGGTCGAGGTCAGTTCGCGGTAGCGGCCCTGGGTGGGCAGCCAGGCTTCGCAGTCGAACTTGCGGGCCGCGCTGGTGCCGAGGTCGCCGCCCGCGATGTCGACGACGCGGTAGGGAAGCTCCAGCTTGTCGAGCATCTGGCGCTCCCAGCCCAGCAGCTTCTCGTGTTCCTCGCGCGCGTTGTCGGGATGGGTGTAGACGAACATCTCGACCTTGTTGAACTGGTGCACGCGGATGATGCCGCGGGTGTCCTTGCCGTAGGAGCCGGCCTCGCGCCGGAAACACGACGACCAGCCGACGTAGCGGTTGGGCAGTGTGTCGGCAGGCAGGATCTCATCGGCGTGGTAGCCGGCCAGCGGAACCTCGGAGGTGCCGACCAGGTACAGGTCGTCGGCCTCCAGGCGGTACACCTCGTCGGCATGTTCGCCGAGGAAACCGGTGCCCTCCATGGTCTCGGGCCGCACCAGCACCGGCGGGATCATCGGGGTGAACCCGTTGGACACCGCCTGCTGCATGGCCATGTTCAGCAGGCCGAGCTCCAGCAGGGCTCCCACGCCGGTGAGGAAGTAGAAACGCGCACCCGCGACCTTGGCGCCGCGGTCGGTGTCGATGGCGCCGAGCAGTTCGCCGAGCTCCAGGTGGTCGCGCGGGGCGAAGTCGAACTCCGGCGGGGTACCGACGTGGTCCAGCACCCGGAAGTCGTCGACACCGCCCTCGGGGGTGTCCTCGTCGACGATGTTGGGGATCTCACGCAGCAGCCGGTCGACCTCGGCGGAGAGTTCGCCGGCCGCGGCCTCGGCCTCCTTGACTTCGACCGCCAGCCCTTTCGCCTTTGCGAGCAGGTTCTCGCGTTCTTCGGGCGCCGCAGTAGAGACCGCCTTGCCAACGCTCTTCTGTTCGGCGCGCAGCCCCTCGAAGCGGGTGAGGGCGGTGCGGTGCCGGGAGTCGAGGTCGAGCACGCGGTCGACGACGGTTTCGTCCTCGCCGCGGGCCCGCTGCGAGGCGCGCAGGCGGTCGGGGGAGTCTCTAATGGCGCGAAGGTCGATCACGACTGCAGGCTACCGGTGATCCCGCGGGCCGACACATCGTTTCCCCCGGCGGCGCAGCCCGGCGCAGCGAAAGCGGGACCGCCCCGCGCGACCGATTGATACTCTCAGTAGTCAATCGACGCCGGAGTGCGATTGGATTGTGCGGGGACGCGTCATAACCCGGCAGCGCCGCCGTGTCATGGGTGCGGGCACCGCCGCGAGGGCGGCGCCGGCGGCAACGGGAAGGATCGCCATGAAGATGGAGCAGGCGTGGGCGATGAAGCCGCTCAGTATGCTGACCGCGGACGAGGCCGCAGCAGCGCTCGAACTGCTGGCCGGCCGGCCCGAGGAGGACATCGCGCTGGAGAAAGCGCTGCGCAGCCAATTGGCGCGCACCCTCGACCGCGAGCGCCGCCGGATCGCGTTGTCGGTGCAGGAGGTCGTCAACCGCCCGGACTCACCGGCGCACTCGGCCGCCGCACCGGTGAACGGCCCCGACGCTCCGGCGAGCTCCCCGGCCGCACCGGTGAACCGGCAGCTTCCACCGCTGCCTCAGCGGATATCGCCGGCCCGGATGCGGGCCAGCCACTCCTGGGCTTCGTAGAAGTCGGCGCTGGTGGTGCCGCGCGACGGCATGAAAGGGGTCAGCTCGGTATCGGCATCGGCCCGCGGAAAACTGCCGAGGAACCTGACCTCTTTGCACAGCCGCCGCAGCCCCATCAATGCCTCGCCCACGGCGGGGTCGGCGACGTGGCCGTCGGCGTCCAGGTAGAAGCAGTACCGGCCCAGGCCATCGCCCGTGGGACGGGACTCCAACCGGGTCAGGTTCACTCCGCGGACCGCGAACTGGTTGAGCAGCTCGACCAGCGCGCCCGAATGGTCGGCTGCAAGGAACGCCACGAGCGAGGTGCGGTCGGCGCCGGTGGGGTCGGGCAGCGGCTGCGGCCGCACGAGGTGGATGAAACGGGTGGCGGCGTCGTCGCGGTCGCCTATCCGTTCGGCCAGCGCCCGCAGCCCGTGGCGCTCGCCGGCGATGCGCGCGCAGATGGCCGCGTCGTAGGCACTGCCGGGTTCGGCCACGCTCTGGGCGGCCGCCGCCGTGGAGGAGACCGTGAACACCTCGGCGTCGGGCAGGTGGCGCGCCAGCCAGCCGCGGCACTGCGCCAGCGCATGCGGGTGGGTGGCGACGCGCTTGACATCGGCGACCGCCGCGCCCTCGCGCCCGAACAGGGTGAACTCGACGGGCAGCGCCACCTCCGCCGCGATGAGCAGCGGGTCGCCGTTGATCAGCTCCGCCATCGTGGCGGTGACCCCGCCTTCGACGGAGTTCTCCAGCGGCACCGTTCCGCCGTCGACGTCGCCGCGGCGGATCGCGGCGAACACGGAGTCGACGCCGGTATAGGGGACGCGGGCCGGTTCCGGCGCCTCGGGTTTGAGGGCGCGGAGGGCGGCCTCGGTGAAGGTTCCCTCGGGGCCGAGATAGGCGTAGCGCATACCCCGAGGCTATAACCCGCGGGGTCCGACCCGCGCGTATTCGGGTGTCTGCGCCCGCCCTGGTCAGCCGATTGGTGCCACCTGGCGGCCGGGCCGCCGCGGGACGCCGGTTATTCGGCCGTGCCGGGCGCGCCGCTTGCCGGCGACCGTGTGGTGGCGGTTCCCAGCGGGCGGACCGCAGAGGTGCCGGGATCGGCTGCGGGGGCGGATTCGCCTGCCGGGCCGCCATCGGCGGCCGCGGCGGCGGAATCGGCCTCCGGCCGGAGGTCGCCGGCTGCCGAGCGCGGTGCTGGTGCCGGTGCGGAAGCGCCCTCGCCGAATTTGTCGGTCAGCCCTTGGCCGAGCCGCGCGGCGCGGATGGAGCGGTATTCCTCGGGCGAGAGGGCCTCGGTGGCCCGGCCCTGCCTGATGGTCTTGGCGTAGGTGCGGGATTCGGTGCGCCCGTTGATCGCGGTCACGACGACCCCGTCGCCCCCGGAGTTGAGCAGGGCGAGGGAAAACGAGCGCGCGCCCGACATCTCCTCAAGGGCGTCGTAGCGCACGACGGCGATGTCGCGCACCGCTCGGGCGTCCAGCCCGCTGCCGTCGGGCAGCAGCCGATGGACGAGGTCGCGGCAGTCGCTCACGACGGAACGGGTGCGCACCAGCGCCCAGGCCCCGAGGGCGAGTCCGGCGAGACCTGCCAGCGCCGCGAAAACGGCCAGAGACGTAGTCAAGGTAGTCACCACGGTGAAAGTCTAGGTGCTACTCACGGTTATTGAAAGGACACGCACCGCGTTTTCGTTGCGAAGGCGACCGATCGCGCGCTCTGGACGCCATTGGCGGGAGTGTGCGCCCGTCCGGCCATATGCCGGATGCCTGTGCCGGGTGCCGCGCCGGATCCGGGCGCCTACGCGGAGGGGCTCGACCCGGCGGGCAGCGGTAGGGCGTCGGTGGAGTCCTCGACGGTGAACACGGTGTCCAGGCCGGTGACCTCCAGGACCTTGCGCACCGCGGGCTTGGGCGCCACAAGTTCGAGGTCGCCCCCGTTCTCGCGGGCGCGTTTCATGCCCGACAGCAGGACGCTCATTCCGGTCGAGTCGCAAAACTCCACCCGCGACATGTCGACCATGAGTCGCCGCGCACCGTCGTCCAGCGCACCAGCGAGCCCGCTGTGCAGCTGCGGTGCCGTGTAAAGGTCGATCTCGCCACGCACAGTAACCACTGCGCAATCGCCCTGAGACCGACTTGAGATCTTCAACTCCACAGTCGAGACTGTAGCGCCCACGGAGGGCGCTAGCCACATCGGCGGCGGCGTTTCGACAACATCGGTCACGTTCTGCGAGGAGAGTCCGGCCTTTCGGGGATCACCCGGGGTACTCGGGCCGCTGCCGCCGGCGCACCGGCCCGCAGGCCGCCCTTCCGGATCAAGCGGTGGCGGCCTGCTGCCAGGCCGAAACCTGGGCTCCCGGGTCGCCGGAGGCTCCTGCGCCCGGACCGGCTCCGGCGCTCCGGCCGGTCGGCGCGCCCGGGCCCGGACCGGGTGCGCGGGTCTGCGGCCAGGGGGCGGATTCGAGCCCTTCCGGTTCCGGTTCGGCGACCTCAAGAACCGCCCACACGGTGGTGACCCGGTCGTCGACCTCGGTGCCCCACTTGGCCGCGATGTGCTCGACGATGCCGAGCCCCCGGCCGCCCAGCGCCGACAGCGACGGGCGGGCCAGGCGCGGCAGGGTCTGCGCCCCGCCGTCGCGGACCGCGACTTCGAGCCAGCCGTCCTGCGGGCCGGCCGCGGGGCCGCCGCCGAGTTCCCAGTTCACCTGCACACACCCGGGCGGGAAGGGTTCCGGCAGCGGAGCGGCGTGGCGCAGGGCGTTGCTCAGCAGTTCGCTGAGGACGATGGCGGCGTTGTCGACCCTGGTGTGGTCGACCCCGCAGGCGCGCAGATCAGAGCAGAGCCGCCGGCGCGCGCTCGTCACACTCGACGCCGCATGCGGCAGCAGTACAACCCTTGACACGTCCTTCTCCCGTTCCTCGGCGCGCTCGATCCCGCGCTTTCGGCCTCATTCAGCAACCTGCGGGAGCACGAGCCTGCCGCCCACGTCCCGACCCCGATGCAGCCCTTATTCATTTGGTCGGTTCGCGGCAAAGTCCTGGCATGCGACCCTGCCAGGGCCGAAATGCCCCGTTCGCCTGCTCCGGAAACACATCATCGGCGCTCGTCTGGGCCGCTCCGCGCACGGGCGGGTGGCCGATGAGCGCCCTTATTGCGCAAATCGGCTATGGGTCCGCGATGCCGACGGTCCCGCCGCCGGCGGCCTGGACCGAATGTAAGGTGAATCTCATCTGCGTGCCACGGGTGTCCCTGGCGTGTGCGGTGACCTCACCGCCCTGCGCGCGGGCCAGCCGGCGGGCGATGTACAGCCCGAGCCCGATACCGCCGAACCTGCGGCGGTCGCCGGCCTCGCCCTGCACGAACCTGCCGAAGATCCGTTCTTCGTCGCCCGGCGAAATACCGATCCCTTCGTCCTCCACGCACACCGCGACGCTGGTGTCGTCGGCGGCGGCGCGCAGCACGATGCGCCCGCCCTCGGGCGAGTACTTGAACGCGTTCTCCAGCAGTTGGCCGACGATCACGTCGGTGGCGGTGGGATCGCCCAACGCCATGGGGAGGTGGTCGGGAACCTCCAGCTCCAGCGTGTGCCGCGCGGAGAAGGGTTCGAAGGCGGTCGCACTGTCGCGCAGCAACCGCTCCAGGTCGAAGGGGTGTTCGCCCGTTTTCAGCTCGCCCTCGCGGGCATCAGACCCCAGCAGCAGGTTCTCGACCAGGTGGGCGAGGGTGCCTGAGCGCTCGGCGATGGTGCCGACGGCGCTGCGGCGGGCGGGCTCGTCGAGCTGGTCCCAGCGCCGCACCAGGGTGCTCGCGAAACCCTGCACAACGGTGATGGGCGTGCGCAGCTCGTGGCCCGCCGTTGCCAGGAAGAGGTCCTTCTCCTCCTCCAGCGCCTTGGCCTCGGTGATGTCGCGGAAATCCACGACCCGTTCGGCGGTCTCGGGAATGTCGGTGATGAGGATCTCCAGCCACCGCCCGTTGTCCAGGCGGTGGCGGATGTTCTCGCCTTGGCGGGCCGGCAGCGGGAACGGCGGGTGCCGGCCCACCGCGTCGGCCATGGCGTAGCCGGTCAGCTCGGCAGCCGAGCGGTTCCACTTGCGCACCAGCCCGCTGGCGCCCAGCACCGCGATGCCGTCGGCGCTGGAGTCGACCACGGCGTGCTCGTGGGCCCGCTGGCGCACGATCTCGCGGTAGGCCATGGCGTTGCCGAGCGCGACACCGGCGTGCGCCGCCAGCAACTCCAGCAGTTCGAGCTCGACGTGGCCGACCCTGCGCCTGCTGTAGAGCGCGTACAGCGCGCCGTAGGGGCGCCCCTGCACATTGGACACCCCTAGCGCGATGGTGTGCAGGCCTTCAAGGTCGGCCCAGATGAGGTCGTCCAGGCTGCGGGTGTCGTCGGTGGCCAGCAGCACCGTCTTGCCGCTGCGCAGCAGCTCGCCGAACAGGCTGGAGGCAAGCGGCGCCTGGTAGCCGCGCAGGTGGTCCGAAAGCTGGGTCAGGCTCACCAGCCGCAGCTGGTCGTCCTCGATCAGTGCGAACCCGCCCGCGTCGGCACCGGTGAGCTCGGTGAGGCTGTGGGCGATGCGGTCCAGCACCGCATCGAGGTCGAGGTCGGCATTGATGTCGGCGACCACGTCGGTCAGCCGGCGCACAAGCCGGGCGCGCTCGGTCATGTGGCTCTGGACGGCATCGATCTCCTCATAGGTGTGGAAGACGCCGATCCAGCCGGTGAGCCGGCCCTGGCCGTCCCACAGCGAACTGGTGTCCACACGCACGTCGACCACCGTGCCGTCGCGGCGCAGCCGGCGGCTGATGATCGAGAGCGGTTCGCCGGCGCGGACCCGCTCCAGGACCGCGTGGTGCTCGGCCATCAGCTCATCGGGCACGATCGGCAAGGGGCGGCCGGCGACCTCGGCGAACGTCCAGCCGAACATGCGCTCGGCGGCCGGGTTCCACAGCATCACCCGCAGGTCGGTGTCCACGGCCACAATCGCATCAGCGGCGTACGCCAAGACGGCGTCGGCGCTCAGTGCGAAGTGATCGGGGGCCACCTCGACATAGTGCCACCCGCAACCGTCCGCGCGGTTCGCCTTTCCCCAAAAGCAGACATCCGGCCACCGGCCCGCCCCAAACGGCACCCGATCACCAGCGAACCGGCGCGCAGGTCAGGCCACATTCGGCCGATCGCCGGTCTCGCTGACCATCTCGCGCCCGGACAGCGCCCAGGCCTGCATCCCGCCCGCGACGTTGGCCGTTTGCCAACCGGCCTCGTTGAGCGCCCGGACGGCCTGCGCCGAACGACCGCCGACCCGGCACACCACATAGACCTGCCGGTCCCGCGGAACCTCGGCGGCGCGCTCGGACAGCGAACCGAGCGGGATGTGCAATGCGTCGGGCGCGTGGCCCTGAGCCCACTCGTCGTCCTCGCGGACGTCCACCACGAAGCCGTCGGGCGGCACCGAGCCGACTTCCACCACGGGCACACTGTCAGCGAACACCGAATCCCCTTACTTGCGTCTGCGTGCCTGCGCGGGCTCGCGGCCGGACACCGCCTCGGGCGGCGCCGGAGTCCTCCCGCAGCCGGTCCTGCTCAAGGGAGCAACGCGGAGCGGGCCCGCGGACAGGCGAGGCTCATTGCCTGTGACGAGTCGCCTGTGGCGAATGCGTGTGACGTTGCGTGGTTCGCGTGTCACCGGCGGAACCGTCCGGCGCCCCATCACGTCGAACAGGGTATGCGCACGCCAACCCCAGCGGCCGCGTCGGTGCCGGCCGCCCTGCTCGCCATACTCGGCCTGGCCGTGGCGGGCTGCGGTGCGTCGCAGGTCCGCACTCCGCCGGAGCCGCCTCCGGCCGGTGCGAGCGCCTCGTCCTCCGGCACCGGCTCCACCGCCGAAACCGTACTGACCATCCACATCACCGCAGCCGGCGCCGATCAGCAGAGCGGCGCCGCCGAACCCACTCCTTCTCCTTCGGCTCCCGCCCCGAGCACGTCGCCGGTGCAGCCCCGGCATTGGCAGCTGACCTGCCGGCCGGCGGGCGGCGACCACCCCGACCCCGAGGCCGCCTGCGCCGATCTCGCCGCAGCCGGGGGCGCCGCGGCCTTCGAGGAGGTCCCCGCGGACCGCCCGTGCACTTTCATCTACGGCGGACCGCAGGTGGCCCGGGTCAAGGGCCATGTCGGCGACACCCCTATCGACACCGAGTTCACCAAGTCCGGCGGCTGCGAGATGCAGCGCTACGAAGACCTGGGCGCGGTCTTGGCGCCCTGAGGCCCCTGATTCCCACCGGCGGCGAATGTCGCGATGGCAACAGAAAACGGGCCCTGCCGCAAGCGACAGGGCCCGTGCTCGATTTTCCGGGGAAACCGGGGTGAACCCGATCCCGCAGTGTGGGCGAGGAGGGATTTGAACCCTCACATCCTTTCGGACACACGGACCTGAACCGTGCGCGTCTACCGTTCCGCCACCCGCCCGAGTGACACTTATATGGTTGCACACCTATACAGTGGGTTTGCCAGGTGTTCGCAGATGCGGGATGAACCCCGTGTTTGCCTCCGCCTGGCGACACAGACCAGGCTAGCACGGTCTGCGCATGGGTCGTGCACGCTTTTCCACTCCGCCAAAGGTGCCCGCAGGCGGGCTCCGCTCCGCAAGGGCGCACCGGACTACAGCCCTTGCCCGATCGCGTGCGGGAGGGCGCGTGTGAGTCCAAGGGGGCGATGACCCGGTTACGATCGTCATTACATCCGGAGTGGAGTAAGGGAGGTACCTCGTGGGAGTGCTCCAACGCTTCGAGCGCAGGCTTGGAGGCATGATCGAAGGCACCTTCGCTCGGGCCTTCAAGTCGAAACTCGAGCCGGTCGAGATCGCCAGCGCTGTTCAACGGGAGATGGACGAGCGCGCAGCCATCGTCGCCCAGGGCCGCACCCTGGTGCCGAACGACTTCGTCGTGGAGCTCTCCGGCGAGGACGCCGAACAGATGGAAGCCCTGGCCGACACCATCGGCCAAGAACTCGCCAAACTGGCGCGCGACTACGCCACGGAGCAGGGCTACTCCTTCGTCGGCCCGGTGCGCGTGCACTTCAAGGCCGAAGCCGACCTGCAGATCGGACGCTTCCGCATCCGCTCCGGTGTCATCCGGGGCTCCACGGTCGAAAGCGGCGAGATCCGGCAACCGGTCAGCGACCAGCCCCGCAACGCCGCCGAGGTCCAAGGCCAGCCGCGCCTGCTGATCTCCCCGGGCGGAGCCACCGCCGAGGGATCGGTCGCCAGCCAGGGAATGCAGCAGTCGTTCGTGCTGAACACGCAGGTGACACTGCTGGGCCGGGGCACCGACTGCCACCTGCGGCTGGTCGACAACGGTGTATCCCGCCACCACGCCGAGATCCGGGTCGAAGACGACGAAGCCGTCCTCGTCGACCTCGGCTCGACCAACGGCACCTACGTCAACGGCGAGCAGGCAAAGCGCGCACGCCTGGTCGACGGCACCCGCATCAGCCTGGGCCGCACAACAATGACCTTCCGCCGCGACTGAACCGCCTGGGCCGTCCCGGGTTCCCCCGCCCGAGGCGCTTCCACCGCAACCAAACCCGCTCTCGCCGCGTCACAAGCAGACGGGGGAGACACTTCCACCAACCAAGCCGCCGCGACCGCAAGGCGCCGGGGCGGCCGAATCGCCGGCAGAGGCCCTAGAGTCCCCGTCCATTGAGTTCGTACGGCTTTTCCGCCACGATCTCTAGGGTCCAACGCCGACTAGACGCGGTGGCGGCTCCGATGATCGCCACCACGCCGGAGCACGACAGGGGCTGAAGAGCAGTTCAATGTCCGACTTGACCCTCATGCTGATCAGGATCACGTTCCTCTGCGTGCTATGGCTGTTCGTGATCATGGCGGTCGGCGTCATCCGCACCGATCTCCTCGGCCCCGCCAAGAGCAAGTCCAAGCGCAGCAAACGCACCGAGGAACGCGGCTCTTCCCCCGCACCGCAGCGGCCCGCCCGCGCCCCCCGCGGACGCCGCAACGAGCCGCGCACGCTCGTCGTCACCAAGGGCCCGCTCGCCGGCACCACACTCAATCTGACTTCGCAACCGATCACCATCGGCCGGGCCAACGACGCCACGCTGGTCATCAACGATGACTACGCCTCGGGTCGCCACGCCCGCATCTTCTCCGACGAGGGCCGCTGGATCGTCGAGGACCTCGGGTCGACGAACGGCACCTACCTTGGCCAGGAGCGCCTGACCAGCCCCCAGCCCATTTCGGTCGGACAACCCGTCCGCATCGGCAAAACCGTCCTGGAACTGCGCAAATGACAATCGCTCTCCGATACGCGGCGTACTCCGACGTAGGATGCCTCCGCGAAGGCAACGAAGACTCCGCCTACGCCGGCCCGTACCTCCTCGCGGTCGCCGACGGAATGGGCGGTCATGCCGGCGGCGAAATCGCCAGCGCCATCGCCGTCTCCACCCTCAAGGCGCTGGACGAGGACGTACCAACCACCGACGAGATGGTCGACTCCCTCCAGCAGGCCGTCGAGAACGCCAATTCCACGCTTGCCCAGCGGGTGAAGGACGAACCCCGGCTGGAGAACATGGGAACCACCCTAACGGCCATGCTCTGGTCCGGGGCTCGGGTCGCCATGATCCACGTAGGCGACTCCCGCGCCTACCTCCTGCGGGGCGAAGAGTTCGGCCAGATCACCCACGACCACACCCTGGTGCAGACCCTCGTCGACGAAGGCAAGATCACCGAGGAGGAGGTCGCCACCCACCCCCAGCGGTCCCTGCTGCTGCGCGCGCTCGACGGCCGCAGCCAGGTCGACCCCGACGTCTCCATCAGCGAGGCCAGGGTGGGCGACCGCTACCTGCTGTGCTCCGACGGCCTGTCCGGCGTGGTCAGCACCGACACCATCGGCGAGACCCTGGCGTCCGAACCGCACCCCGACGCCGTCGCCCGCAGGCTGATCGACCTCGCCAACCGGGGCGGCGGGCCCGACAACATCACCGCCGTGGTCGCCGACGTGATCGACACCGCCACCGACCCCAACGGGCCCACACAGGTGCCGTCGGTCGTCGGCGCGGCCGACCAGCGCCGCGAACCGGTCATGACCCCCGATACCCCGGCCGGCCGCGCCCAAGGGCTGAACCGCTCTTCGGGCGACACCGCCGAAATGGCGCGCATCCCGGCCGACGACGCGCGCAGCGCCCCGGCGGGGGCCGGCCCCGACCCCGAACCCGAACCGGGTACCCGCCGCTGGTGGCCGATGGTGCTGACCTTCGTGGTCATCGTGGCCGCCATCGCCGCGGCGGGTTTCTACTTCGGCTCGCAGTACCTGAGCAACCAGTACTTCATCGCCCCCTCCGAGGACGGCTCCACGGTCGCCGTCTACCAGGGACTGAGCACCGACGTCGCAGGCTACGACCTGGCCGAGCAGATCCAGAACACCGACATCCCCCTCGACGGCCTGCCCGAGACCCAGCGCAAGGCCGTCAACGACACCATCCCCCTCGACAACCGCGGCGACGCCGACGGCCGCATCACCGAGCTCCGCGAGATGGCCGACTCCTGCGCCGCCGACCCCCAGTCCTGCGGGCTCGAATCGGACGGCTCCGGCCAGTCCGGCCAGGGCCAATCCGGCCAGCAGGGCCAAGGGCAGAACGGCGAGGCCACCCAGCCGAGCGGGGACCAGGGTGGCGGCAATGCCGCCGAGAACCCGACAGGAGGGGAGTGAGGTGACCGAGGCCTCCACGCAGCTGCCGCCGGTCAAGCGGCGCAATGCCGAACTCGTCATGACGCTGTTCGCGGTCGGGATCACGCTCTTCGGGATGATCGAGGCCGGCCTCACCCGCAACGGTGAGATGCCGCCCAGCCTGTTCGTCTACGGTTTCCTGTTCGGCGGACTCGCCGTACTCGCGCACTTCTTCATCCGGTTCTTCGCGCCGTGGTCCGACCCGCTGCTGCTGCCGCTGGCCACGCTGCTCAACGGCATGGGCATCGCCATGCTGTGGCGCCTTTACGAGGCCACGGGCGATACCGAGACCGGCAGCGCGATGAACCAGCTCATACTCACCGCGGCCAGCATGGCGGTCTTTGCGGGCATCGTCTTCTTCCTCAAGGAACCGCGCATCCTGCAGCGCTACCCCTACATCATGGCGCTGGGCGCGGTGGTGCTGCTGCTGCTTCCGCTGATCCCGGGACTGGGCCGGACGATCAACGGCGCCCGGCAGTGGATCTACATCGGGACCAGCCTGCAGCCCTCGGAGTTCGCCAAGATCGCGCTGGTCATCTTCCTGGCCGGCTACATGGTCACCAAGCGCGACGTGCTCGCGCTGGCATCGCGCCAGATCAAGATCGGTCCGCTGAAGGTGCTGGACTTGCCCCGCGCGCGCGACCTCGCCCCTATGGCCGCGATGTGGGGCTTCTGCATCGTCGTGCTGGTCATCCTGATGAACGACCTGGGCACCGCGCTGATGCTGTTCGGCACCTTCCTGGCGATGATCTATGTCGCCACCGCCCGCGGCAACTGGATCGTGATCGGCCTCACCGCGTTCTTCGGCGCCTGCTTGGCCATCTACCCGTTCGTCTCGCACTTCCGGGTGCGCCTGGTCACCTGGCTCGACGCCTTCCGCCCGGACGTGTACTGCACCGACGAGGCGATGGCCAACCCCGATTCCTTCTGCAATACCGCGGGCAACAGCCAGCAGCTCGTCCAGGGCCTGTTCGCGCTGGCCGAGGGCGGCATGACCGGAACCGGCCTGGGCGGCGGCAAGCCGGGCTTCGTCCCCGAGGTGCAGAACGACTTCATCTTCATGGCCTTCGGTGAGGAGCTGGGGCTGGCCGGCTGCATGGTCATGCTGCTGGCGCTGGCCCTGCTGGTGCAGCGCGGCATGCGTATCGCGCTGGCCTCCAAGGAACTCTTCATCAAGATGTTCGCCTCGGGGGTCTCCTTCCTGCTGGCGTTCCAGACTTTCGTCGTCATCGGCGGGGTCACCCGGGTGATCCCGATGACCGGTGCGACCATCCCCTTCGTCGCCAAGGGCGGTTCGGCCCTGCTTTCGAGCTGGGTCATGCTCGCGCTGCTCATGCGGATGAGCAATAACGCACGCAAGCCTGCGCCGCAGGCAATCCAAGACGAAGGCGCGACCCAGGTGATTTCCCGATGAACAAGCCAATCCGCCGCCTCGCACTGTTCGCGCTGGCCCTGTTCGGGGTGCTGCTGCTCAACATTTCCTGGCTCCAGACGTTCCAGGCCGAGAGTCTGCGCGAGCACCCTTACAACAGCCGCCAGTTCTTGGAGAGCCTCAATCAGCACCGCGGCTCCATCCTCGTAGGCAGCGAGGAGGTCGCCTACTCCGAGCCGGTGGGCGGCGACAGCGAGCAGTTCCAGCGCAAGTACGAGAACGGCCGGCTGTACGCACCCGTCATGGGCGCGTTTCGCGCGGGTTCGGCGACCGGCATCGAACGGGCGCGCAACTCGTACCTGGACGGCTCCAACGAGCTGCTGGCGGTGAACAACTTCCGCGACATGCTCACCGGCGCGGAGCCCAAGGGCGCCGATGTGTACCTCACGCTGAACTCGGGCGCGCAGCAGGCGGCCATGGACGGGCTGGAGGCCCTGGGCAAGAACGGCGCGGCCGTTGCCCTCAACCCCAAGACCGGCGCCGTGCTGGCCTCCTACTCCAACCCCACCTACGACCCCAGCAGTGTCGCCAGTGTCACCGAGACCACCGAGGCCGCCGAGAACTGGACGGACCTGGAGGCCGACGAACAGCAGCCGCTGCTCAACCGCGGGCTCAACCAGGTCTACCCGCCCGGCTCGACATTCAAGGTCATCACTGCGGCCACCGCGATCGAGGACGGCGCCACCCCGGAGTCCACGATGGAGGCGCCGGCAAAGCTCGACCTGGGTCAGCCGCTTTGGAACTACTCGCATACCCCGTGCAGCGGCGGCCAGGCCACGCTGGCCCACTCGATCGAGATGTCCTGCAACACCTCGATGGCCAACTGGGCGATCGAACTCGGCGGCCAGAAGCTGCAGGAGCAGGCCGAAGCGTTCGGCTTCAACCAGGGCGAGATGGAGATCCCGCTCTCGGTCACGGAAAGTTCGGTACCGCTGGAGAGCGATCCCAATATCCTGGGCCGTAACGGAATCGGCCAGGGCACCATCGAGGCAACCCCGCTGCAGATGGCCATGGTCGCCGCCGGCGTGGCCAACGATGGCGACGTCATGAAGCCCTACCTGATCGACTCCGTGCAGAACTCCAACCTTGAGGAAGTCCAGGCCGCCCAGCCGGAGGTCTACTCCAATGCGATCAGTTCCAGCACCGCCGAGGACCTGACCGAGATGATGATCGGTGTCACCGAGGGCGACCAAGCCTCCGGACCCGGTGGCGCCATCCCCGGTATGCACGTCGCCGGCAAGACCGGCACCGCCGAGACCGCCAGCGGTCCCACCCACAACTGGTTCATCTCCTTCGCACCTGCGGAGGACCCCCAAGTCGCCGTCGCGGTCGTCGTCGAGCACGGCGGCGGAAGCGGCGGCACACTTGCGGCCCCCATCGCGAAGGACATGATGGAAGCTGTGATCAACGAGTGAGCGAGAACGACGCGGGCGCCCCCGGGGCCTCCGGCTCTGAGGACGTCCTGGCGGGCACGGTCCTCAGCGGTCGCTATGAGCTCAAGGAGCAGATCGGCTCCGGGGGTATGGGCAGCGTCTGGCGCGCCGACGACACCCTGCTCAACCGCGAGGTCGCCGTCAAACTGCTGCACCCCGCGCAGATGGCCGAGCCCACCTCGCGCGAGCGGTTCCGCACCGAAGGCCGCATCACTGCGGGGCTGTCGCACCCCGGCATCGCCCAGGTCTACGACTACGGCGAGCAGGGCGGCCGCGCGTTCCTCATCATGGAACTCGTGCCGGGCGAGCCGCTGTCGTCGATTTTGCGCCGCAACGACGGCCTGGAGCCCAGTGTCACGCTCGACATCGCCGGCCAGGCCGCGGCCGCGCTGGCGGCGGCGCACGCCCGCGGTGTCGTGCACCGCGACATCAAGCCGGGAAACCTGCTGGTCACCGATGACGGCACGGTCAAGCTGACCGACTTCGGGATCGCCCGCGGCAACGAGTCGGTGACCCTCACCCAGACCGGCATGGTCATGGGCACGGCCCAGTACATTTCGCCGGAGCAGGCTTCGGGCCGCCCGGCGACCTTTGCCTCCGACATCTACGCGCTGGGCGTGGTGGCCTACGAGTGCCTGGCCGGCCAGCCGCCGTTCACCGCCGACACACCGCTTGCCCTGGCCCTGGCCCACACGCGCGAGCCGCCACCGCCGCTGCCCGGTTCCGTTCCGCAGCAGACCGCCGCGCTGGTTGAACAGTTGCTGGAGAAAGCGCCCGGCGACCGCCCCGGCTCGGCCGGCGAGGTCGCGGCGCTCGCCCAGCGGTTGCGCAACGATATGGGCGCTGCGGTGGGCGGCGCCACCACCGCCATGGACCTGCCCGACCCGGCGCGCACCATGGTCGCCGGCGCCACGGCCGTTTCCGCCTCGCCCGATGAGTTCACGCCCGTCGCGGGCGGAGCCCCGACCGGCGCGCAGCCGCAGCGGAACGGCGCAGGCGGGTCCGATAGTCTTGGCGCGGCCACCGGGCCGAGGCGCCGGACCACCCTGCCGCTCGTACTTGCTGCAGTGGCGGCAACGGTCATCCTGGTGTTCGGGGTGGTCTGGGCCGGGCGGGAGTTCGGTACGCCCGAGTCCGAAGGCAACAACGTGGGCAACATGGAGCCGACCCCGTCGCAGAGCGGCTCAGCCGAGCCGCCACCGTCCCCGTCGCCGTCGGAGACCGGCGATACCGACACCGATACCGACACCGACGACTACGTTCCGACTGAGAACGACCTCCCCGAATACGAGTCCGCACCCAGCGGTTCGACCGAATCTCCCCCGCCGAGCGCGCCCGCCGATGGAGGTTCGTCAATGGATCCCCCGGACACCGGAGAGTCTCCCCCCGATGGCGGCGGAAACGTCCCGCCTCCCGAAGAAACCGGAGGCCCCGAGGACGATGGCGGGGGCGCCGGAGACAGCACCGGCACGGATCCGGAGGCCGGCTAACCGCAGACGACCCGACCATCCGATACGCTCCCGGCGACGCGGAGTACCGCGCAGATAACGAGGAACAGTTCACGACATGTCACAGCCACGGCTACTCGGCGGCCGCTACGAGCTCGATCAGGTCATCGGGCGAGGCGGTATGGCCGAGGTCTACCGCGCCCGTGATCTGCGGCTGGACCGGATGGTGGCAGTCAAGACACTCCGCCACGATCTCGCCCGCGACCACACGTTCCAGGAGAGGTTCCGGCGCGAGGCCCAGTCGGCGGCATCGCTGAACCATTCCTCGATCATCGCCGTGTTCGACACCGGCGAGGACATGGTCGACGGCCTGGCGATCCCGTTCATCATCATGGAGTACGTCGACGGCCGCACGCTTAAGGAGCTGCTCGACGACGACCGGCGGTTGCTGCCGGAGCGCTGCGCCGAGGTCACCGAGGGCATTCTGCGCGCGCTGGAGTACAGCCACCAGAACGGCATTGTGCACCGCGACATCAAGCCGGCCAACGTCATGCTGACCCGTGCGGCCGAGGTCAAGGTGATGGACTTCGGCATCGCCCGCGCGATGAACGACAACCAGGCCACCATGACCCAGGCCTCCCAGGTCATCGGTACCGCCCAGTACCTCTCTCCGGAGCAGGCACGCGGCGAGCGGGTCGACGCGCGAAGCGACATCTACTCCACCGGCTGTGTCCTCTACGAGCTGCTCACCGGCGGCCCGCCGTTCACCGGCGACTCCCCGGTCTCCATCGCCTACCAGCACGTGCGCGAAGACCCGGTGCCGCCCTCGCAGGTCGACCCCGAGGTCCCCGCCTGGGTGGAGCAGGTCGTGCTGCGTGCGATGACCAAGGACCGCGAGGACCGCTACCAGACCGCCGAGGAGATGCGCCAGGACATCCAGCGCGGTCTGCAGGGCATGCCCACTGAGGCGAGCACCATGGCCATGGCCCCCGCCCCCGCGGGATCGACGACCGCGCTGCCTCCGGTCGACAACCGCGGCCGCGACGACTATGACGACGACGATTACTACGACGACCGCGACCAAGGCAAGGGGCGGCGCACCGCCCTGTGGATCGTGCTGGCCGTCGCCGTACTGGCGGCACTGGGCTTTGCCGTGTGGCTGTTCAACCAGCCCACCGCCGAAAGCATCTCCATTCCCAAGGTCCAGGGGATGGAACAGTCCGAGGCCCAGAACACGCTGTCCGAGCAAGGGTTCACCAACGTGTCGGTCGAGGAGGAGAACCACGACGACATCGCGGAAGGAAACGCGATCGGCACCGATCCGCCGGCCGGCCAGGAGCGCAGCCCCGGCAGCGACATCACGCTGCGGGTCTCGAGCGGTCCCGGGGCCCAGCAGATTCCCGATGTCGTCGGCCAGGACCGCGAAACCGCGACCCAGATGCTGCAGGACGAAGGGTTCGAAGTCGGCGACACGAGCGAAGAGGCCTCGGCGTCCTATGACGAGGGCCAGGTGATCCGCACGAGTCCGCCCGGCGGGCAGTCCGCCGACCCCGGCAGCCGGATCGACCTGGTCATTTCCACCGGTCCCGAACAGGTCGCCGTGCCCGACCTGAGCAACCAGACCCAGGACGAGGCCGAGAGCACACTGAGCGACCTCGGTCTCACGCCCAGCTTCCAGGAGGAGGCCAGCGAGGACGTCGAGCCGGGGCGGGTGGTGCGCCAGGACCCCGGCGCCGGCACGGAGGTCGATCCGGGCAGTTCGGTCACCGTGTTCATCGCCACGGAGCCCGAGGAACCCGAGACCCCGCCGACCACCGATCTTCCGGAAACCCCCGAAGACGGCAACACCGGTGACCAGCCTCCTCCGGGGTGGCCCACCGAACTGCCGTGGAACCCCGGTAACGGCAACGGCGAGGAGTAGCGCCTCGGCGCACCTGGCGGTCTGCCAATCCGCACTTTCGGCCGGGGACCGGTCGGCAAGTCCGTCCCGTCCCCGGTCAGCGGGGCTTTTGCGCAGGTCGGCAAGTCGGTAGTGCAGGACTCGGCCGCTTCGGGCGTCCCGGATGCACACTGTTGGGGCTAGACTGGGAGCGCAGGCACCCGTTCATCGTCAGTTCCGGCCGATTCGTTTTTGGAGCAGCGACCGTGCCCAAGTCCCGCAACGATCGCAAGAAGAAGGCCGTTTACACGCCTCCGCCCTCCTCGGCCAAGCCGAAGGTCAGTCCGCGTTGGGTGCTGCCGACACTGGTCACTCTCATGGTGCTCGGCGTCTTGTGGATTGCGGTGTACTACATCGCCGGCTCGATGATCCCGTACATGAGTGATCTGGGGAACTGGAACCTGGCCATCGGGTTCGGCGGCATCATCATGGCCCTCATCCTGGGTACGCGCTGGCACTGACGCCCCGGCGCGTCCTCGCAGGCCACGGCCTGTTTTTACTGAACACTCCACAAGCGGCGCGACCGCTGTCCACAGAGTTATCCACAAGCTGTGGGTAGCTGGATTCCGCATGCCCGCGGCCAGGGCCCGCTGCGTTCGGCGGCAACGGCAACGGCAGGTTGTACGGGTTATACGGCCTGATGGCTTGCCGGACGACGGCCGGTCTGCAGCAAAAGGCCGCGCCAAGGGTGGCGGGCGGCCCGGGCGAGCGGGCGCGCGCTGCTCCATCGATCCCGCGGAATGCGCCGAATGATACGCCGGATGGCGCCGTACCGCCGATTCAGCTCGGGAAGAGCAGCACAGCGCCCGCTGCCGCCACGACCGCCAGCAGCACCGCCACACCGGCGGTGGCCGACCAGTGCACAAGCGTGCGGCTCCGCTGGCCGGCCGCGCCCGCAGCCGTCGAACCCGGCGGCAGGTAGGCGTATACGGCGGCCAGCAGCAGCCCGGTGGCCAACCCGCCGATGTGCCCGGTCCAGGAAATGTTGGGCACCACGAACGTGATCAGCAGGTTGACCGCCAGCAGGCCGACCACGAACCGGGTGTCGAGCTGCAGCCTGCGGCCGATCACGAAGACCGCGCCGAACAGCCCGAAAATGGCGCCCGACGCGCCGACCGACAGCTCCTCGCGCGCCAGCAGCAGGCTCAGCACCGACCCGCCGAGGGCGCTGAGCACCCACAGCGCCACATAGCGCGCGTGGCCCAGCACGGTTTCGACCTGCTGGCCAAGGATGTACAGCGCCAAAGCGTTGAAGAGCAGGTGCATCACGCCGCCGTGCAGGAACGCGGCGGTGATCAGCCGGTACCACTGCCCGGCGTACGCGGCCATTTCGCCCGACATGCCAAAGGCACCCGCCAGCCGCGGATCGGCGAGTTGGGCCACGAACCCCGCCCCCATCGCCGCCAGCAGAACCCAGGTGACGACGGGCCGCGCGGCGACCCGACCGCCGAAGACGGTGCGCGAAGCCCGCATGGTCCGGTTGCCCTCGGAGACGCACTGCGGGCAGTGCTGGCCAACGGGGGCCTCGCGGATGCAGTCAGGGCAGATCGAGCGGTCGCACCGGGAACACCGCAGGTAGGTCTCGCGGTCGCGGTGCCGGTAGCACGTGGGAACTGCCGCAGCGCCGGATTCGGCGCCTTCGGCGGGGGAGGAGTCCATGGGAGCGGGGCCGCCTAGGAACGCTCGATCTCGACGGAGGAGATGGTGATGTCCTTCGCCGGGCGGTCCTGCTCGTTCGTGTCGACCTTGGAGATCTGGTCGACGACCTCGGTGCCCGAGACGACCTCACCGAAGATGGTGTGCTTGCCGGTCAGCCAGGAAGGGCTGCCCACCGTGATGAAGAACTGGGAACCGTTGGTGTCGGGACCCGCGTTGGCCATCGCCAGCAGGTAGGGGCGGTCGAACTTCAAGGAAGGGTGGAACTCGTCGCGGAACTTGTACCCGGGACCGCCGCGGCCGTTGCCCAGCGGGTCGCCGCCCTGGAGCATGAACCCGTCGATGACCCGGTGGAAGATCGTGCCGTTGTACAGCGGCTCGTTGCTCGGTTTGCCGGTGGTGGGGTCGATCCACTGCTTCGATCCCTCGGCGAGGCCGATGAAGTTCTCGACCGTCTCAGGGGCCAGCTCGGCAAAGAGCTTGACGACGATCGTCCCCTGTGTGGTGTTCAGCCGCGCGTGGGGCTGACCGTTGACCTCGGACACCTGGGTGTGCCTTTCCGTTGTGTTCGCTTGCCCCGCCCACGTTACCCGCAGCGGCCCGGCTGCGTCCCCGCGCACAGGCCCGATCGCGCGTATCCGTGGGCCGATCGCCGCACGGCGGCACCCGGCGGCGCGCACAACAGGTGGATGCCGGGACCACCTCCGGCCGATGCGTGTCGAATCGGAGGACGCCGGGCGAATGCCGAGTATGTTGGTGATAACACGTGGATAACGCCGAAAACGCCCAGCGGCGGCCCGGTTGGCGGCCGGTGTGGCCGATGGCACCCGCATACGTCGCTGCCCAGCGGGCAGGGGCACCAGGAACGTAAAAGCAAAGGAGGTCACCGTGCCCAGAACGCTGAAGCGCCACGAGGGCGGCTTCGAGGCTGAGGCGGCATTGGCCCGACTGCAGGAACTCGCACGCGGACAGTCCGCACGATTCGGTCCCTACGCCGACCAAGCGCGGATGCTCGCCGCCCAGCGCCTGCTTGAGGCGCGCGGGTGGACCGCTCCCCGGTTGGAGACCGCGGCGCACCGCGTCGAGGACACCGTTGCGCCGCGCGTGGCCGGCCTCCTCAGCGACGCGGCCCAGCGCGTGGAGCCCTACAAGAAGCCCAAGCGCCGCGGGATCCTGGGGCGCGGGTCCGGCCGCAGTGTCCCCCGCGGCCTCGTCTTCGCCGGAGTCGCCGTTGCCGGCGCGGCCGCGGTCTACGGCGTCATCAGACTGCGCCGGGCCGCCCAGGACGCCGAATGGCAGCAGAACCTCGACCAAGCCCGCGACCAGGTCCGCGAGACCCGCGATCAGCTCGCCGCCAAGGCCAAGGACGCCGCAGAGCGGGTGACCGGCACCGGTGCGCAGCTCAAGGACGACGCCGAAGAGGCCAAGGACACCGCTGCCGCGGGAGCCAAGCAGGCCGCCAGCGACCTCAACGGCCGCGTGACCCAGTAACCGAACGGGGCGAGCCCCGACACGCACGGCCTCCGGCCCCGCCGCGGCACCGGCGGGGCCGGTGCCGTCCGGCACCGCCTGCCGGCTATTGGCGACCGCCTGCTTGCCGGTTGCCTACTTGCCGCCGCCGCGGGACTTGCCGGGCGCCTGCTGGTCGCCGACCTGTTCCGCGCGCACCGGCCGCCAGGTCAGCGGATAGCGCATGTTGCCGCCCAACAGCGCGGTGAGCCCGGCCACCGCGGGCAGGAACAGCCAGCCGAGCATCATGAAACCCCAGGCGATGAGCGGCAGGATCAGAAAGCTCAGCCCCATCGCCGCGATCGTGCCCACCGCCACGGTGACCTGGAAGTTCAGTGCCTCGGTGATGTGCCGGCGCACGAACGGCGACGCCTGCCTGCTGGCCAGCAGCAGCACCAGGGGGCCGACAAATGAGGAGACGTACCCGGAAGCATGACCGATCCCGGCCAGGAGCCGGTCGGCTCCCGGCGCGTTCTCGGAAGCGGCCGGGGTGGCGCCGGTAACGCGCGGGCCGGAATCGGGAGCGCTCTGGCCGGCGCGCACCAGATCGGTGAGCAGCGGCTCCAGTTCGGAGGGGAACTTGGCGTTGATGGCGAGCCCGAGCCGCTCGTCGAACTCGCTCTCGTCCAGCTGCCCCGAGGCGTAGGCCTCGCGCAAGGTTTCGGCCGCGGCGTCGCGGTCGGCATGGGTCAACCGGAGTTCGCCACCGCCGGTACGGCGGCGTTCCGGGACTGGCCCCGACCCTCCGCCTGCGGGCGGTGGAGACGGCGGTTCGTACACGGCCACCCTCAACTCCTCGACGCTGGGCCGCCGCCGTGGGCGGCCGCGGGTTCTTCCCATCCCCCATCATGGGCGGCCCGCAAGCCGCACGGTATGGGGGAAGCCCCTGAAGCTTCCCTGGTTCGGGGTACCAGCAGAACTTCGGTCCGTTTTCCAGACTATGCGCCGGTTCGCACCCACGCCTGTGATCCGGGCAACCGCTTTTCCCGACCGCCGGATCCCGGCCAGGCAGCGGCCGGTCGGCCCGCCACGCCGTGCGCCTACGGGCGATCGGCACGGCGAACAGGGAGAGTTGGCAGCGCAGAACGGTGCAGGCAGCCGCGGTCGCCGGCGAGTGGAACTCTGGAGGAGTCAATGGCCAGCGGACCCAAACAAGAGGTGCGCGCGGAACAACCCTACGTCGCCATCCCGGCCAAGGTGACTCCGCGGGAGTGGAGCAAGGCGGCCGCGCTGGTCACCGAGGTGCGGGACTGGCTGCGCAGCAAGGACCTCGCTGCGTCCGGCCCGCCGTTTTTCCGCTACTGGGTGATCGGCGGCGGCGATCGCGAACACATCATCGAGGTGGGCGCCCCGGTCGGCACCGCGGTGGCGGGCGAGGGCCGTGTGGTTGCCGGGTCGGTGCCCGCCGGCGCCTACGCGACCCTGGTGCACACGGGCGATCCCGAGCGCATCGACGGCGCCCACACCCGGTTGCAGGGCTGGGCGGCCGAACACGGGCTGGCGTGGGTGGACCGCGGCGAGGGCGACAACCGGGTGTGGGGCGGCCGGTTCGAGTTCTACCTGAGCGACCCGGTGCAAACCCCCAAGGACGAGTGCTCGGTCGAGCTCGCCTACCTGGTCTGCACCGCCGAGCCGGCGGCTGCGCCCGACCTCCGTCCGGACGGCCGCAGCCGGCCGGTCGGCGGCGGGCGCCGGTAGCCGTGCAGGCTGCGCCGGGGTTTTAGGGCAGCAGCAGCGTCTTGCCGACCACGGCGCGCTCCTCGACGGCGCGGTGGGCTGCGGCGGCGTCGCCCAGCGCGAACACCTGCCCGATAGTGGGCGCGATCCGGTCGGCGGAAGCCTCGGCCAGCGCAGCGGCGGCAAGCCGCGTCTCGTCTCCGGGGACCATCGGCATGTCCGGCAGTCCCATGACGGTGACCTGCTGCCGCTGTGCATCCTGGCCGTCGATCCGGGTGAACCCGCCACCGGCGGCGCCGAACGCAACGAAGCGGGCGCCGTGTGCGGCGGCACCGAATGAGGCGGCGCCGATCGGCCCGCCGACCCCGTCCAGTACGACGTCGGCACCGGCGCCGCCGGTCGCCGCGCGGACCTGTTCGGTCCAGTCGCCGGCCGAGTAGTCGAAGGCGCGGTCGGCGCCGAGTCGGCGGGCGAGGTCCAGCTTGTGCCGACCGCGGGCCGCGGCGATCACGGTGGCGCCCGCGGCGCGGGCGCACTGGACGAGCAGGCTGCCCAGTCCGCCGCCGGCCGGCGCCACCAATACGGTTTCCCCAGGTTGGGGACGGGTCGCCCGCGAGAGCAGCATGGCGGTCATTCCGTCGTTGACCAGGGCCGCCGCCGCGCGCAAGGTCAGGTTGGCGGGTACATCCAGCAGGTTCTCGGCGGGGGTGACGACACGCTCGGCGTAGCCGCCGGTCGGCGGCGCGCTCCGGGCGGCCTCAGCGACGCTGCCGAACCCGGCGCCGGCGACGGCGCGGCCGGGCTTGGCTGCAACTCGCCGGCCGAGCAGGCCGGGGTCGACTTCTGGCCCCACCGAAACCACGTGTCCGGCTACGCCCCTGCCCGGAATGTAGGGCGGCCGCACGTGCCACGGTCCGGGCGCTCCGCTCCGCACGAGGGCGTCGAGCGTGAGGACGTCGGCTGCGGCCGACTCGACCACCACTTCACCCGCTCCTGCCACGGGTTCCGGCACATCGCAGACCTTCAGGACCTCGGGGCCGCCGAAGCGTGTGGCCTGTACCGCCTGCATGGCTTCCTCCGATTCGTCGGACTTCGCCGGTATCCGAAGGAAACTATAACAGTAATACTGATAATCAGCAGAAGGTCTAATCGGCACCGCTGCTACGGTTGCGCCATGACCGGCGAGTTCCCTCCCTCACTGCTCAACAGGTTCAGCTTCCTCCTCGGGAAGCTCTACTTGCGGGCCCTCGACCACGAGGCGGGCGAACTGGAGCCTCTCGGCATCAACGTCAAGCATCAGGCCGCACTCGCCCTACTCGCAGCGGAAGGCCCGATGACCCAACAGGAAATGGGGCAGCGCCTGGGCATCGACCGGACCACCATCGTCGGCCTGGTCGACGCCCTCGACCAGCACGGCCTGGTCGAACGGCGGCGCAGTCCCGACGATCGGCGCGCCTACCTGCTCACCCTGACCCCGGACGGCCGCGAGACCGCACAGCAGGGCGGGCACCGGGTCGCTGCAGCCGAGGACCGGCTCCTCGCCGAGCTGGACGAAACCGATCGGACCCGGCTGCGCGAACTCCTGGCCCAAGCGCTCGGCGACCGGCCGGATCCGGCCGCCCGGAAAGGGGAACACGGCCAGCGCACAGGCGGCGGATCCGAGTAGCCGTACTCAGGTTTTTGTCGGTGCCACCGGCGATAATCAGCAGCATGACGAACGCACCGCACCACTGCTGCCCGTGCCGGATGTGCTCGCGCGCCTCCCTGCGCCCCCGCCCGCGGATCCACGCCGAACCTCCCCGCTCCGGCATCCGCACCCGCCCCGTCCCGGCGACCCCGCGCGCCAAGTAACCCGCCGGCCGGCACCGGTCACGCCTCGATGACCGGTGCCGGTGCAGGCGACGGCAATGCGCAAGCCCCGGAGCCGCACCGCCGCCACCCGATCGGGCGGCGCCGCACGGCTCCGGGGCGCGGCGTTCGGGGCCGCAGCGCAATCAGCGCATCAGGGGCCCCCGACCACGCCGCCGTCCTCCCTGGTGATGACGATGGTCGCCGACCTGGGGCGGCCGGTCTCGCTGTGGTCGGGCCAACTGGAACTCTTGCGCGGGCTCTCCGGCGTACCGGAGTCGCCCGGGTGCTGGATGTTCACGAACAGCGACCTGCCGTCCGGGGTCGAGGTGATCCCGGTGATCTCGCAGTCCGGCGGGCCGACCAGGAACCGGCGGATGTCACCCCTGCGGGTGTCGGCCGCCAGCATCTGGTTGTTCTGGTCGGCGCCGTCGACCTGCGGCTGGGTGCCGTCGGTCTGGATCCACAGCCGCCCGTCGCCGTCGAACCACAGCCCGTCCGGCGATCCGAACGCCTGGTCCGGTTGCACGGTGGCGCCGCTGGCCTCGTCGCCGGCGAGCAGGAAGACATCCCAGTCGAACTTCTCCGCACTGGGGTTGCGGTGTTCGTCGATCTTCATGATGTGCCCGTAGCGGTTCTCCAGCCGCGGGTTCGCGGGGTTCACCGTCTCGGTGCGGGCCGTGTTGTTCGTGCAGGTGAAGAACACCGCCCCTGTGTGCGGCTGCACGGTGCACCACTCGGGCCGGTCCATCGGCGTGGCTCCCACCGCGTCGGCCGCCAGGCGCGTATGGATGAGCACCTCGGCCTGGTCGGCAAAGCCGTCCGCCTCGGTCAGGCCCGGCTCGCCGTGGACCAGCGGCAGCCACTTGCCTGCGCCGTCCTCCTCGAACTTGGCGACGTACAGCGTCCCCTCGTCGAGCGGGCTGCGCCCCTGCCTGCGCGCCTTGTGGATCGGCTCCGCGCCCACGAACTTGTAGAAGTGGTCGAACTGGCTGTCGTCTCCCATGTAGACCACGGCCTCGCCGTGCCTGCCGCGAACGACGACCGCGTTCTCGTGCTCCATCCGGCCCAGGGCCGTCCGCTTCTTCGGCGTTGATTCCGGGTCGAAGGGGTCGACTTCGACCACCCAGCCGAACCGGTTGAACTCGTTCGGCTCCACCGTCATGTCGAACCGGTCCTCGGTGGTGTACCACGGGTACGGACTCTCCGAGCCGATGCCGTAGCGCTCCGCGGCCGAGCCGGCCTCCGGCGGCTGCTCGCCGGGGTAGAAGTACTTGTTGGTGGTCTCTTCGCAGGTCAGGTAGGTGTCCCACGTCGTGGGGCCGCTGGCGCAGTTGTTCAGCGTGCCCAGCACGCGCACGCCGTCGGGGTCGGCGTTGGTGCGCATCAGCTCGTGGCCGGCCGCCGGGCCGGTGATCTCGGCCGGGGTGGTCATGGTCAACCGGCGGGCGAACCGCGACTCGACCAGGTGCCACCGGCCGTCGCGCTCCTGCTCGACCTCGATGACCGAGACGCCGTGCGCGGCCATCGACTTCGCGGTCTTCTCCGGCGACCAGTCGGCCTCGCCGTCGGTGTGCAGCAGCCGCTCGGTCGTGGCCTCGTGGTTGATGCAAAGCAGCCCGTGGTGGTGGCCCCGGATCGGGAAGAACCACATGCCGTCGTGGTGGTCGCCCGCCTGCTGGGCCTGGTCGGCGGCGCTGTTGCCGGCGTCCTCGGCGAACGCGGGGCCGGAGGGCACGATCGGGTGGCCCCAGGGGTAAAGCACCTGGTATTTGTATCCCGGCGGCACCGCGACCTCGTCGGCGACACCGGGTTCGACCGCGGGGAATCCCAGCAGCCGCTTGCCTCGGCCATGGCCTCCCGCGTGGTCCGGCCTGCCGTGGCCATCGGCCGCCGCCGGCGCCGCGGTGCCGAAGAACGCCGCGGTGGCGGTGGCGAGGCCGCCCGCCATCGCGGTCCGGCGCGACAGCCGGCGCTCGGCAAGCTCGGAAAGCGGCGGCGATTCAATCCTGTCCGGGTACTGCACGAGTGGACTCCAGCCGTGGGGGTGCGCAGACCGCGCAGGTCAGCGCGGCCGAGGGGCGTGCGCAACGCTAGGGAGCCGAAGTGGCCGGGCCGCCACACGGACATGAACACCGGTCATCCGGACCGACCCGTCCGGAATGGCCGTCGCTGAATTCCTGCCAGAGAACGCCAGGAACGGCGCGTACAACAGGCACGGCGGCAACAAGTCCGACGAGCACGGAGAGACATGAAAACGATGGGTGAGACGAACGGCGAGGCGCTGCGCGGCAAGGTGGCCCTGGTGGCCGGGGCCACCCGCGGAGCGGGTCGCGCGATCGCGGTGGAACTGGGCCGCGCCGGGGCAACCGTCTATGCCACCGGCCGTACCACCCGCGCCGCCCGCTCGGAGATGGACCGGCCCGAGACGATCGAGGAGACCACCGAGCTCGTGCGGGCCGCCGGCGGCACCGCCATCGCGATACCGGTCGACCACCTCGATCCCGACCAGGTGCGGCTCCTGATCGAGCGCATCGACACTGAGCAGGGCCGCCTGGACATCCTGATCAACGACATCTGGGGCGGCGACATCTACACCGTGTTCGGCAAACGGCTGTGGGAGCACTCCCTGGAGCAGGGCCTGCGGCAACTGCGGCTGGGTGTCGACACCCACCTCATCACGAGCCACTACGCACTGCCCCTGCTCAACCGTGCGCCCGGCGGCCTGGTTGTGGAGATGACCGACGGCACCGCCGAGGCCAACGCCGCGTACCGCTCCTCCGTCGGCTGCTTCTATGACTTGGCGAAGGTCTCGGTGCAGCGCATGGCACTGGCCCAAGCCGAGGAGATGGCGCCCACCGAGGGCACCGCCATCGCGCTGACACCCGGGTGGCTGCGCTCGGAGATGATGCTGGACGCCTTCGGGGTCACCGAGGCCACCTGGCGCGACGCGATCAAGGACCAGCCGCACTTCTGCATCTCCGAGAGCCCCGCCTACGTCGGACGGGCGGTGGCCGCCCTGGCCGCCGATCCCGGCCGCGCCCGCTGGGCGGGCCAGACGGTCTCCAGCGGCGGCTTGGCCGGAATCTACGGTTTCACCGACACCGACGGATCACGCCCCGACGCCTGGCGCTACATCGCCGAAGTCGAGTGGGCGGGCAAACCGGCCGACTGCGCGGGGTATCGCTGAGCTACTCGGTGGCCTGGCAACAGAACGCTACCGGTGCTGCCCGGACCCGGCCGGTTCGGCCGGGTCAGCCGACGGGGCCGTTTCCGCCGGTTGGTCTGGTTGGTCCGGTTGGTCTGGTTGGTCCGGTTGCGCCAGTTCGGCCATGCGGGCCAGCGCGGTCAGCCAGAAGTTCTGCCGCTCCGCGGTCTGGCCGACCAGGTAGGTGGCTCGCAGCTTGGGCGGCAGGTGCGGCAGCAGCCGCGCCACCACGTCGAGATGCCGCTCCAGCTGCGAGACCTCGGCGTTGGAGAGCACCTGGTGGACCAGGTCGGTGTCGTTGGTGCCCTCCTCGGATGTCTCGGTCGCGGCGGCCAGCCGCGCCTCCCATGCGGCGCGGTTCGCGGCAAGCTCGGTCAGGCCGATCGTGGGCCGCTCCGCCAGCCGGGCCTCCAGTTCGGAGAGCGGGACCGGGGCGTACTCGCCGTCACCCAGGTACATCAGCGCCGACTGCAGCGGCACGTCGCCCTGCTCATGCAACTTGATCAGCCGCTCCAGGGTGCGTTTGGTGACCCAATCGCGCCCTTCGTCGTCGATGTCGTTCTTCCACCACTCCAGGATCGTTTCGGCGGTCTCGCCGTAGGTGGAGATCAGCCACTCGTTGGCCGGGATGTCCTCGGGGTGTACCTCGTAGCTGATCGTGAACCGGCTGGCCTGGGCCACGTTGTTGGCGGCGACCAGCAGTTTGCGGCCCAGGTGGTACGGCGGGTTCTGCAGCGCCACCTGCGCCCGCAGGTTGGGGATCGACCGCCCGGCGAGCGTCCACTCCTGGGTGACCTCCATCAGTTTGGCAAAGGTCGACTTGTCCTTCGGCCGGTTGTACTCGTCCCACACCAGCACCTTGGGTTCGGGGGCGAGCAGCGACTCGGCCAGCATGGCGTCGAGCGCCCCTTCGGCGGTGGGAACGGGGACGCACAGGTCTTCGACACTGGTGACCGGCAGGGAGAAGTAGACGGGTTCGCGGCCGGTCTCCTCGCGGGCGAGCTGCTTGGTGATCTCGGTCTTGCCGCATCCGGGAGGCCCCTGCAGCAGCACCGCCCAACGGTGCTTCATCGCGGCCCGGAGGATGCGCCGGACCGGGTCGGCCACGGTGGCGGGGTTGCCGGTACCGACCTCCGCGGCGAGGCCGTCGAGCACATCGGCGGTGCGGTCGCGGCCCGGTTTCCCGTCCGCGCCCTCCTCGACCAGTGCCATCCGGCTGCCGTTCAGCAGCGGAAGCCCCCAGGCCAGGGGGAACCCCGCGCGAGCGCAGTCGAGGACGTGCTGCAGGGTGCGCGGCGAGAGCAGGTAGCGCAGCTGCGGGCTGAGCGCGGCCCACAACCGGAACACGCCGCCGAGATCCCAATCGGGGAACCGTGCGGCCAGCGCCCAACGCCACGCGGTGTCGTTGACGCCGAGCCGGATGGTCACCATCCGGTCCAGGATCGCCGGGTCGGACCTGCGCACCCCGGTTTCGGCCAGCGACTCGTTGTCGGCGAGGAACACCCCGATGCACCCCAGTTCACGCAGGTCGTGCCCGCCCAGGGTCCAGTTGCAGGCGATCTGCATGAGCTGCGACTGCACCGTGCTGCCGGCCTGCAGCGAATCGTCGATGAGCAGGACGAACGGTCTGCCGGGCACGAGCTGGCGCATGATGAGCTGGCGGAGCATGAGCTCGCCGGTGTGTTCGTCCCGCACCGGGGCGTTGACCAGCAGGTCATCGGGGGCGAGGTTGGCCGCAGGCAGGGTGACCAGGGTGGTGCCGGGGAACCGCGCGGGCACGTAGGACACGAACGTCGACGTCTTGCCGATGCCGTGCTCGCCGAAGATCTGCCCGGTCTGGCCGGTGGCGACCATCGCGTCGATGAACCGCTCCAGCTTCGCGCCGGGGCCCTCCGCCGGCGGGTCCGGGTAGGTGGCGGTCGGTTTCCACTGCCGGCCCCCGCCTGCCGGGGATGGGGGCCGGGTCTCTGCCCCGGGGGCGGTCTCCTGGTTCGCTGCGGGCGCTTCCCCAACGGACACGGGGGTCCTCTCTTCGGTTGCGGTCATCGTCCGGGTGCGACCCGATGGCAGGCCATCGGGGGATGGTGCCGTTCCGGCCAGTCGTCGCCGTTGTCGGTGATCAGCCAGATCCAGCGGTCGGGCTCAGCCGGGGTGACGGCGGGCGCGTGCCCGTCGGTGACCATGATGATCGCGTCGGGATCGGCCGCGAGCAGCCGGCCGTTCACCTCAAGCCGCCCCTCGGCGTAGTCGACCACGTTCTGGAAGTCGGTTCCGCCGCCGCCGACCACCCCGTCCCCCGGCACGAACGGCGCCACCTCGCCGTCGAAGGCGAGCCAGTGGGTCTCGACCCCGTCGGTCCGCCCCACCAGCGTGGTCAGCCACTCGACCACGGAGTCGGGCATCGATCCCGAGGTGTCGAACGCGATGAGCACCACCTTTGTCCGCTCCGGTCCGCACCGGGACAGCATCGGGTCATGGCCCAGCGCCAGCATGATCGCGCCGTGTTTCTTCGGGTAGACCAGCCGTTCGCTTTCGTCCAGCTTCGAGGCGAGCACGTCGGCCAACCAGCGCTGCCACCAGTCGACGCGGCGGGTCTTCGGGGTGGTTCCGCGCAGCCGGTCCAGCCCGAGGGTGCCCCACATCCGGGCGAGCCGTTCGCCGCCGTCGGTTGTGCGATCGGCAAGGTCCAGCAGTTCACCGCGGGCCGTGGGGTTGCCGCGCAGCGCGGCCTGTACCGACTCGCGCAAGACCTCGCCGCCCAGCCACTCCACGGTTTCCGAGTCCAGCGGGACGCCGTCGCCGGCGCCGCTCCCGGAACCGTCCTCCAGGTGCACGCAGTAGCCGGGCACCGCCTCATTGGCCGGGGCCGCCATGCGGCGGAGTTCGCTGTACACGGTGAGGTCGGTGCGGCTGAACTCGTCGTACGGCAGCGGGGACAGCCCTTGGTGCGCCAGATCCTTCCGGTACTTCTTGTACACCAGGCCCGGGTCGACGCCGACCGGCTCGTCGCCAACAGTGGGCAGGCCGGAGCGTTTCAACCGGCGCAGGGCGACATGGTTGATGGCGACCTCGGCTGCCAGCGCGAAGAGCGGATCGGACCGCAGGTGCTCATCCGCGTGGAGATGCCGGTGCATCAGGTGCCGGGCCTCGTGGAAGAGCACGAACCGGACGCCGCCGGGGTCCAGCTCCACCAGGAAGTACGGGTTGTACAGCAGGGCGCAGGAACCGTCGCCGGTGGCCACCACCGCGGCGGTGGGCACCGCAGTGGTCGGGATGTGGTGGTAGCACTTGGCGTACAACCACGACGCCACCGCGCTCTGGCCGACCCCGAAGTCCTGCAGCGCGGTCTCCTTGCGCCGGCGGGCCTCAGCGACCACCTCCGCGGCGGCGGGCTCCTCCGTGCGCAGGCGGCGCAGGTCCCACAGGCGCGGCCCGCTCCAGCTGCGCCCCTCGGCGCTGGGGTGTGCCGCAGTGCCCGGATGCGGCCGGGCCCCGGTCGCATGGTGGTCCGCGATATCGCGGGCTCCGGTGCTGCCGGGGCTCAACGGAGCCCCCGTCCGGCCGCGGAGAGCCCGAGCCCCCGATGTGCGGGAACACCCGGCGGCCGAACCGCCGCGCCGCCGCTGAACCCGGCGAATGCGTCGGTCATGGCTGCCTGCTCCTCATCCGCGGTGGGGGCCGCTGGTTCCGCGTCCCGTGCCTTGCCCGTGCACGCTAACCTCGGGCTTTCACGGCGGGCGTGACCGCAGACCCCTCTGGACATGCGAAAGGTGCTTC